>DASVAK010000032.1:0-8595 GCA_036376395.1 Candidatus Krumholzibacteriia bacterium
GGGCTCGATGGCTTCCACGCGCCAGAAGTCGACCACGTCTCCCACGTGGAGCTTCGTCGTGTGTCCGCGGCCGCGGCGCGTGCCCACACCTCCCGCCAGCAGATCGACAAGACCGCGGAGCCGCCACAGTGAATTGAGCCCATACCAGCCCGTCTCACCGCCGATGCGCTGGATGGGCGCAAACGCGGCCCCGGGGGGAACGTCGGTTCGCACCGTGCGCGAATCCACCAGCCGTGAACCGAATCGCACCCCACCCCACGACCGCGGCTCGCCCGCTGACGACATTGCGTCGGACCACCGCGTATGGGCGAACTCTTCGTCTTCGCGCGCGAGCGCGCGTCGGATCGCCTCGTCGATGCCCACCGGTCGGATGTCGAACGCCGACATGGCGGCGGGATCGCGGACCACCGTGGGATGAATGATGCTCTCGATGAGCTTGCGTCCAATGCGCGCGTAAAGAGGTGTGACCAGTCCGAGCCAGAGGCTCGACAGGTACGGCGTCAACACGGGAACCGGCAACATCCGGGTATGGAGTCCGCGCCGGCGCGCGTACGCGCGCATGATGTCGGCGTAGCAGACCCGGTCGGCCCCGCCGATCTCGTATACGCGGTACTGCGCAGCCGGAAGCCGAAGCGCCGCCATCATGTAGTTGATCACGTCGTCGATGGCAATCGGCTGTGCGACCACCTTGACCCAGCGCGGGGTGATCATGACTGGAAGCCGCTCCACCAGGGAGCGGATCATTTCGAAGGAGAGACTTCCCGATCCGATGATGATGGAGGCGCGAAACTCGAGCACGGGAACGCCCGTCGCGCGCAGAATCCGACCCACCTCGTGGCGGCTGCGAAGATGCGCGGAGAGCGCCTCTTCCTCGCTGCCCAGCCCGCCGAGGTAGATGATCCCCCGGATGCCGGCATCGCGCGCGGCTTCGGCGAAATTTCGCGCGCCGACACGGTCGGTCTCCTCGAAGGAGCTCGAGCCCATGGAGTGCACCAGGTAGAATGCCACATCCACGTCCGCCATCGCGGCATCGAGGCTGGTGCGATCCAGCACATCGCCTGCCACGACGTCGACCGAGGGCCCGAGGCGCTGGCGAAGCACGTCGGCGCGCCGCGCGACGCAGCGGACGCGATAGCCATCCGATTCCAATCTCCGCAACAATCGCCCGCCGATGTAACCGGTGGCGCCTGTCAGCAAGACCCGGTGTGTCTCGCTCATACCGTGCACCTTTCGTGACCTTGGGAAGCGTCAACGTAAACCGGAATCGTGCCCGGGCGCCAGTCCACGGTGGTCGCGTCCCCACACCGCGCGACCGCGCAGTTGCGCGCCATCGAGCGTTGTTCCTCTTCGAACCGGTGCGTGAAGATGATCGTGAGGGCGACGCCCACACGCTCAGTCAGCGGATTGCCATACGAAAGAAACCGCGTGGGCCGGCTCGCTCACGCCCATGGCGAAATCGAGCCGGAAGAGGCCGCGCTGGCCCGGCGGTCGCAGCCGGAGTCCCAGCCCCGCGTCGGTGACGACGCGCGGAGCGTCCGCGGGGAGCGCGCAGGCCGCATCGACGAAGAGCGCCGCACCCACCCATCGCGCCACCATCCAGCGTGTGGCCTCGATCCCCGCGCTCGCGAGCGACGGCGCGAACGCGTCGCCGGCGATGACGCCGTCGTCGAGGAGGGGATGCGCGCGCAGGAGCGCGGCCCGGCCTTCGCCGGTGCCCGCACCGGGCCAGAGCATCCGGGGCGCTGCCGCATCCACGGAGCTCCAGCCCGCGCGGGCATCCAGCTGGACGGAGGGGGAAACGTCGATTCGATTCTCGAGGCCGGCATCGACGCGCACGTGCATCGGCTCGCCGGCGTCGGTGCGTCGCCACGCGGATGCGCCCGCGCGCGCGCGTGTGCGATCGCTGAAGAGGTAGCGGGTGAATGCCAGGTCGAGCGACGCGTAGCTTCCGCGTTCGCGGATATGATGCATGCCCGCGCCGGCATCGATCATCCACGCGGGGGCCAGGTACTGCGTCCAACCGATCATTCCCTCGCGCGTGGTCTCGGTGAAGGCGGGCCCCGCCGCGTCGTCCGCGTAAGTCTGGGTCTCGACGGCCACGCTGACGCGCGTGAGCCCCTGCAGGCCGAAGACCGACGGCGTCGAGAGACGCGCTTCCACGCGCGGGCGGTTCTCCCACCACCGATACGAGGCCTCGATTACTTCTCCGCCGCCGGTGGGAGATGTCAGTGACGCCCGCACCGAGCGCTCGGCCACCGCGCGCGCGCCCGCAACCGCGAGGCCGGACACCGGCGGACTCCAGCGCGAGCGCTCCACCACGGCGACGTCGACGTCAACCACTTCCGTGCCGACCGCGCGGTAGTCGACGCGCCCGTTCGCGATCGACGGGACGAGGGCGAGACGGCGCCGCGCGAGACGCATCGCATCGGTGGTGAGCATCGCGCCATCGTCGAGACCGAGGGCGTCGGCCACGACGTGGTAGCGCGTGCGCTCGAGCCCGCTCACCTGCACTAGATCCACCACGGGTGCGTCGACATGATTCCACGCCGCGAGCGCGTCGTCGCGCCGGCTCTGCATGTAGCGCGACGCTCCCAGGATCTGCCACGCCCCGGCGTCGCCGGAGTTCGCGGCCAGCGCGGATTGCGCGGCCGATTCGGCGTCGTTCCAGCGGCGATCGCGAAAGTGGCCGGCGGCGCGCACGGTCCACGGAGTGGCATCGTGATCCGTCGTGCCCGCGACCCGCGTGGTCGTTTCGCGCGACGCATCCGCGGGAGCGCGCGGCGTCATCAAGAGCGTCCAGTGCCGGCCGGCTCTCCATCGCTTCTCGAGATCGCG
This sequence comes from Candidatus Krumholzibacteriia bacterium, assembly GCA_036376395.1. Classification (GTDB taxonomy): domain Bacteria; phylum Krumholzibacteriota; class Krumholzibacteriia; order WVZY01; family JAKEHA01; genus JAKEHA01. Next base: position 2,836 of record DASVAK010000032.1, read on the forward strand.
CAGCGACGATGTCACGTACGGCCGCTCGGCGGGGTCGTGGTACGTGACGGTGCGGTCGGTGCATCCCACCACGACGATGTAGTGCAAGCGCGGTCCGGGTGCATCGATGAGAATGATCACGGGGCGCCCGTGGTGGAGATGGTGGCGAAGCAGATCGCTCGTGGCGTCGAACGCGTACACCTCGTAGCCCGCGCGCGATGCCGCCTCCGCCATGCGCGCGGTGGTGATGCCGTCGGGCGAATCGATGTCGTCGACGAAGTCGTGCGCGCGGATCCCCCGCTCACCCCAGAAGCGTCGCAGCATGGCGAGACACGCTCCGCCGCAGAGGTGCGACTCCTGGGCAACAAATGGAACATCGAGGAGAACGGGGGCGGTGTCCGGCGGGGGCCCGGCCGGCGCACGTTGCGCCAGGACCGGGCCCGCCAGGAAAACAATCAGGATGAGAGCGCCTGGCCGCACGGGATGTCCCGTCAGTCGGCGACCAGGATCAGGATGAGAACGAGCAGCGCGATGATGATGATCGTGGTCGAAATCACCACCTTGTCACCACCCGCCAGCCCCGCTTCCACGGCGGCGGCGCGCTGGTGCAGGTCCCGCAGCTCGGTTCCATCCAGCGCCGGTACCGCGCGCGCGGCGTCGTCGATATCGAGCCGGTACGTTCGCGCAATGTCCCGGCTGGCCGGAAGATCGAGCACACGCAGGATCTGCGCGCGCATCGCGTCATCCGTGCGCGGCTGGTCCACGACGGTCTGCCAGACCTCGTTCACGTCCACATCCTTCGAATCGCTCGCCTGGGCCAGGACCGGGCTGGCAAGGGCGACGAGCAGGCATACGATTACGCTCAAGGGACGCATGTCCCCTCCTTTCGTCGGAGATCAATGAGAGTACGGAGCCGATCCTGGTCAGACCGGCGGGCGGTTCCCGCGCATCGCACGCGCCAGCATGCTGATGAGGAACAGCACCAGGAACACGACGAACAGGATCTTGGCGATGAACGCCGACGCGCCGGCCACGGCCCAGAAGCCGAAGATCGCCGCGACAATCGCGATCACGAGAAAAATGATCGACCAGGTCAACATGAGAGTTCCTCCTGTAGCCCACGCCGCTCGGTAGCGGCGCAAGTGTTGAGTCCCTCACCCATCAAGCGAACCGTGCCCGGGTAATATAGGAGCCCGTGCTCCGTGCGGGGCGCGGGTCGAGATGGTTATGGCCTGAAATACAGGGTTTCCCGGCGCGAAACTGCCGGAACTACCGTAACGGCGAGGCGATCAACGGGGCAGGCCGGCGAGCGCGGAGGCAATATCCGCCCGCAGATCGTCCCCGTGTTCGCACCCGGCGCTGAATCGGATAAACCCTTCGCTGACGGCATCCGCACCCCAGCGGGCGCGTCGTTCCGCGGTGGAGTGCACGCCGCCGAAGCTCGTCGCTTCGCGCACCAGCCTGAGCGAGCGCAGAAAGGATTCCGCGCGCTCACGCGTGTCGAGGTCGAAGCTCAGCACGGGGCCGAATGCGTCCATCTGCCGGCGCGCGATCGCGTGACCCGGATGGGACGGAAGGCCGGGATAGTGCACCGCCCGGACGGCGGGCTGTGAGGCGAGAAACGTCGCCAGTGAAAGGGCCGTTTCGCACTGCCTGGCGAGACGAAGCGCGAGCGTGGCAAGAGACCGGTGAGCGAGCCACACTTCCATGGGCCCGGGCACGGCACCGTGCTGCGTGCGCCAGGTGCGCAGCGCCGTCGCGCGGGCCGGCTCGCGCGCGGTGACGTGTCCGAGGATGAGATCGCTGTGACCGGTGATCGCCTTGGTGTCGGATGCGACCACGTAATCCGCGCCCAATCGCAACGGGTGCTGCAGGTATCCCGTCGCGGTGGTGTTGTCGACCGCGACCAGCACGTCGCGTTCGTGCGCGGCGGCGATCATGGGTTCGAGATCGCAGACCTCGAGCAGCGGGTTGCCGGGTGTTTCGATCCACAGCAGTCGTGCTCCCTCGATCTGATCCAGCTGGGCGTTGTCGCGCGTGGGAGCAAGGCGCGTCTTGACGCCGATCGACGCCAGCCAGCCGGAGGCGAGCACGCGCGTGGTGTAATAGGAATCCGACGGCAGCACCACGGTGTCGCCCGGCGCGAGCGCGGTACCGAACACCGCCGACACCGCGGCCATTCCCGAGGCGAAGGACACCGATTCGCCCCCGTCGAGCACGCCGAGCGCGCGCTCCCACGCGGCCCAGGTCGGATTGTCGAAGCGACCGTAGGTGTAACGATGGTCCGCCGGCGCACCCGGCGTGGTAAAGGTTGCGGCGAACTGCGGCCCTTCCCTGAATGGACCGCTCTCCGCAACCTCGCGGTATCCGGCGTGGAGAATGTCGGTGTCGCGGTGCATCGCGTCCTCCCGTGTGAGTGTTCCGGGAATTCTACGCGCAGGCGCCACCGAAAATCGAGCCCAGTCGTCCCCGACGGGACGCAGAACGACCTGGGAGCGGTGGAGCTCGTGGATGCGCTTCCGCTCAGTCGACAAGCGCCGCTACTTGGCCTCGACGTTGGTTCTCAAGATGGTATCCCCGCCGGGCACGTTGACGTTGGCCGACGGCTCCGCGGTGATATACAGATCGAACGTCTTCAGTGGCGTGACGGCGGTGATGCTTCCGTCCAGGTTGTCGTTCACCTTGAGCGCTCCCAGGTTGTGTGCCTCCGCGCTCTCGGTGTTGCCCTGCACCCACACGACAAAGACCGTCGCTTCGGGGTTGATCTTTTCCGGCGGCGCGAGGTGCTTCACCGTCACGTCGATCTGCGTGTTGCCATCATCGGTCGTGCTGATCCTGGCGTTGCCCTCCGCGGACGGGACATGCGGGCTTCCCATCATGACGAAGTCCTTCGACCCGGCCCCCAGCATCGAACACGAGAAGAGGGAAAAGCTGACGAGGCCAGCGAGCGCCAGTTGTGCGGAACGATTCATCGTTACCTCCAGGTTCGGTCATGTCCGTGGGCCGGGTGCGTGCGGTGGCTCACCCCTTGAAGGTAACCAACGAATGAACGCCTGGCGCGAACGGAGCCGCGAATTGGCAATGAGCCGGATGCGCGGAGCGCAAAAGCGGACAACTCGTTGTGAGCATCCCGTAGGGTCCGACCCTGACGAGACCATCATCTGGACCGACGAACCCGCGTTGTCGGCGCAAATGCTACATGTCCTCGAGCGGCCGCACCTCGCACACCCCGTCGAACTCGGGCCAGTGGACGCGGTGCAGCTCCATGAAATCACGCGCGACCTTCAGCGCTTCCTCCCGGGAGGCGACCTCGACCAGCGCATAGCCGCCGACGAGCTCCTTCGCCTCGCTGAAGGGGCCGTCCGTCACGCTCATCTTGCCGCCCCGGTTGCGAACCTGGAAGCCTTCCGCCGAGCTCTTGAGGCCCGCGGTATCCTTGAGCACGCCGCTCTTGAACCCCTGCTCGACGAACTTGCCCATGGCGTCGAGCAGGCCCTGGGGGATCTGTTCGGCGCGGTATTTCTCATCGTGCTTGATGAACATCATGTACTTCATGTCGTTCCCTCCTGATGAATGGTTGGTCCGGAATGTTCTCACCAGCACGACGATCGGGCGTTGCCGGAATCGACACGCGATCCGGCGTTTTGTCGGGGAAACGCGGAATCAGGGCTTGAAGTTCGAGACGTTGCCAACCCGCTGCCAGCGCCCGTCGCGCTTCTGGTAGAGCTCGATCCAGCTGCTCACGAACTGGACGGGCTCATCCGGTCCCGCATCCGACTTCTGGGTGCCGCGCGCCTCGATCTGCACCACGACCCAACCCAGCGTGCCGTCGTCTGAAATCGTGACCACCGGCTCGACCTCGTCGCGATAGGTATCGAAGCGCGTGCGGCCAAGGTACGCCCCCAACCTCGCGCGTCGCTCGGCGAGGGTCGGCCAGGTGATCTCTCCGCGTCCGGAGACGACGTAGTATGTGTCAGCCTCGTCTGCGAGCAGTCGCTCGACGTCGCTTTCGAGGTGCGCGCGGATCACGTTGGCGTGCAACCGAAGCAGGCTCTCGCGGTCGGGGTTCGACGCATCTTGCGCCGGTGCGGCCATGGTTGCCACGGCGGCGAGCAGGAGCGTGGTCGTGACCAGGAATCGCGTCATGCGGGATACCGCTTTCGGATCTCGCGGATCGACGCCGTGATCAGTTTTTCGAGGACGCCGGCATCGACATCCTCCATCCGGCGGATGTACACGCATCCCTTCCCCGCCTTGTGCTTGCCGAGCTTTCCGAGCAAGGCCTCCTTCTCCGGGAAGACCGGAAAGAGATAGAGGCTGATATCGCCCTTGCGCGAGGAGAAGCCGGCCAGGCACGTGTCGCCCTCGTGGCCGCTCTCGTACCTGTAGTGATACTTCCCGAACCCCACGATGGTCCCGCCCCAGATGGTCGCCGTCTTGCCGGTCACGCGCGCCATGATCTTCGCCAGCGCCCGGCAATCTTCGCGCCGGCCCTCGTCGGAGATGGATGCAAGGTAGGCGGCGAGCGTCGTCTTCGTCGGTCCGGTCTTGCTCTCGGGCATAAAGGCTCCGTGGTTTGATGTCTTATGGTTGGTTTCTCGCAATCGATACCATGCGCGCGACCCGGCGCACAACTGCCCGTCCGAACTCCCAACTGCCCGATTGATAACGGTTCACGAGCGCCCTACAATCCCGCATGGCCGCAAACCATCCACGCCCCCGGCAGCCGCGGCTTCTCGATCGCGTGTTCGCGCCCTTCACGGTCGTGAATCCCGGCGAGGGAGCCGACGCCGCGCTGCTCACGCTGAGCGTCTTCCTCCTGCTCACGTCGTACTACGTCCTCAAGGTCGTGCGCGAGCCGCTGATTCTTTCCGCCGGCGGCGCCGAGCTCAAGAGCTACACCTCGGCCGCGCAGGCGGTCCTGTTTCTCTTCCTGGTTCCGGCCTACGGCTGGCTGGCCAACCGCGTCGACCGCATGCGCCTGATCGGCACCGTCACGGTGTTTTTCATCGCCAATATCGGCGTGTTCTACCTGATGGCGGTCGCGTCGACGCCGGGGCTCGGGATCGCGTTCTTCGTCTGGGTCGGCATCTTCAACATGATGATCGTGGCCCAGTTCTGGTCGCTCGCGAACGACGTCTACACGCCCGAACAGGGCAAGCGCCTGTTTGCCATCCTGGGTTTTGGCCAGACCATGGGCGCGGTCTTTGGAGGTTTCATTTCGCGGGTGCTCATCGAACGGCTGCGCGTGTACGACCTGATGCTCGTCGCCGCCGCCATGCTCCTCGCGTACCTGCTGCTCGTCCTGGTCGTCAACCGGCGCATGCGCCACGCCGCGCAGCACCGCCCCGCCGGGGCGCCGATGGTCGACCGCCGCGGCGGCTTTGCGATGATCATGCAGAGCCGTTACCTGCTGCTGGTGGCGCTTCTCCTGTGGATTCTCAATTTTGCGAACACGAACGGCGAGTTCATCCTCGGTCGCGTCGTGACCGGCATGGCGAACGACGCCGCCGCCGCGGGACACCTGGCCGGCAAGGCATCCGATGAGTTCGTGAAACACGCGATCGGCGCGTTCTACGCCGACTACTTCACCTGGGTCAACGTCGTGACCGCGCTGATCCAGATCTTCCTGGTGGCGCGGATCATGCGCCGCTTCGGTGTGCAGACCGCACTCTACGTGCTGCCCGTGGTGGCGCTCGGGGCGTACGGCATCGTCGCGTTCCTGCCGCTGCTCGCGCTCATTCGCGCCGCGAAGATCAGCGAGAACTCGCTCGATTACTC
>DASVAK010000075.1:0-2939 GCA_036376395.1 Candidatus Krumholzibacteriia bacterium
TGATCAACAATCCGCACTACGAGCGCGCGGCGGAATTCTTCGACGGTTTCGGCGGCATGCTGAGCTTCGAACTGCGCGGCGGTGTGAAGGCCGCGGAGCGCATGATGGAGCGCGTGACGCTGCCGCTCATCGCGCCCAGCCTGGGCGGCGTGGTGTCGCTGCTCACGCGCCCGGCGCTCACGTCGCACCGCCTGCTCGAGCCCGCCGAGCGCCGTCGCATCGGCGTCACCGACGAGCTGGTCCGCATGTCGGTCGGCATCGAGGCCACCGAGGATCTCATCGACGATCTGAGAGAGGCGCTGGGATAAATGGCTGATCGACCGGTTGCGCTCATCACGGGCGCATCGATGGGGCTGGGCGCGGAGTTCGCGCGCCTGTTCGCCTCCGAAGGCTATGACCTCGTCCTCACCGCGCGCAACGGCGAGCGCATGGCCGTCCTCAAGAAGGAAGTCGAGAACCTCCACGGCGTCACCGCGCACGTGCTGGTCGCCGATCTCGTCGACGAGCGCGCGCCGGAGGGCATCCACGACCACTTGAAGCGCTCCGGCATCGCGATCGATGTGCTGGTCAACAACGCCGGCTTCGGCATGTACGGCAAGTTCGCCGAATCCAATTTCGACACCGAGCTCGAGATGGTGCAGGTGAACATCGTCGCGTTGATGCACCTCACCAAGCTTTTCGTGCGCGACATGGTGTCGCGGCGACGCGGGCAGATCATCAATGTGGCCTCCACGGCCGCATTCCAGCCCGGCCCGCTACAGTCGGTGTACTACGCCAGCAAGGCGTTCGTGCTCTCGTTCTCGGAAGCGGTCAATGACGAGCTGCGCGGCACGGGGGTCACGGTCACGACGCTCTGCCCCGGCCCCACCCCCACCGGCTTCCAGGAGCGCGCCAACGTCGGCGACCTGCGCGGGCTCCGGCTGCTCATGCGCACGAGCCCGGAGGCGGTCGTGCGCGCGGGCTACAACGGCATGAAGCGCGGGCAACCGGTGGTGGTGCCGGGCGCGCTCAACAACGTGATCGCCTTCGGCGTGCGGCTGGCGCCACGCGCGCTCGTTACACGCGTGGTGCGTCGCCTGCAGACCCATCCCAAGAAGAGATCCTGAGTGTCGTCGATGCGCGCTGCTTCCTCTCCCGACAAGCGCGAGTGGCTCAACACCGCGTGTATCCTCGGCGTCGCGCTGTGCGTGCGCGTGTGGGACCTGCGCGCCCGCGCGCTCTGGTTCGACGAGGCGGGCGAATACTGGATCGCCACCGCGCCGTTCTCGCAGCTCGTCGCCAGCGCGCGCACCGGCACCGGCGATCCACCGCTGTACACCTTGCTGCTCCACACCTGGATGCAGATCAGCGACTCCGAGGCGTGGCTGCGTTTCCTCTCGGTGATTGCGAGTGTGGCCGGTGTGGCAGGCGTGATGGTGCTGGCGCGTCGCGTCGCCGGCGCACGCGTGGCGATGCTGGCCGGCGTGCTCATGGCGTTCCTCCCTTCCGACGTGCGCTACGCGCAGGAAGTGGGACAGTACGCGTTCGTTCCCGCCGTGGTGGCGTGGAACCTGGTGTTCCTGCACCGCATGACGCAGGAGCGCACGTGGCGCGCGGTGCTGGGCTGGACGCTCACCGCCCTCGCGGGCACCTACGTGTACTACGCCACGGTCTTCCCCATCGCGGCGTGTTTTCTCTGCGTGGTGGTCGAGAGCATCGCGCGGCGTGACATGCGCACGCGACGCGCCACCGGCACGGCGCTCGTCCTGTACGTGGTGGGATTGATACCGCTGCTGGTTTCGTACCTGCCGACCCAGCTCGCGCGCGTGGTCGAAAACTCGGGAAAGTTTGCCGGTGCCGAGCACGGGCGCGGCGTGGCGCAGATTCTCGCCGACAAGTGGAAGATGGCGAGCGAGCTGATCGCGTTCCAGCTCACGGGATGGCCGCACTCCCACATCGCGACCGGCCTCTCCGTGACGCCGGTTCTGCTGCTCATGGTGCTGGCGATCCGGCGTGCGCCGCGGCTGCTGATCTGGTTCGCCGTCGCCATCAACGTGTACGCCGCCGTCGATCTGCTCCGCCTGTTTCCCCTGGGGTATCGCTGGGGCATGATCATGACGCCCCTCATTATATGTGCGGTGGCCGTGGGCGCCCTGGCGCCACGTGTGCGCACGTTCCGATGGGCAACTCTTGCCGTGTATGCCGCCGTGGTCGTAATGTGCGTCGTTTCGCTGCCGAACCGGTGGCTCCGCGATCGCGTCTACCCGGAGCGGTCCGGTTCGTGGCCGGAGACCGAGGACCTGCGCGTCGTCACCAATTTCTGGATGGAGCACCGCGTCCCCGGCCAGGCCACCTACGTGTACTACGGCGCCGCGCCGGCCTTCGCGTACTACACGCGGCATCTCGCGTCGCGCGAGGGCATCCCGTCGACGTGGAGCTTCGCCTGCTGGCACGAAGCGGAGCCGCCCGCGTATTGCCGGCAGAACGACATCTACTACGGCCGCTGGCTGCGCAACAAGTCGCCGGTCGAAAAGGTGCAGAGCATCGTCGCGACGCTGGGCGATCAGCCGGATTCGTTGTGGCTCGTGTTCGGACACATGGTCCCCAACGACGACGCACGGATGATCGCCGGCATGATACGTGAGGGCTACCGACTCGAAGCGGCGGCGCAGGGCGTCAACGCATCCACGTGCCTGCTGGTTCGCAACCGATGATGGACAACGAATGATCCAGTTCAACAAGGTCACCAAGAGTTTCGGCGCGCAAATGCTCTTCGAGGATCTCACCTTCGCGGTGAATCGCCGCGAGCGCGTGGGTCTCGTCGGTCGCAACGGCCACGGCAAGACCACCGTGTTCCGCATGATCCTCGACGAAGTGCACCCCGACGGCGGCGAGATCCTGATCCCGAAGCGCTACCGCATCGGGCACCTCGACCAGCACATCCGCTTCAGCCAGCCCAC
>DASVAK010000046.1:0-14702 GCA_036376395.1 Candidatus Krumholzibacteriia bacterium
GCGCGCTCCACGTGGCGCTCGCTCAATCCCGAGCTGTACACCGAGCCCGCTCCCGGCGCCGTCACGACGACCATCCGTCCCTTCGCGAATGGCGCGCGCCCGGGCGGCACGCGCACGTTCGACGTGAGCACGTGGAGCGAACGCGTCGCGCTTCCGCAGGTGGTCCGGCCCGTCGTGCCGGCGGTCGACCTCGCCCCCGCGCCGCCGGCGGCGGACGCGACGGTGGAGGTGCTCGAACCGGCCGAGGGCTTCGTGTCGACCGACCGCGACCAGGTGCGCGTGCGCGCGCAGCACGCGCTGGGACGCCGTGTCGTGTTGTGGGTGAACGACGAGCGCATCGAGGACGACCAGATCGGCCAGCGCACGGTGGACCCCAACCACCGCATCGAGACCACCACGTGGTACGGTGTGCACCTGCGCGCGGGCTGGAACACGCTGGTGGTCACGACCGAGGACAGCGGCGCGCACGCCGCCGACAGCGTGCACGTCGCGCTGGCGTCACGTCCCGCCGAGATCGTGCCGCTGGATGCCCGCACGCTCGTGCCGGCCGACGGCAGCTCGGGCGCCACGCTTCGTTTCGCGGTGCGCGACGCGTTCGGGCTTCCAGTCATGGACGGATTCGTGGTGACCGTGTCGGAAGGTGAGGCGTGGATCGCGACACCGGACGCGCGCCCCGACGAGCGCGGCCGCCAGGCGATGACGCGCGAGGGACTGGTGTCGCTCGCGGTGCTGCCGCGCCACGAGCCGGGACAGTCGGCCGTGACGATCGAGGGCGACGGCATGCGCGCGTCCACCGAGGTGGTGTTCGTGACGCCGGAGCGGCCGTTCCTCGCCACCGGCATCGTCGACATCAACGCGGGCGTGTTCGACACCGACGGCAGCGGCAAGGGACACGGCATCGACAACTACCGCGACGGATTCGATCTGCAGGCCGAATCCCGCCTGTTCGTGCAGGGCGCCGCGCCGGGCGGGTTCAACGTCACCGCGCGCCTCGACACGAAGAAGCGCTACGACGATCCGCTCTTCAAGCAGCCGGATCCCGAGAAGCAGTACCCGATCTTCGGCGACGCGTCGTCGCTGTACTACACCGCGCCGGCGCGCGGCGGAAACTACCTCTCGGTCGACCGCGGGCAATCGTACCTGCGCTACGGCGACCTGCGCACGCCGATCGACCACGGCGAGTTCCTCACCTACCAGCAGGCGGTGACGGGCCTGGCGTCGTCGCTCACCGACGGCGCCAACTCGGTGCGCGCGTTCGTGACCAGGACCGACTTTGTCGCGCGCACCGACGAGATTCCCGCCAACGGCACGAGCGGGTTCTATCACCTCTCGCGCGCGCCCATCGTGGAGAACTCGGAGCGCGTGATCGTCGAGACGCGCGACCGCTACCAGAGCGAGAAGGTGCTCGAGGCGCGCGTGATGATCCGCCGCCGCGACTACACCATCAATCCCTACGACGGCTCGATCCTGTTCATGGAGCCGGTGCCGGTGACCGACCGCGAGCTCAACCCCAATCGCATCGTCGTGATTTACGACGTGGAGACCGACGAGGAGGGCGTTTACCTCTTTGGCGCGCGCGGCGACGTGGTGAACGGCTCGCGCTATCGCGCCGGCGTCACCGCGGTGGCGAACGCGGGCGACGCGCCCGGCTACGCGCTCTACGGCATCGACGGCGAGTACCGCTGGCGCGGCCTGCGGCTCGGCGGGGAAGTCGCGCACAGCAACGACGACATGACGGGCGACGGCGGCGCGTACAAGGTCAACGCCGCCGCGACGCGCGGCGCGTCGAAGCTCGACCTCTACCTGCGCCAGGTCGACGGCGATTTTTCGAACCCGTCGTTCCGTGGCGCCGACAGCGAGCTCGCCAGCGTGAAGGCGGGCTTCGACGGACGCCTTGCGTTCTCGCCCCACCTGGCGCTCAACACCGACGGCTACACGCACGAGCTCCAGCGTACCGACGAGCGGCGCGAAACGGCGCGCGCCACGCTCGACTATCGCCGCCGGCTGCTCGAGATGTCGGCGGGGCTGCGCGTCGCGCACCACGACCAGCCCACGCGCGACGACCGCGGCACGCTCGCGCTGGCGGGCCTCACGCTGGGCAACCGCGGCACCGCGGGTGTTTCGACCACGTGGGAGCAGAACCTCGGCAACGACACCGTCGACGACTACCCGAACCGGCTGAAGACCGTGCTCGCCGTGCCGCTGTCGCAGCATTTCCGCGCCATCGCGACCCACGAGTACCTGACCGCCGCCGGGCGCTCGTCCCACCAGGTCACCGCCGGCATCGAGGGCACGGCGGGCGGCACGCAGGCGTACACGCGTTATGCGCTGGATCGCACCGCCGGTGACGACCGCATGGGCGCGGTGAGCGGCATTCGCCAGCGCCTGCAGCTCTCGCCGACGCTCTCCGCCACCGCGGGCGTCGAGGGCTTCCTCTCGGTGAGCGGACGCGACGCGGACGAGTACGTGTCGCTCACCACCGGTCTCTCCACGCGCGTGCCCGGTTCGCATTTCGTCGACGGCGGCTACGAGTACCGGTGGGAGCACCTCGCAAACCGGCACCTGGCGCGCATCTCGACCGCGCAGCAGCTCGATCACGGCCTTGCCTGGCTGAGCAAGAACATCCTCGGCCTGGTGACGCAGGACGACGCGCAGGCGCACGACGGCACGCAGTTCTACTCCACGCTCGCGATGGCGTGGCGCTCGCCCAGCGCGCCGGTGCAGTCGCTGGCGATGCTCAAGAGCTGGTACGACCGCTACGCGCCCGTCGATCCGGATGCCATCCGCTGGCGGCTGGTCGCGTCGGCCGACGTCAACGTGCTGCCCACGGCGCAGCACGAGCTGCGACTCAAGTACGCGTACAAGTACGTCGAGGATTTCAGCTACGGGGCGTCGACCACGACGCACACGGATCTCGCGCTCGCGCAGTACCTGTGGCACTTCGGACGCGGATGGGACGTCGACGTGTGGGGACGCACCGTGTTGCTTCACGGCAATGGCGCGAAGGAATACGGTGCCGGCATCGAGCTCGGCCGCATCGTGTTCCGGTCGGTGCGCGTGGGCGCCGGATACAGCATCAACGGCTTCGACGACTCCGACATCACCGGCAACGACGCGTGGAGCCGCGGTTTCGGCGTTCGTATCCAGATGCTCCTGTCCGATTGGCTCCTCGCCGACTTCGAGCAGCTGAACGACTGAACCGGGCGGTTCGGGGTCCTAACCTACCGGTATCTCAGGAGTTATCAGGCCGCGCCGACCGGGAGAACCCTATGGCAGAGCGGGGCGATTTTCGCTACCATCGGGTCTGCAATCCGCGCAGCCTGCGCGCCCCGGAAACCCAATCCTTTCATCCGGAGCGCCGCGCGGTGAGGCAGGCCGCTTTTTCATCATCGCATCCCGATCTGGAGGTTTCTTTCAATGTCACAAAGTGAACATTCGCCGAAGGTGGGTCTCGAGGCAGTCGGCCTCACCAACCTGGGCGGCGTCATGTGGAATCCCACGGCCGCGACGCTTTACGAAGAATTCATCATGAACGGCGAGGGCCTCATCGCGGCGCACGGCCCGATGTGCGGCGAGACGGGGAAGTACACCGGCCGCAGCCCCGACGACAAGTTCCTGGTCGAGGAACCGTCCAGCAAGAGCAACATCGGCTGGGGCAAGGTCAACAAGCCGTTCAACGAGGAGAAGTTCGAACGGCTGCTGCACCGTGTGCAGGCCTTCCTGCAGGACGAGATGGTGTACGTCCAGGATTGCTGGGCCGGCGCCGACAAGGAGCACCGGATTCCCATCCGCGTCATCACGCAGCACGCGTTCCATTCGCTGTTCTCGCGCAACATGTTCATCCCGGTCACGGATCCGGTGGAACAGAAGAACCACACCCCGAAGTTCACCATCATCAATGCGCCCGGCTTCCACGCCGACCCGGCCATCGATGGCACGCACAGCGAGGCGTTCATCATCGCGCACTTCGGCAAGGGGATCATCATCATCGGCGGGACGTCGTACGCGGGCGAGATCAAGAAGTCGATCTTCACCGTGATGAACTACGTGCTCCCGCTGCGCGGCGTGCTCTCGATGCACTGCAGCGCGAATGAGGGCCCCAACGGCGACACGGCCGTATTCTTCGGCCTGTCGGGCACGGGCAAGACGACGCTCTCGGCGGACCCGAAGCGGCGGCTCATCGGCGACGACGAGCACGGCTGGTCGGACCGCGGCATCTTCAACTTCGAGGGCGGATGCTACGCCAAGGTGATCCGCCTCTCCGCGGAAGCCGAGCCCGAGATCTACGCCACCACGCGGCGCTTCGGCACCGTGCTGGAGAACGTCGTGGTCGACGAGAACACGCGCGAGATCGACCTGAACGATGCGACTCTCACCGAGAACACGCGCGCGTCGTACCCGATCTCGCAGATCCCCAACGCCAAGCTCGACGGCGTCGGCGGCCACCCGAAGCACATCATCTTCCTCACCTGCGACGCGTTCGGCGTGCTGCCCCCGATCTCGCGCCTCACGCCGGAGCAGGCGAGCTACCACTTCCTCTCGGGCTACACCGCGAAGGTTGCGGGCACCGAGCGCGGTGTGAAGGAGCCCTCGGCCACCTTCTCGACGTGCTTCGGCGCGCCGTTCCTCGCGCTCCCGGCCAACAAGTACTCCGACCTGCTCGCCGAGAAGATGCGCAAGCACAACGCCAGCTGCTGGCTCGTCAACACGGGCTGGAGCGGCGGTTCGTTCGGCGTCGGGTCGCGCATCAAGATCGCGTATTCGCGCGCGATGGTGAATGCGGCGCTGGACGGGAAGCTCGACAAGGCGAAGTACATGAAGGACCCGATCTTCGGCCTGGACGTTCCGACCGAAGTGCCCGGCGTGCCTTCGGACATCCTGAATCCGCGCAACACGTGGGCCGACAAGTCGGCGTACGACAAGAAGGCCCGCGAGCTCGTCGCTCTCTTCGAGAAGAACTTCGAGCAGTTCGCGCAGATGGTACCGGCGGAGGTGAAAGCCGCGGGAATGACGGTCTGATCCGTCGTTGCCGATGACACCTCGAAAGGGTGGCGGATCGCTCCGCCACCCTTTTTTGTTGCTATTTCACGGGTTGCGAAACGCGCATCCGCGTGTTTTATTTTCCCTTACCCACCGCGTGGTCCTTGCCCGGGGTCCGCGTGGTCCGTTCATTCAGCCCCGGATGATGGATCATGCGCTATGGAATCATCGGCAACTGCAACACGGCTGCCCTCGTCCACGAATCCGGTGCCATCGACTGGTGCTGCCTGCCGCGCTTTGACAGCGCGTCCATTTTCGCCTCGATACTCGATCCCGCGGGCGGCACATTCAAGGTCGCGCATGCGCGCCCCGCGCGCATCACGCAGAGCTACCTGCACGGCACCGCGATCCTGCGCACCGAGTTCGACGACGGTGAGAGCGCCTTTGCCCTGACCGACTTCATGCCGCGTTACCACGACGGGCGCGGCTTCCAGAAACCGCTCGAGATCCATCGCGTGATCACCCCGTTGCGCGGCCGCCCGGCCGTGGAGGTGGTGTTCAATCCGCGCCTCGACTACGCGCGCAACCGCACCAGCGTCGTGCGGCGCGACGGGATGATCGAGGTCACGAATGCGCTCGAGGACGTTTTCCTGTATTCGAGTCTCGACCTCGGCCGCGTGATGACATCCGAGCCGATCGAGATCAGCAGCGAGGAGTTCCTGGTGCTCTCCTACCACGAAAAGCTGGCCGTCCCCAACCACGCCTACGTGCGCGAAATGATGGAGCGCACCCGGTTGCAGTGGGAGGAGTGGGCGCGTGGGTGCCATCTGCCCGCCGAGTGGGGCGAGCAGGTGCTGCGCTCCGCGATCACGCTCAAGCTCCTCATCTACGAGGACACCGGCGCCATGGTGGCGGCTGCCACCACGTCGCTCCCGGAGACCGTGGGCGAGGTTCGCAACTGGGACTACCGGTTCTGCTGGCTGCGCGACTCGTCGCTGGTGCTCGAAGCGCTCGCGAGCATGGGACAGTTCTCGGAGATGCGCGGCTTCGTGAATTTCCTGCTGCAGCTCTTCGAGAGCAAGCAGACCAGGGTGCAGATCCTCTACCGCGTGGATGGCAGCCCCGATCTCGATGAGGAGATCCTCCCGCATCTCGCCGGGTACCGCGATTCGAAGCCGGTGCGCATCGGCAACGCGGCCAGCCGCACGCGGCAGAACGACATCTTCGGCGAGGTGCTGAACACCATCCACCTCTATTACATGAAGTACCAGCTCGAGCCGCTGCCCGAGGAAATGTGGTCGCTGGTTAAGTTCATGGTGCGCACGTCGGCGCGCGAATGGGCCAACCGCGACGCCGGCATCTGGGAGTACCGCCATCGCCGGCGCCATTTCACGCACTCGAAGATCCTCTCCTGGGTGGCGGTCGACCGCGGCGTCGACATCGCGCGGCGGCTCGGGCGCAACGGCGTGGCGCAGGAATGGCAGCCCGTCGCCACCGCCATCCGCGAGGAAGTGCTGCAGCGCGCATGGAACGCGAAGGTCGGCGCGTTCACGCAGGCGTACCGGTCGCAGGCGCTCGACGTGGCCATCCTGCAGGCGACCCGGTTCGGATTCCTGGAAGACGGCGATCCGCGCTGGGTGAGCACGGTGCGCGCGTGTGAGAAATCGCTGTGCCGCAACGGTTACACGTTTCGCTACACCAGCGCCGATGACTTCGGCGTGCCGCGCAGCGCGTTCATCATCGCGACGCTGTGGATGGCGAAGGCGCTCGACACCATCGGTGACAGCGCCGCGGCGCGCGCGTTTTTCGAGCACATGCTCGCGCGCGCGAACCACCTCGGCCTGCTCTCCGAAGACGTGGACATCGAGACGGGCGAGCTGCTGGGCAACTTTCCCCAGGCGTATTCGCACATGGCGGTCATCAACACCGCGCATCAACTGAGCCGGAGCTGACCATGAAGAAGACCAACGGGGCAGACCACGACAAACGGCTCATCATCGTGTCGAACCGCCTGCCGGTGACGGTGGCGATCGACGGCGATGCGGTGGCGTTCAATGCCAGCTCGGGCGGGCTGGCCAGCGGCCTCTCCTCGTACCTGCAGTCGCCGGGCGACAACCGTCCCGGCAACTTTCTCTGGATCGGCTGGCCCGGCGCCGACGTCCCCGCCCGGCTGGAGAAGCAGGTGCGGCAGGCGCTGCTGCGCGAGCACCACGCGGTGCCGGTCTTCGTCGACGCGGAGACGATGTCGAACTTCTACGAGGGTTTCTGCAACGACACGCTGTGGCCGCTCTTCCACTACTTTCCGTCCTTCGCGTCGTTCAAGGACCGGTTCTGGGCCGAGTACAAGCGCGTGAACCAGATGTTCTGCGACGCGGTGGTGCGGATCGCGCGGCCGGACGACGTCATCTGGGTGCACGACTACCACCTGCTGCTCCTGCCCGGCATGATCAAGGAGCGCCTGCCCGATGCGTCGGTGGGGTTCTTTCTCCACATCCCGTTTCCGTCCTTCGAGATCTTCCGCATGCTTCCGGCGCGCTGGCGCGATCCGATTCTCGAGGGCATGCTGCGCGCGGACCTGATCGGCTTCCATACCCACGAGTACGGGCATTACTTCCTGCGCTGCGTGCTCCGCATCCTCGGGCATGACCACACGCTGGGGCGCATCCACACCAGCGACCACCTCGCCGAGGTCGATTCGTTCCCGATGGGGATCGACTACGAGAAGTTCCGCGCCGCCGCGTTGCTCCCCGCGAACATCGAGCGGCGCGAGGCGCTGCGCCGCAGCGTGGGCGGCCGCAAGATGATCGTGTCGGTCGACCGGCTGGATTACAGCAAGGGCATCGCGCAACGGCTGCGCGGCTACGAGTATTTCCTGCGCACGCACCCGCAGTGGCGCAAGAAGGTGGTGCTGGCACTGGTGCTGGTGCCGTCGCGCGAGGGCGTCGACCAGTACCAGAGCATGAAGCGGCAGATCGACGAGGCCATCGGCCGCATCAACGGCCGCTACGGTTCGCTCGACTGGACGCCGATCTCGTACCAGTACACGTCGATGTCGCTCGACGACCTGGTCGCGTTCTACGCGGCGGGGGACGTGGCGCTGATCACGCCGCTTCGCGATGGAATGAACCTGGTGGCGAAGGAGTACGTGGCGTGCTGCGTGGACCAGCAGGGCGTGCTGATCCTCTCCGAGATGGCCGGCGCGTCGCGCGAGCTGGGCGAGGCCATCACCATCAACCCCGCCACGCGCGAGGAGATCGCGCAGTCGCTGGAGGTCGCGCTCGAGATGCCGCCCGACGAACAATCGCGGCGCCTGCGCATCATGCAGGAACGGCTGCGCAAGCACAACGTGCAGCAGTGGGCGGGCGACTTTCTCGACCGGCTGGCGATGGTGCGCCGCGAGCAGGAGCGCTTCACGAGCGGCATCATCAGCATGGAGAACCGGCGTCGCCTGGTGCGCGACTACCGCGCCGCGAAGCGGCGCCTTCTGCTCCTCGATTACGACGGCACGCTGGTCCCGTTCGCCGGCCGCCCCGACGCGGCGCGGCCCTCGGCCGCATTGCTGGACGTGCTGGGGCGCATCGCCCGCCAGCGCGGCACCGAACTGGTACTCGTCACCGGGCGTCCGCGCGAGGTGATGGCGCTGTGGTTCGCCGACCCGGCGTTCAACATCGTCGCCGAGCACGGCGCGTGGATCAAGCGCGCGCACGTCGACGAGTGGAGCCAGATGCGCCCGTTCCGCGGCGACTGGAAGCCCCAGATACTGCCGATTCTCCGCACCGCATCCGACCGGCTGCCGGGCTCATTCGTCGAGGAAAAGGATTACTCGCTGGTGTGGCACTACCGCATGGCCGATCCCGAGCTCGCCGTGGTGCGCGCGCAGGAGCTCGCCGACGCGCTGGTGCAGTTCACGGCGCACATGGAGCTCGCGGTGGTGCCGGGGCATCGCACGCTGGAAGTGAGGGACTCGGCGATCTCGAAGTCGCACGCGGCGCTCGAGTTCCTGCGCGACCACGATTTCGTGATGGCGGTGGGGGACGATATCACCGACGAGGACATGTTCCGCGCGCTGCCGCCGAGCGCCTACACCATCCGTGTCGGGCTGGTGGGCACGCACGCGCGCTTCAACGTGGCGGGATACGAGGACGTGCTGGGGCTGCTGGCGCGGATCTGCCGCGAGCGGCGGTCGATGCCGCCGATCGCGGAAGAGCCTGCGAGCTACACGATCAACGGAACTCCCACGTCACTCCCAGACGCACCGGAATGATCTCGGTGTTCGAGGCGTCGACGTTGATGCGCGGCTCGATCTTGCGCGTCTGTCCCTGCACGTAGCGCACATCGAGGAACAGCCGCTTGACGCGGTCGATCTCCACTTCCACGCCCGCGCCGCCGCCGTAGCCCAGCACGTTCTCCGTGTAGTCGAGGTCGACGACCCACTGGCGCCAGAAGCCGCCGCACACGAGGATGTACGGCCGCGCCTTGGTGTGCGTGGGTGAGTAGCGCAGGTCGAGGAAGCCCGTGAGGATGTTCAGGTCGTTGGGCTCGACGCTGTTGGCGAGGAAGAAGTTGTAGCCGAGGTTCGCCGCCACGGTGACACCGTACTGGCGCACGCCGAATACGACGGTGCCGCCCAGCAGGGGGCTGTAGTTGTCGGCGAGGACGTCGGGCTTGTACTCGATGCCCGTGCCGATGCCGAGCGAGATGATGTACTTCATCTGGTTCTGGTCGGCGGAGCGCATGCGGCGGGTGCGGGCGCTTACCGCGCTGGCCGTGTCCTCGGCCTCCGTGGTCTGGTTCTTTGCCGGCTGCTTTGTCCTCAGCGTATCGCCCGACGCGTCCGTGGGCGGCGGCGGGGGAGGAGCGGTCTGCGCTCCCACGGAGGTGGCGAGGCAGACGCCGGATACACAGACAGCGGCCAGGAACGCCACGATGCGTTTCATTCATTCGCTCCCGGGTAGTGCACGTTGGTTCGCAGTGAGAGAGTCGGAGCCGGCGGCAGGTTTCCACCGGCAACGTCAATGTTTGCCGGCGGATTTCGTGGGGCGCCGGTGAATGTGGCCTAGTTTAGTCGGCGGCCGGTCAAAGTCAAGGGTTGTTCTCCCCGGCAAACGGGATGGAGGCGCCGCGAGCGCTGTGGTAGCGTCGGCAACGGCATGGCTCAGCCGCAGGAATACAATGCCACCATCGTCGCGCGCCAGGACGTGCACGAGGGGCTGTGCTTTCTCCACGTCGCGCCCGACGCCGGGCCGTTTCCACCCTTCGAGCCGGGGCAGTTCGTGTCGGTGGGGCGAAACGTGATCACCGCCGGCGCTCCCGCGCTGGTCAAGCGGTCGTACTCGATCGGCTCGCCGGCAACCGAGCGCCGTCACGTCGAGCTGTTCGTGGTTCACGTCGACGACGGCGAGTTCACGTCGTGGCTCTTCGCGCAACGCGAGGGATCGCGCGTGTGGCTCGCCCCGAAGGCCAGCGGCGGATTCACCCTCGACGGATTCACCCGCGGCCACGATCTCGTGCTGGTCGCGACGGGCACGGGCGTGGCGCCGTTCGTGTCCATGTACCGGACGTTTCGCAACGATCCGCCGTGGAAGCGCATCGTCATCATGAACGGCGTTCGCCTCGCGCGCGACCTCGGTTACCGCGACGAGCTCGAGCAGGCGGTGCGGAACGATCCGCGCCTCGTCTATCTCCCGACCGCCACCCGTGAGGGCACCGAGTCATGGGCCGGCCAGCGCGGCCGCGTCGGCACGTTGCTCGAGCCGGCGCGCTACGAGTCGCTGGTGGGCGCGCCGCTCTCGCCCGACCACTCCCACGTCTATCTGTGCGGCAACCCCGAGATGATCGAAGAGCTCGAAGGGGTGCTCACACTCCGCGGTTTTCGCAAGCACACCCGCGCGCACCCTGGCAATCTCCACCTCGAGAAGTACTGGACGGATTGAAGCGGCGACCGCGTTTGCGATATAATTGACGGCAACCGACCGCGCAGTTAACCGCGACGCCACGCCCCAACGAGGTGCCCGTCATGTCGAAGAAATCAGCCTTTCTTTCCGTGCTCGCAATCGCTGCCCTGTTCTTGCAGTCAGCCGGTCCCGGGAACGTCAATAGCGGCATTGTCGATAACTGTAAGTCGACGATCTCCGCCAACGCGGGAGTGGTGCTGGTATGCCCGATTGGTGACGGCGATCCCTTGACTGCCGCCGTCGGTGGTGTCAACGCCCAGATCACCCTGACCGTGCGCGACAACACGAACTCACCGATCGCCAACGTTCCCGCGGTGGACATGTGGCTGGTCGGTTGCAACGATGCCCTCATGCTCTGCGGCGGCAGCCAGGGAAGCAACCCCGACGGGGCCACGGACGCCAGCGGTGTCACGCATTTCAGCAACGAGCCCGTGTCGGGCGGGTGCGATACGGGCATCTACGGCGTGCTGCAGGGCAAGGTAGTTCAGAATCCCGCCAACTGCGTGCCCGTTTGCCTCGCGATTGCGACGCGCAGCCCTGATTACAAGTCGGCCGGCGCTCCCGGCCCCGCTCCGTGCGGCGGCGATCTCAAGTGCCCGGACTCCAGGGTCACCAACGCGGACTTCTCGTGGTTTGTCACGCACTATCCGACCGGCGCCAATCCCGGTGCGCCATTCCTGGCGTGTGCGGACTATGCAACGCCGCTCGGTTCGGTCACGCTCGCGGACTTCACGAAATTCTCCGTCCACTTCGCGGGCGCCGGCCACAAGTGCCCGATCTAGTAAGTCCCCGATCAACGACTGCCCCTGGGGAAAGGCGCTGAAATGTCGAAACGCAAGTTCATACTCCCCCTGGTCGCGGCAGGTGTTCTGTTTGGGCAGGCCGTGGGTCCTGATACGGCAGGCAGCGGCATTCCCGGTTGTCCTCCGACCGTGACAGCCAATGCCGGAGTTGTGCTCGTCTGCCCCTCGGGCGACGGCGATCCGCTCACGAATGCTGTTGGTGGCATCGACGCGAAGATTACTCTGACCGTGAGCGACAGCGGCGGTTTGCCGATCCCCGGAGTCCCGGCGTCCGACATGTGGCTTGTCGGTTGCAACGACGGACTCCTGCTCTGCGGAGGAACCCAGGGCAGCCAGGCAGATGCGGCCACCAATGCGTCGGGTGTGACCACGTTCAGTAACGAGCCGATATCTGGAGGATGCGACACCGGTTTGTACGTCAGCGTTCAGGGTGTCCTGGCCGGCGATCCTTCCACATGCGTATTGAGGTGCCTTGCGATCGCGACGCGCAGTCCGGACTACAAGTCGGCCGGCGCTCCGGGGCCAGCGCCGTGCGGCGGCGACATCGGTTGCCCGGACGGTCGCGTCAGCAATGCGGATTTCTCGTGGTTTGTCACGCACTACGTGACGAACAGCAATCCCGGTGCTCCGTACCTGGCGTGTGCGGACTTTGCGGCGCCACTCGGGTCGGTCACCCTCGCGGACTTCGCCAAGTTCTCGCTTCACTTCGCGGGTGCGGGCCACAAGTGCCCGATTTAGACCCGATGGGCGGCACGAGCCGCGACCGATTGACGTAACTTCCAGCCTGACGTATCGTTGAGCCAACTCCACGCGGCGCACAGTTGGGGATGCGCCGCGCCGTTCCGGGTCCGCTCCGACCACCGGACCGCATCCCCGCGTAAATCCGCCCCAGGCGAGAGATTCATGACCAAAACGACAGAGCAAGACATGGCCAAGCCGCGACCAGAGTCCGAGTCCGAAGACACCGCGTCGTCGCCAGCAGACGCCGGTTATCAGGAAAGCACCGTCAGCGATCCGGCGAGTGCGCCGGAACCGGAGGCTCCGTCCGCCGAAGACGTGGCCGAGGAACGCGCCGAAACCCGCGAGTGGCTGGAGTCGCTGGACTACGTCTACCAGAGCGACGGCCCGGCGCGCGTGGCCGACCTGCTCCAGCGCCTGCAGGACCGCGCCGCGTCCTACGGCGTGCGGGTCCACTTCCCGGGCGACACGCCCTACATCAACACCATCCCGCTCTCGCAGCAGCCACGCTACCCCGGCGACCGCGCCATCGAGCGGCGCATCAAGAGTTACATCCGCTGGAACGCGATGGCGATGGTGGTGCGCGCGAACAAGGAAGACCCCGGCATCGGCGGTCATATCTCGACGTTCGCGTCGAGTGCGACACTCTACGAAGTGGGTTTCAACCACTTCTTCCGCGGCAAGAATCATCCCGACGGCGGCGACATCATTTACTACCAGGGCCATGGCTCGCCCGGTATCTACGCGCGCGCGTACCTCGAAGGCCGACTGACCGAGGAGCACCTTACGAACTTCCGCCACGAGCTGCCCGGCCAGAAGGGGCTTTCGTCGTATCCGCACCCGTGGCTCATGCCGGATTTCTGGGAGTACCCGACGGTGTCGATGGGTTTGACGCCGTTGCTCGCGATCTACCAGGCGCGTTTCAACCGCTACCTGCTCGATCGCGGCGTCGCCGACACGTCGAAGCAGAAGATCTGGGCCTTCCTCGGCGATGGCGAGATGGACGAGCCCGAATCGCTGGGTGCCATCACGCTCGCGTCGCGCGAACGGCTCGACAATCTGATTTTCGTCGTGAACTGCAATCTGCAGCGTCTCGACGGTCCGGTGCGCGGCAACGGCAAGATCATCCAGGAGCTCGCGGCGGCGTTCCGCGGCGCGGGCTGGAACGTCATCAAGGTGATCACCGGCGGTGACTGGGATCCGCTGCTCGCGCAGGACAAGGACGGAGTGCTCGTCGAGCGTTTCGGCGAAGTGGTGGACGGACAGTTCCAGAAGTATTCCACCGAGAGCGGCGACTACATCCGCAAGGATTTCTTCGGCGCGGATCCGCGCCTGCTCAAGATGGTGGAGCACCTGACGGACGACCAGATCCGCAACTTGAAGCGCGGCGGACACGATCCCGACAAGGTGTACGCGGCGTTCAAATCCGCGGTCGAGCACAAGGGACAGCCCACCGTGATCCTCGCCTGGACCATCAAGGGTTACGGCCTGGGCGAGAGCGGCGAGGGAAAGAACATCACGCACCAGCAGAAGAAACTCAACGAGCTCGAGCTGCGCGCGTTCCGCGACAAGTTCGGCATTCCGGTGTCGGATCGCGACGTGGCCAAGGCGCCGTTCTACAAACCGCCCGAGGACAGCGTCGACATGAAGTACCTTAAGTCCCGTCGCGAGGCGCTGGGCGGTTTTGTCCCCGAGCGGCGCGAGATCGCGCCCGCCCTCGACACCCCGGGCATCGACATCTTCAAGGACATGCTGGCCGGAAGCGGCGACCGCGAAGTGGCGACCACGATGGCGTTCGTGCAGATGCTTTCGCTGCTGCTCAAGAACAAGTCCATCGGCAAGAACGTGGTGCCCATCGTCCCCGACGAGGCGCGCACGTTCGGCATGGAGTCGCTGTTCCGCCAGGTGGGTATTTATTCCAGCCTGGGCCAGCTCTACGAGCCCGTCGACAAGGAGACGCTCCTCTATTATAAGGAGGCCAAGGACGGGCAGATTCTCGAAGAGGGAATCAATGAGGCCGGTTCGGTGGCGTCGTTCATCGCGGCGGGGACGGCGTACGCGGCGCACGGCGTCAACATGATCCCGTTCTTCATTTTCTACTCGATGTTCGGCTTCCAGCGCATCGGCGATTTCATCTGGGCCGCCGGCGACATGCGCTGCAAGGGCTTCCTGCTGGGCGGTACGGCGGGGCGCACGACACTCTCCGGCGAAGGGCTCCAGCACGAGG
>DASVAK010000062.1:0-4285 GCA_036376395.1 Candidatus Krumholzibacteriia bacterium
TCGACCAGATCGACGCGCTGCAGGAGCGGTGCGTGCGCGACCTGGAGCGCATCATCCATGCCCACACCGAACAGTGGTTCCACTTCTTCTCGCTCGCCCGGGGAACCGAGCGCGCCCACGGAGACGACGGTGATTGACGGACTCTGCGCGGTGATCCCGGCCTACAACGCGTCCCGCCACCTTGCCGACGTGATCGACCGCGTGTCCAGGCATGTGCGCCGCGACCGCATCCTCGTGGTCGACGACGGCTCCGCCGATGACACCCGCGGCGTCGCGCAGCGCGCCGGTGCGACCGTGGTCGTGCACGCGCAGAACCAGGGCAAGGGCGCCGCGATCCGCACCGGACTGGCGCGTGCGGGCGAGACCGGCGCCGAGTTCGCGATCCTGCTCGACGCCGACGGCCAGCACAACCCCGACGAGATCCCGGCTTTCATGCAGCGCCAGCGCGAGACCAACGCCGACATGGTGGTGGGGAACCGGCTGGTGCGGACGGCCAACATGCCGTGGCTTCGCAAGTACACCAACCACGTGACCAGCGCGGTGATCTCGCTGCTCGCGCGCCGGCGCGTTCCCGATTCGCAGAACGGCTACCGGCTGGTGCGGCTGTCGCACTTCCGCAAGTTTCCGCTCACCACCAACCGCTACGAGATCGAGTCCGAGATGATCATCCGGGCCGGTCGCGCGGGTGGAAAGATCGCCTCCGTGCCCGTCGAGACCATCTACGGCGACGAAACCAGCTTCATCAATCCCTTCGTCGATACCGGCCGGTTTTTGCGCATGGTGGGCAAGTCCTTCTTCTGGTAAACTGCGCGCCGGGGCACGCGCGGACGAATGTCGAAACGCATCCTGATCTCCAACGACGACGGCTTCGACGCGCGCGGCATCCAGGTGCTCGAGCGCGCATTGCGCTCTTTGGGAGATGTGTACGTCGTCGCGCCGGACGCGGAGATGAGCGCCAGCAGCCACTCGCTCACGGTGCGCCGCCCGATCGAAGTCAAGAAACTCGACGACCGTCATTACCGCATCGTCGGCACGCCGACCGATTGCGTGGTTCTCGCGTTGCAGGTGATTCTCGACCGCCCGCCCGATCTCGTGGTGGGCGGCATCAATCACGGACCCAACATGGGAGAAGACGTGCACTACAGCGGTACCGTGGCCGTCGCCTTCGAGGGCACCATCCTGGGCATGCCGGCGGTGGCTTTTTCGTCGCTCCAGCGCGACGTCGGTGACGAGGAAGTCATCGGCGAGCTGGCGCAGCGCGTGACCGCCATCGCGCTCGACTACGGGCTGCCCGAGGGCTGCCTGCTCAACGTCAACATTCCCGACCCCCGCATCGCCCGGATCAAGGGCCTGCGCATCACCAAGCTCGGGTCGCGGCACTACGAGAACTTCATCGAACCCGGCCGCGGCCCCCTCCAGTCGCACTATACCATCGGGGGACAGGCGCCGGTGTGGCGCGAGGACGATGGATCGGACATCGCCGCGGTGCGACGGGGCTACGTGTCGCTGACACCGCTCCACCTCGACCTGACCGACTACCGCGCCATCGTCGACATGGAACGCTGGAGGTTCGAGCTGTGAGGTGGCGACAGTACAAGATCGCGCGCGAGCGCATGGTGCGCGAGCACGTGTGGGCCCGCGGCATCCGCGACCCGCGCGTCATCGAGTCGATGCTGCGCGTCCCGCGCCATCTCTTCATCGGACACGACGCCGGCATCGAGGCCTATGCCGACCACTCCTATCCGATCGGTTTCCGCCAGACGATGACGCAACCCTACATGGTGGCGTACCTGTGCGAGCAGCTGCGCCTCGACGGCGACGAGCGCGTGCTGGAGATCGGCACCGGGTCGGGCTACCACGCCGCCGTGCTGGCGAACCTCTGCCGCGAGGTATGCACCGTCGAGCGCGTGCCCGAGCTGGCCGACCGTGCCCGCGCGATGCTTCGTGATCTCCTCGTCACCAACGTCACCGTGCGCAACGCCGACGGTGCGCGCGGCTGGGACGCGGGCGAGTTCGACCGCGTGCTCCTCACCGCCGCCGCTCGCCACGTTCCCAAAGCGTTGCTCGCGCAGGTCAGAGACGGCGGCTTTCTGATCGGGCCCGTCGAGCGCAGCGAGAAGAAGCAGGAAGTGGTGCGGCTCACCCGGCGCGGCGGCAAGTTCGAGCTGGAGCGCCTGATCGAGTGTTCGTTCGTTCCCCTGGTGCGCGATGCCAAACCGGGCGCGCGCCGCACCGCCGCGGCAGCCGGCGGCGGGTCCTGAACTATCCGCTTGATTCATTTTCAAAACGTGTTAGCATGATGCGACTTAGGCCGGGTTTGCGGCGAGCCGCGGCCCGTTTGTTCACCGGTATCGGGGCGTAGCGCAGTCCGGTTTAGCGCGCCTGCTTCGGGAGCAGGAGGTCGGAGGTTCAAATCCTCTCGCCCCGACCATTTCCCCCCTTATGGCCGACAATCACGTGAAGTCCACCGACCACGACGACGCCGGGCGTGAGCCGTCGTACGACATCCAGACGCGCTACCTCGCGGAGATCGGCCGTTACGAGCTGCTGACACCCGAGGAGGAGATCGAGCTCGGCCGCCGCATGGCCGACGGCGACGAGGAAGCGCGCCGCCGCATGATCATCTGCAACCTGCGCCTCGTCGTCACCATCGCGAAGCGCTATTCGCGCGGCGGGCAGAACCTCCTCGACCTGATCGAGGACGGCAACCTCGGTCTCATCCGCGCCGCGTCCAAGTTCGACTACACGCGCGGATTCCGCTTCAGCACCTACGCGTCCTACTGGATCAAGCAGTCGATCAAGCGCGGCATCGCCGGGCAGTCGCGCGTGCTGCGCATCCCCGTGCACATCTATCACCTGATCAACCGCTACGTGAAGAAGGAAGAGGAGCTCAAGGCCGTGGGTCGCGCCATCAGCGACGAAGCCATGTCGGAAGCGCTCGAGATCAGCATCCGCCGCGTGAAGCTCGTCCGCAGCCTGATCAGCGGCATCCGCGCCGAGGATCCGACCACGAGCGCCGACGCGCTCCAGAGTCTCTCCGCCGATCCGCAGCAGCACGAGAGCCATTCCCCCGAGGCGATGGTGACGCTCCAGCTCGAGAACCAGGAGATGACGGACCTGATCGACCGTGTGCTGAGCGCGCGCGAGCAGGAAGTGCTGATGTTGCGCTACGGCCTCGACGACGGCGAGCCGCGCACGCTCGGCGAAGCGGGACGGCTCGTCGGCGTGTCGCGCGAGCGCGTGCGCCAGATCGAGAAGCGCGCGCTGCAGAAGCTCAACCTCGTGCTCTCGGGCCGTCGCCGCGGCGGGGGACCGGCATGACCACGACGGCGACGGCGTCGCGCGTGCGCGCCGCCATCCGCGACATCCCCGACTTCCCCAAGCCCGGCATTCTCTTCAAGGACATCACGCCGATCCTGAACGACCCCGAGTTGTTCTCGGCGGTCGTCTCCGCGCTCGCCGACCGCTACCGTCCCATGCGCATCGACAAGATCGCGGCCATGGAGTCGCGCGGGTTCATCTTCGGCGCGCCGCTCGCCGAGAAGATCGGCGCCGGCTTCGTTCCATTGCGCAAGTTCGGAAAGCTCCCGCACACCACGGTGGCGGAAACGTTCAATCTCGAGTACGGCACCGAGACGCTGGAAGTCCACGTCGACGCGATCGGCCGCGGCGAGCGCGTGATCATCATCGACGACCTGCTCGCCACCGGCGGCACCGCGCAGGCGGCCACACGCCTCGTGCGCCGCATCGGCGGCGAGGTGGTGGAGATGGCGTTCGTGGTGGAGCTCGCGTTCCTCAAGGGCCGCGAGCGGCTGGAGGGGATTCCGGTGTACTCGATGGTGGTGTTCGAGTAGATTTCCTGCGTCAGAGCCTGCTTCGTTTCCTCAAGTGGCCCCGTAGCTCAGGTGGATAGAGCAGCGGTTTCCTAAACCGCGTGTCGGACGTTCGAATCGTCTCGGGGCCACCATTTACCCATCCCGGGCCGCCAGCGGTCGATCAGCGCGTCTCCGGGGCTTCCTTCAAGCCCGTGTCGCCGTCGGCGGGCGCGGGGTGTCGCCGGGGAGACATGGCGTAGCTCATCGCGTAGGTCATCTCTTTCCACATCGTGGCAGCGTTGCGTTGCATCCACGGCAGCAGCATGGCGAAACAGGCCATCTTGTCGAGGAGCGGAACGTCTGCATCCCTCACCGCGCGCGCGTAACCGGCCAGCATCCGGTAATGCGGCAGTGCCGGCGGGCCCGCCTGGGCCGTGAACCACACTCTTCGGTGCTGCGTGTTCTTGTAG
>DASVAK010000067.1:0-8802 GCA_036376395.1 Candidatus Krumholzibacteriia bacterium
GTGATCCGGTGGGTCGAACATCGGCGACGCATCCTCACGCCGCTCGTGTTCCTGGCCGTCGCCGCGGCGCTTACGCTCCACGCCACAACGTTCCCGATCGAGAATCTCGGCCCTGACGGCCACACCTACGAGGAATTCGGCTACCGCGCCGCGCAGAGCGGGAACCTGCTCGATTGCGACAACTTCTGGCACGCGTACTGGTCGCCGACCTGGGTGTCGGCGATTGCGGGCGTTTACCACGTCGTCGGCCGCGACGTGCTGGCGGTGCGGCTCCTGCTCGTGGGCATCGCGCTCGCCACCTGCGTGCTGGTCTATTTCGCGGCGCTCGAGCTGGTCGGATACACCGGTGCGATCGCGGCGGTGTGCCTGTTCGCGCTCTCGAGCCTGGTGTTCCGCTTCACCGTCTACACGCAGTACGAAATTCCTTTTGCGTTTCTGCTCTTTGCGAGCGGGTTCCTGGTCTTCTACCGGGTGCGCGGTGTGGGCGGCCGGCGCTGGGGTCTGCCCAGCGCACCGGGCGTACTCGATGCCGTGCAGCTCGTGGCGGCCGGCATCGCGCTGGGCCTCGCCACGCTCACAACCGCGCGCGGGTTCCCGATGTTCTTCATTCTGTCCGCGTGTTTCTACCTCAAGGGCAGATGGAGATACGTCGTCCGTGCGCTCGTGCCGCTCACGGTGGGTCTCCTGCTCATCATCATCCCCTGGACCGCGCGCAACCACCGCTGCTACGGCGAATGGATCGTCGCCACGACCAATGGAGGACTGAACTTCCTGGTGGGAAACAACCCCTACGCGGAGCTCGGCTACCGGACACCACCGGCCGACGTCATGCCCGCCGCGCCGCGCTACCAGAGCGATGTCTACATGCACGCCGCACTGGACTACATCAAGGCCCACCCGGGCACCACGGCGTGGCGTGTCATCGCGCGCATGGTCAAGTTCTGGAATCCACACTACGCGGACCAGGTCGTGATCTACCTGCTGTTCTTTCTCGGGCTGGTGCGGATGGCACGTGCGCGGTCGCTGCTCGATCCCGACCGGCTGTGGCTCGTCACGTTGCCGTTCATGATCATGGCGATCCACGCGGCGTTCTACGTGCAGGTGCGCTACGTGATCCCGGCGCTGCCGTGCATCGCGCTGGTGGCGGCGGCGGCGCTTACCGGGTGGAGGACCCCATCGCCGGCGCAGAAATCGGGCACCAAACGCGTCGCGTAGCCCTCTTTCGACGGACCGGGCATTGAACGCAACCGGCCAGTTGGATACACTTCTTTCGTACGCTACCCCGCCTCGACAAGAGCCGCCGACCAGCGCTTTTTCCCGCGCCCCACGTTTGGAGGTGTGGCCATGTCACCGGCACTGCGGCGTTCCTCCCTGGCCTCTTCGTTAGTCCTTTCTCTCGTGTTCCCGGTAATTGCCCTGGGCCAGGGATGGTCCACGGAGTTCGGCGCCCCGCCGGCAGGCAAAGGCCTCAATGGCGGCGGCAACTGTATGACCATCTTCCAGGATCAGCTCGTCGTGGGCGGCAAGTTCACCCAGGCGGGCGCTGTCAGCGTGAACAACATCGCGATGTGGGACGGGTCGAACTGGTCGGCACTCGGTGGCGGTATTCCCGGCAATTACACCGTCTGGGGAGCGGTCCCCTACAACGGCGGATTGATCGCGGGAGGAACGTCGCCCACGTTCAAGGGTTTCCTGAGTTTCTGGGACGGCTCGAGCTGGACCCCGATGACGCCGCCCGGAACGGATGAGCCCTTCTGGACAGTTGGTCTCCACGCCGGCCTGGTGTTCGTCAATGCGTGGCAGGGAACCGCCAGCAAGCTGGCCTGGTGGGATGGCAGCACGTGGTCGAGCGTTGCGATGCCGAACTACTTCACCATGCTGGGCATGACGACGTACCACGACCAGCTCTACATGATCGGCGACCACTACGCCGCGTTGTATTCATGGGACGGCAACGCATTCGGAGGTCCCGGCGTATCGTTCGAGAACGACGGCTATGAACTGCACGTCTACGATGAGCTGCTCTATCTCGGAGGAATCTGGGTGCAGTACGAAGGACCACTCGGAACCGAGGCCGCGATCGCGGTGTGGGACGGCGATAACTGGCTTCCCTTCCCGGTCTACTTTTACAACCAGCCCAACGGGTTGGTCTCGGTGGAAGCGATGGCGACGTATCACGGCCGGCTTATCCTGGGCGGAGACGGCGGTGTGACGAGCTTTGACGGCAACGCTCTCGTACCGATGAACGACGGCACCATGTACGTTGCCCGGGATATGCGCGTCTTCAACGGCGACCTGTATGTCACCGGGTATTTCAACCAGGCCGGCCCCTCCAACTATTCGTACTACTTCGCGAAATGGACCGAGCCTGCGACCGCGGTGGGCGGCTCGCCCGCCCGCGGGCTGAGCGTCGACAGCGCACCCAACCCGTTCAACCCCTCCGTCGCCATCACGGTCAACGTGCCGGCGAAAGGCCAGACCCGTGTTGCGATTTACGACGCGCGCGGAGAGCTCGTCAGGAACATCAGGAACGCGGTCGAGGAAGCGGGTCCCCTCCGCCTGACCTGGGACGGCACCGACCAGGCGGGGAACCGCATGTCATCCGGCGTGTATTTCGTGAAGGCCGCGAGCGGGAACCAGGTGGTATCGCGCAAGCTGGTCCTCTTGAAATAGGCGGATCGTCGCTTTTGTTATAATCGGCGCATGTCGACCCAGATCAAAAGGCGGCGCCGGCCCGGCTCGACCGAAATCCGCATCGAAGACTTCGACATCGAGACGGTGTTCGACCTCTTCCCCGTCGCGCAACCGTTCGAATTCGAGATCGGGAGCGGCAAGGGACGCTTCCTGCTGGAGCGCGCCGAGAAGCACCCGGAGCGCAACTTCCTGGGCATCGACTATGCGTGGCGATTCCTGCGCGAGGGACACACGCGCGCGACGCGTCGCGGGCTCCACAATCTTCGCCTGTACAAGGCGGAGGCGGGCGATGTCGTGCACCGGCTGATCCCCGACGCGAGCGTCGATGCCGTGCACATCTATTTTCCCGACCCGTGGCCCAAACGCCAGCAGCGCAAGCGCCGCCTGCTCACCCCGGAGTTCTTCGGGCTGCTCCACCGCCGGCTCAAACCGGGCGGCATGCTGGAGCTGGCCACCGACAACTTCGAGTACCTGATCTTCTTCAAGAAGTCGCTGGTCGAGGCCGGCGACACGCTGTGGTCGGCGGTGCGCGAGAGCCAGAACGAGCGCCTCCTCGACCCGGAAATTCTGACCCACTTCGAGGCAAAATACCGCCGCCAGGGCCGCCCGCTCTATTATATGGAGCTCATCAAATAGCCGCGCTTGGCCGACCGCACGGAGCGGCGCTATAATGCGCCGCGCATGAAGACCCACATCGAGTTCGACATCGTCGCCCAGCCCGACGACTTCACCTGCGGCGCCACCTGCCTCCATTCCGTCTATCGCTACCACGGCGATCGCGTCGAGCTCGAGGACGTGATCCGCGACGTCGAGCACCTCGACGAGGGCGGCACGCTGGGCGTGTTTCTCGGCTGCCACGCGCTGCGGCGCGGCTACCGGGTGAGCCTGTACTCGTACAACCTGCAGGTGTTCGACCCGACCTGGCACTCGCTCCCGCAGGAAGAGCTCGCGGGACGGCTGGCGAAGCAGATGGCGGTCAAGTCGCAGCGCAAGCTCAAGGTCGCATCGAAGGCGTACATGGAGTTCATCGAGCTGGGCGGCCAGATCCGCTTCACCGAGCTTTCGCCCAAGCTGCTGCGCCGTCACCTGACGGGCAACGTGCCGATGATCGCAGGGCTGAGCTCGACGTACCTCTACCAGAGCGCGCGCGAATACGGCCCGCGCGGCGAATACGACGACGTCCGCGGCGTTCCGGGCGGGCACTTCGTGGTGCTGTGCGGCTACGACACCGATGCGCGCGGGGTGCGCGTGGCGGATCCGTACCAGACCAACCCCACCGGCAAGGGGCGCTTCTACGACGTCGGGATCAACCGGCTCATCTGCTCCATCCTGCTCGGCATCCTGACCTACGATGCCAACGTGCTCGTGATCTCGCGGCCGAAGAAACGCGACTGACCCCATGTCCACCCGGCTTTTCGTCGTCGACAATCCCTCCAGCTGGCCGCTGCACATTCCCGGCGTCGAGGTGGTGTCGGCGCGCGACTATCTCGCCGAGGGCGAGTACAGCGACATCGAGAACGCGAAGGTGTTCAACCTGTGCCGGTCGTACCGGTACATGAGCAGCGGTTACTACGTCTCGCTGCTCGCCGTCGCCCGCGGCCACCGCGCCATCCCCAGCATCATGACGCTGCAGGACATGCGCTCGGAGGCGATCTTCCGCATCCGGTCCGAGGAGCTCGACGAGCTGATCCAGCGCGCGTTCTCGCACTTGAAGGCCGAGAAGTACCAGCTCAACATCTACTTCGGGAAGACCACGGTGAAGCGCTACGAGCGCCTCGCCACCAAGCTGTTCTCCTACTTCGAGGCGCCGCTGTTGCGCGCGGAATTCGTGTACGCGAAGAAGCAGTGGGAGCTCGAGCAGATCAATCCCATCGGCCTCAAGGAAATCCCGGACTGGCAGCGGCCCTTCGTCGTGAACGCCGCGGGAGAGTATTTCCTCAAGAGCGAGCGGCCCCGCCGCCGCGGCAAGAAGTTCAAGTACGACCTGGCCATCCTGGTGAACCCGGAGGAGAACGACCCGCCCTCGGATCCACCCGCGCTGCGCAAGTTCTCCCGCGCGGCGGAACAGATCGGGCTCGACCCCCAGCTCATCACGCGCGAGGACTACCGGCGGATCGCGGAGTTCGACGCGCTGTTCATCCGCGAGACGACGGCGGTGAACCACCACACCTACCGCTTCTCGCGCCGAGCGGCGGCGGAAGGGCTCGCCGTCATCGACGACCCCGAGTCGATCATCCGCTGCACCAACAAGGTCTACCTGGCGGAGATGTTCGACCAGTACAAGCTCCCCACGCCGAAGACGATGATCGTCCACCGCGGCAACGCGAAAGAGATCGTCGACACGCTGAGCCTCCCCTGCGTGCTGAAGCAGCCCGACAGCTCGTTCTCGCGCGGCGTGGTCAAGCTCAACACGCGCGCCGAACTCGACGACGAGGTGGCGCGCCGGCTGGACAGCTCGGACCTGCTGGTGGCGCAGGAGTTCATGCCCACCGACTTCGACTGGCGCATCGGCGTGCTGGAAGGCAAGGCGCTCTACACCTGCCGCTACTTCATGGCGCACAGGCACTGGCAGATCTTGAAGCGCACCCGCAGCGGCGACCTGCGCTCGGGCCGTGTCGAGACCATCGCGGTGCCACGCGCGCCGCGCGAGCTGGTGCGCCTCGCGGTGGCGGCGGCGAGTGCGGTGGGCAACGGGCTCTACGGGGTCGACATGAAGCAGCGCGGCGACGAGTTCTACCTCATCGAAGTGAACGACAATCCCAGCATCGAGGCCGGGTGCGAGGACAAGATCATCGGAGACAAGCTTTATCTCCGGATCATGAAGTCCCTGCTGCGCCGCATCGAGGAGATCAAGGGCGTGTGAGCGAACCATCCCCCGGTCTGTTCGAAGCCGTCGGCGTCGAGCTCGAGTACATGATCGTCGATGCCGCCTCGCTCGATGTCCTGCCGCGCAGCGACCATGTGATTCACTCCGTGGCGGGCGACTACGTGGCCGAGGTCGAACGCGGCGATCTCGCCTGGTCCAACGAGCTCGTTCTTCACGTGCTCGAGATCAAGACCAACGGTCCCGCGCCCACGCTGCGCGGCCTGGACAACCTGATCGTCCGGGACATCATCGAAATCGAACGCATCCTCTCCGGCATCAACGCCCGCCTCATGCCCGGCGCGGCGCACCCGTGGATGGATCCGGCGCGCGAGACGAAGATCTGGCCGCACGAGGACAACGAAATCTACCGCGCCTTCGACCGCATCTTCGGCTGCCAGGGCCACGGCTGGTCGAACCTGCAGTGCACGCACTTGAATCTCCCGTTCGCCGGCGACGCCGAATTCGCGCGGCTGCATGCGGCCATCCGGCTCGTGCTGCCCATCGTGCCTGCGCTGGCCGCCAGCTCGCCCATTCTCGACGGGCGCGTCACCGGGTTGATGGACACGCGCATGCACTGCTACCGCGAGAACCAGAAGAAGATCCCGTCCATCACCGGACGCGTGATCCCGGAGCCGGTGTACACGCGGCGCGACTACGAGGAGAAGATCCTGGGGCCGATGTACGCCGACATCGCGCCCTTCGACCGCGACGAGATCCTGCGCAACGAGTGGCTCAACGCGCGCGGTGCGATCGCGCGCTTCGACCGCAACACCATCGAAATCCGGATCATCGACGTGCAGGAGTGCCCGACGGCGGACATGGCCGTCGCGCACGCGATCACGTGCGTGCTGCGGGCGCTGGTCGGCGAGAAATGGCAACCGCTGGAGCGCCAGATGCGCTTCGGGACCGACGCGCTCGATGCCATCCTGGTGGCGACCACGCACACGGCCGAGGGCGCCATGGTCCGCGATCGCGACTACCTGGAGGCGTTCGGGATCCACGCGCGCGAGGCCACGGCCGGCGACGTGTGGCGGCACCTGGTCGAGTCGGTGGTTTCGGCGGACGCGGATTTCACCGGCGCGTGGCAGGGTGCGATGTCGGTGATCCTCGACGAGGGATCGCTGGCGCGACGGATCGTGCGCACCGTGTCGGGCGAGAAGCCCGACCTGGCCGCGCGCCTCGGCCTCGACCGGGAGCTCCTCCACGCCGTGTACCGGCGGCTGTGCGACTGCCTCGCGCAGAACCGCCTCTTCCGCATCCCCTCGTGATGTTCGACCAACCCGTGGGCATCGTGGTGAGCTGCGAGCACGCGGGCAACCGCGTGCCGGCGGAGTACCGGTCGCTGTTTCGCGGCGCGCGGCGCGCGCTCGCTTCGCACCGGGGCTGGGATTCCGGGGCCATCGATCTCGCGCGCGTGATCGCGCCCGCGCTGGATGCACCGCTCGTGGCCACCACCGTGTCGCGTCTTGTGGTGGAGTGCAACCGCTCCTTGGGACATCCGCGCCTCTTCTCCGAGTTCACGCGTACGCTGCCCCGCGAGGAAAAGCAGGTGCTGCTCGATCGCCACTATCATCCGCACCGCGGCGCGGTGGAAGCGGTGGTGCGAAGCGCGATTCGCACGCACGGCCGCGTCGTGCACGTGGGTGTGCACACGTTCGCGCCGGTCCTGGATGGAACGCGGCGCACGGCGGATGTCGGGCTGCTCTACGATCCGCGTCGCGAGCTCGAAGTGCGCTGGTGCGAGGAATGGATGGCGATTCTTTCGCTCACGGCGCCCGGGCTGCGGGTGCGCCGCAACTACCCCTACCGGGGCGCGTCGGATGGGCTCACGAGCGCGCTGCGCCGTCGGTTCCCCGCCGGTCGCTACCTGGGCATCGAGCTCGAGGTGAACCAGGCCCTGCGCCGATCGAAGGAGTGGGGCCGGATCATGCGACAGATCGCCGCGTCGCTGCGCCTTCTCACCACCGACCGCTGAGCTACTCGACCACGACTTCCTTGAACATGCCGGCGTCCGCGTGCGTGACGTGCGGCGCATCGGGCGCCTGCTTCTCCGACGACTGGATCATGGGCATATCGCACCAGAACACGTAGCGCCCGGGGACGAAGTTGAGCTTCACCCACGTCTCCCGCTCGAGGTCGTGGCTGTCCATGGATCCCCCCGCGATGATTCCCGGCGGCGTGCCGCCCTCGCGCTTGAAGAACTCGCGCACGTCGTCGATGGTCCGCCCCTCGTCCAGACGGATGACGTCCGCTTCGTGCATGGAGGGGCCCATGGTCACGTAGTGGAGCACGCGTTCGCCGGCCGTGAGCTTGCCTGCCATCTCGAAGCGGAAATCCGCCATGCGCACGGTGACGTCATCGCGCGGTGGCGCGATGGCCGTCGGCGGCGCGCCGTGCACCACGAATTCGGTCGGTTTGCGCGTACGCATGTGGTCGCCGAGCCAGCACCCGGTGATGTACCGCCCCTCTTCGAGGGGCACCCACATCTCGACCGACTCGCCCGGCGACGTGAGGCCCGGGCCCGAGCAATCCTTCGCACCCTCCGGGAACGCGATGCCCGATCGCACCTGCGCGACGAAGTCCTCCGCGCTCATGCCATCGGGGAGATGAATGAACATGCACTCGTGCACTTCGTGGCCGCGGTTCTCGAACACGAAGTGATTGAGGCCGGTGCGCAGCGTGTCGGGAATCACGAAAGAGCTGTCGGTCGCCGCGACGACGTATGCGACGTCATCCACGGGCACGGGCGGCGTGCCCGATCTGGAGCACGCCGCCACGAGACCAACGGCTGATAGAACGAGGAGGCGACGCATCAGTGATACAGGAAACCGGCGTCGACGCGGAACAGGTCGGCGTTGTCCGACGCGTCGTCCATGTCGATCCACATGCGATCGTAGCCGACGCGCACGAAGAAGATCTCGGACGGCTGCAGGCTGATGCCGCCGCCCAGCGAGTACGCGACGCCGTCTTCGCCGTACGTGGTCGCGTAGCCGTCGCAGATGTAGCCCCACCACGGATCCCACCAGCAGCCGCTCGCGAAGCCCGACGGGATGTTGGTGTCCACCATGGCCCAGCCGACGGTGCCCTGCACGTAGGGCGTCAACGCCTTCGGCAGCAGGTTGAAGATGGCGCTCGCGGCGAAATTCCCCGTGTCGAGCCAGCCGCTGTAGGACGTCGTATTCAGGGGGTCGGTCTGGTCGACGTCGGTCGCGGTGTAGTCGATCGTCCGCCAGCTGAAGAAC
>DASVAK010000078.1:0-5587 GCA_036376395.1 Candidatus Krumholzibacteriia bacterium
GTTTGTGTACTGTTCTTGCTCTTGCGGGATGCTTCGGAGGGAGCAGCCGACCACCATGCAATTCCGGCCCATCGCGAGAATCAGGGAAAGTTTTTCGGCGAAGATCATCATGCTCGTCGCGGCGAGCGTGATGCTCACGTCATTCGTGGTCGGACTCGCCACCACCCGCAGCACGGGGAAGTTCCTCACCGACCGGATGAAGGACCGCTTCCCGTCGGCGCTCGCGACGACCACCACGCGGCTTCGCCTCTGGACCGAGCGCGAGCGCGCCGACGCGGTCGAAGTGTCGAACCTCGCCCAACTGCGCGACGCGGTTCGCCAGGGGACGTTGCCCGCGGCGGATCCGGAAGGGACGCGGGCTCGAGCCGCCCTCTCGCACGCGCTTCGCGATGCGCTGCCCAGCTACCCCGAGTTCGACGACATGCTCCTTCTGGATGCATCGGGTTCGCTGATCGCGTCGGCCGGCGAGCGCACGGATGCCGCGGTCGATGACGCGTGGATGGAGCTGGGCGAGCTCGGTCTCGCAGAGGGCACGTCACGCCCGGTGGCGGATGAGCGCGGATTCCACCAGTGGATTTTCGTGTCGATGACGAAGGACCCGGTCGGCGAGCCGAACGCCTCCTGGCTCGCGGTACGCATCGACCTCGCGCTGCTCGACGCGCTGCTCGCGGACGTGAAGCTCGGGCCGGGAGGCGACGTTTTCCTGCTCGACGGCCAGGGCAAATTCGTCACGCGCCCGCGACTGGCCGACAAGCCGGTGGTGGGAACGTTCGCGATGCAGGTGCCGACGCGCCAGAGCGGCCCCGTCTCGGTGGAACGGCGCGCGAGTTACAACGGGAAGTCGGTCTTCCACAGCAAGGTGCTCCTTGACGAGCTTGGGTGCTGGCTGGTCTACGAGGAGGACTACCAGCTCGCCATGGGGCCGGTGCTCGAGGCGCAGCGCCACATCTGGGTGTCGGTGCTGATCGTCGGCGCCATCGCCATCCTCGCCGCTCTCCGCATTGCCCAGTCCATCCTCAAGCCGATCAAGGGGCTCGCGCTGGGCGCACGCCGCATCAACGAGGGGCTCGTGGGCGTCAAGATCCCGCGCGGCGCAAGCGACGAGATCGGGATGATGATCGAGACGTTCAACGAAATGGCGATGAAGATCACCCTTTCGCAAGCCGAGCTGCAGTACAAGAACAAG
This sequence comes from Candidatus Krumholzibacteriia bacterium, assembly GCA_036376395.1. GTDB lineage: Bacteria > Krumholzibacteriota > Krumholzibacteriia > WVZY01 > JAKEHA01 > JAKEHA01. The sequence continues at coordinate 1,187 of DASVAK010000078.1, forward strand.
ATGCTCAATTCCAAGAACGACGAGCTGCAGGCGACCACGCTCCAGCTCGAGAAGCTGTCCGTGACCGACGGCCTCACCGGGCTGTTCAACCACCGTCACTTCTGGAACCTGATGAACACGGAGATGACGCGCGTGGGCCTGAGCGCCGGCAACCTCGCGCTGGTACTGATCGACCTCGACGACTTCAAGCGCGTGAACGACAAGTTCGGGCATTCGGTGGGTGACATGCTGCTCAAGACGGTGGCCGACGCGCTCAGCGAAACCGTGCGTGACACCGACATTGTCGCGCGCTACGGCGGCGAGGAATTCGCGGTCATGCTCCCGGATACCGACGAGGGCGGGGTGCAGAACGTGGCCGAGAAGATCCGCGCCGCGGTGGAGACGATCCGTTTCAACGTGCCCGACACCGACATCACGCTCAAGGTCACGGTCAGTATCGGGGTCTCCGTCTTCCGCGGAAACCGTCGCGAGTTCTTCAATGCCGCCGATCGCGCGCTCTACAAGTCGAAAGCGGCGGGGAAGAACTGCGTCCACTACGCCCTTTCCTGAAAAAAGAAACGCGCCGGATCCCATCCGGCGCGTCCTCATCCCGACCCGCAACCAACCGGATCGCTAGCCGCGCGCGCGGTAGTGGCGCACGAGCGCCTGCGATGATCGGTGGATCGAAACGGCCGCGGCGACCTTGAACACGGCGCCGGGCAGGAAGGGCACGACGCCCACCGCGAACGCCCGGCCGAGGTCGTGCGTGTAGAACAGCGTGAGATGGGCCACCCCCAGCGCGAGAATGACGGCCTTGCCCGTCACGAAGGACAGCACCTGCCAGCCGAGTCGGTCCGAGCGGCGCAGCATGGTGCCGATCACCCACGGGGCGACCAGGAACGAGATCAGGTAACCACCCGTCGGGCCCGCCAGCACGCCGGCGCCGGAGGCGCCACCCGCGAAGAGCGGCAGTCCGAGCGCGCCCAGGCCGACATACATCCACTGGCTGACTGTGCCCCAGCCGGCGCCGATGGACGCCCCCGCGAGAAGCACGAAGAGCGTCTGCATGGTGATGGGAACCGGCTCGAGCGGAATCACGATGTTTGCGCCCACCACCGTGAGCGCGGCGAACCCGGCCGAGAGCGCCAGCCCGGCGGCGATCCGGCGCGCGCCGGTCGCGGGGATCCACGCGGCGGCGGGGGTGGCGAACGAGGAACGGACGGCGGTGGTTTCGGTGCGAGAACTCATGACGAACTCAGCCTTTCTCGATAATTCGGTCGCCCGGGCACCCGCCCGGACAGGACGCCCATGGTCGGATGGCGGCGCGGTCGTGTCAAGTGACATCGCGGCCGGAGGGGCGGGCGCATCGCGCGATGCGGTCATAGAACGCCGGACCCGGGACGAGACGGGCATCCGGCGCCAGGTCGAGCAGGGCATCGATGCGCGCGCACACGACATCGGCGTGGTCGCGCACGGTCTTCGCGAACCACGTGGGATCGCCGCCGTGGATGAGCGCGTGGTCCCAGGGTGTCCCCGCCGCCGGAGCAGACAGCTCGGCCACCACGTGGGCCGTTCTCCATCCGCGGTGGCGCGCGGGAATCACGTCGGCGCGCGCGTTGTCCCCGGCGTAGAGGATGCGCTCCGGGCGCAGGTCGAAGTGCGCCTCCACCATGGCCGCGTTCCCGTAGTCGAGCACGCACGCGTGCCCGTCGCGGGCGACGAGAGGCGGGTGCGCGGCGCCGTCGGAAAAGAAACGGGGCTTGCCGGCGTCCATCACCACCACGTCGAAGATCGATCGCCACGCACCGCCCGTCACGTGGTCGAGCACCCGGGTCGCGAAGTCGCGGTCGGAGTTGGTCACCACGAAAAGGTGTTTGCCGGTGTCCTTCCATCGCTCGAGGTGATCCACGAGCGCCCCCGCCGGCGAGACGAAACGGCCGAGGTCGCGGGCGATGTGTTTCTTGAGCTCGCCTCGCGTGTGCGATTCGTCGAGAGAACCGCGGATATCGCGGAGCAGGCGCGCGGCGTACGCGGAGTCAGCCGCGGTTCGAATCGACGGACCGAGCGTCGAGAAGAACCACAGGGTCGGCGCGTCGAACGGCGAGTGGACGTGCCACGTCGACGCTTCGTCGGCCGGGTCGTGCCCGCGGTAGTCATTCCTGATTTCTTCCTCCGGTAACCAGCTCGTTCCGCGCCGCGCGAGGCGCACGCGGCCGTCGGCGCCGAGCTTGATGACGTTTCCGTGGCGCAGATCCATCGACAGGCCGCGCGCCACGGTGGCCTGGATCTCGACCGGCAGGGTGGACGGCGCGTAGCCCCGGATTCTCAGGGTGGAAACGGTCTCTTCCGCGGCGAGGAGGTTGACGGCCTGGTCGTCGTAGAGCGCGAGCGTGTGATCGAGGTCGAATCCAACCGCGTCGATCGCGCCCAGATCGAGAGCGTGCAACGAATGGACGAAATCATCCGGAGCTGGGATTGTCATGACGTACTCGCGCGGCTCATTTGTGAATCAATCACACAAATTGTTACCGGGTGAAAACTTGCACAAGCCATCAGGGAATTATCCCTTGCATTCTAGGTGTAATCCGCCTAAATCATACTTCAGACGATACAACGGGATCGTTCAGGGCAGAAAGGGCAAGGATACGGCGTTTTGGCGGGCGCTGCGACGCGGGAGTGCAGGGAAAATGAATCCGAAATTTTTCACCATCGAGGAAGCGAACGCTCTCACCGGGTTTTTGGAGAACGCGCTGGAGCGAATCCGGCGCAACAGGCAACGGTATCTGTGGCTGCTCGAAGAGATCGCCATCTTGAAGCTGATCGTCGAGTGCGGCGCCGACGAGGCCAATCGTGACGCCGTGGCGCTGGACGAGAAAACACACGAGATCAAGATGGTCGAGGCGGAGATCGAACGCGCGCGCGCGTCGGTCCGCGATTCGGGCTGCATACTGAAGGACGAAGAGAAGGGACTCGTCGACTTCTTCTCCATCCAGAACAACACCGTGGTGTATCTGTCGTGGAAGAAGGGCGAGGAAGCGGTTCGCTTCTGGCGCTCGATCCGTGACGCCGATTCAAACGTGCGTCGCCCGCTCGAAGGATCGCCCTCCGCGTAAACTGGTTGCGTTGACTCCTGTCACAACGCCGTGCGGCTCCGGCCGCACGGCGTTTCTTTTTGTCCCGGGTCCCTCGCCGGATGCCCGACGCCGGCTAGAGCACGGTGTAGTTCGGGCCCTGGCCGCCCTCGGGCGGAGTCCAGCGGATGTTGTCGAGCGGGCACTTGATGTCGCACGTCTGGCAGTGCACGCAGTTGGCGAAGTTCACCTGCAGGCGCAACGTCCCGGCCTCGTTCGCGACCATCTCGTAGACATTGGCGGGGCAGAAGCGGTTGCACGGATACCGGAATTTCGACACGCAGACGTTGTAGCAGAGATTGGTGTCGGGCACCTTGAGGTGCGACGGCTGGTCCTCCCCGTGCATCGTTCCCGACAGGTACACGTTGGCCAGCTTGTCGAGGAAGAGGGTGCCGTCGTACTGGCGCGGCGGCGGAAGGTCGCGATCCACCGCGTAGTACTCGGCGACGCTCTTCAGCGTGTAGCGCTCCTCGGGCTCGTGCGGGCGCCCCATGACATCGGCGCCGTTGGTCAGCTGCTGGATGCCGAGGTGGACGAAGGCGCGGGGAAGGCCCGTCGAAAGGGCCTGGTGGAAGTGCCGGACCTTGTGGAGCTGCTTGCCAATGTAGCTCGCGCGCACCGCGTCCTCGTACGGCGCGAGCGCCTGCGCGGAAAAATCATTCGTGAGCAGCGACTGGAACAGCGTCTCCGCGGCCAGCATGCCCGACTTGATGGCGAGGTGGACGCCCTTGAGCCGCGCCATGTCGACCATCGAGGCCGCTTCGCCGATCAACAGCGCGCCGTCAGTGTACAGCCGCGGCATCGAGTAATAGCCGCCCGAGCTGATCACCTTCGCGCCGTAGTAGACGCTCTTGCCGCCCTGGATCCACTTCGCGATCAGCGGGTGTTCCTTCCACTGCTGGAGCTGCTCGTGCGGATTGAGCAGCGGGTCGCGATAGTCGAGCGGGGTCACGATGCCGAGCGCAAGCAGGTTGTTCGCCATCGTGTACATGAACGTCCCGCCCACGTTGTCGCGGCGAAACGGGTAACCCATGGTATGAACCACGTGGCCCCTGTCGGTGCGCCCCGCCGGCACCTCGAACACTTCCTTCACGCCCGTTTCGTACACCTGCGGCGAGCGGCCCTTGAGCAGGCCGTGCTTCGCGATGAGCTGCTTGGAGAGGAAGCCGCGCGGCCCGTCGCCGAAGGCCGTGACCTGTGCACGCAGGTCGATCCCGGGCTCGAAGTTCGCCTTGCGCTCGCCGTGCTTGTCGATGCCCTTGTCGCCGGTGCGAACGCCGACCACCGTGCC
>DASVAK010000087.1:0-5941 GCA_036376395.1 Candidatus Krumholzibacteriia bacterium
ACAGGACCCGCGCAGGCTCGCAGTTGGCCGGTGGCGATTAAAGCGGAATGTTCCCGTGCTTCTTCGGTGGCAGACTCTGCCGCTTGTTCACGAGGCTCTCGAGCGCGGCGATGATCTTCGGGCGCGTTTCGGCGGGCTCGATGACGTCGTCGATGTAGCCCAGCGATGCGGCGATGTAGGGATTGGCGAACTTCTCGTTGTACTCGGCGATCAGTCGCGCGCGTTCGGCGGCCGGGTCTTTCGCGCGATCGATTTCCTTCTTGTTGAGAATGTTGACGGCGCCCTCCGCGCCCATCACCGCAAGCTCGGCGCTGGGCCAGGCCACGTTGTAGTCGGCGCGGATGTGCTTCGAGCTCATGACGTCGTACGCGCCCCCGTAGGCCTTGCGCGTGATGACGGTGATCTTGGGCACGGTGGCTTCGCAGTACGCGAAGAGTAGCTTGGCGCCGTGCTTGATGATGCCACCCCATTCCTGCTCGGTGCCGGGCAGGAACCCGGGCACGTCCTCGAAGGTGATGAGCGGAATGTTGAACGCGTCGCAGAAGCGAACGAACCGCGCCCCCTTGATCGACGAGCGGATGTCGAGCACGCCCGCGAGCGAGCGCGGCTGGTTGCCCACGACACCCACGGCGCGGCCGTTCAGGCGCGCGAACCCGACCACGATGTTGGTCGCGTACAGGGGCTGGATCTGGAAGAACTCGCCGTCGTCCACCACGCGGTGGATCACGTCGACCATGTCGTAGGGGAGCTTCGGGTCGTCGGGGACGATGGTGTTGAGCGCGGTGTCGCGGCGGTCGGCCTCGTCGGTGGGCGTCACGCGCGGCGTCTCCGCGAGGTTGTTCTGCGGCACGAAAGAGAGCAGCTTGCGGATCAGCAGGATGCAGTCCTGGTCGTTGCGCGCCATCAGGTGCGCGACGCCGCTCTTCGTCGAGTGCGACTGGGCGCCGCCGAGGTCCTCGAAGGACACCTCTTCGTTGGTGACCATCTTGATGACGTTGGGACCGGTGACGAACATGTGGCTGGTCTGGTCGACCATGATGATGAAGTCGGTGATGGCGGGGGAGTAGACCGCGCCGCCCGCGCACGGACCCATGATCGCCGAGATCTGCGGCACGACGCCCGACGCGAGGGTGTTGCGCAGGAAGATCTCGGCGTAGCCCCCGAGGCTCGCCACGCCTTCCTGGATGCGCGCGCCGCCGCTGTCGTTCAGGCCCACCACCGGGGCGCCGTTCTCGACCGCGAGGTCCATCAGGCGACAGATCTTGGCCGCGTTGGATTCGCTGAGCGTGCCGCCGAAGACGGTGAAGTCCTGCGCGAACGCGTAGGTGAGCCGGCCCGCCACCGACCCGTACCCGCACACCACGCCGTCGCCGGGGGGGCGGTTGTCGCCGATCCCGAAGTCGGTCGTGCGATGGGTGACGAAGACGCCGAGCTCCTGGAAGGTGGCCGGGTCGAAGAGCAGGTTGATGCGCTCGCGGGCGGTCAGCCGCCCGGACTGGTGGATCTTCTCGATCCGCTCGGCGCCGCCGCCGGCTTCGGCCGCCGCGCGCATCTCGGCGAGTTTCTTGAGCTTCGGGTTGTCTGTGGACATGAAGAAACGAGACGTACGGGTGGACCGTGACGGGGCATTCTAGGGTTCGCCGAAAGCGGGAGTCAATGTTTTTGATTGCCGTAAGTCCGTAATTGGCGGTAATATAGACATATTACGTGGCCTGCGGTGGGTCGATGTAACGAGCCCGGGAGGAACTGGTGCGATCTTTATTGGTATTCCTGGCGGCCTTCGGGCTGCTGGTTTCGGGGTGTGCGAAGAAAGAGAGCGGGCAGGCCGCGGGCGACGACAAAGCAAAAGGTGCGGCGGGGATGATGCCGGACACGACCGCGGCGGAGAGTCACGAGGTCATTCCCAACACCGACGTGCCCGAGACCCCGGTCGAGGGGCTCACGCTCAACCCCTATTTCGACGAAGCCGGGACCCAGAGCGAGATCTCGGTCGGGCGGGGAGAGCAGTTCAAGCTCTACATCATGGCGCAGACGGTGGACCCCTACGAGACGCTCTCGGCCCAACTCCGGCTCGAGATGCCGCCCGGGATCAACGTCCTCTATACCGTCGAGACGCCGAAGAAGCTGAGCTCTCTCGGGAAGTACGATTTCAATTACATGGTGGCGTTCGATTGCACGCCGCCGGGACGGTTTGTCGTGGTGTCCTACGTCTGCCAGACGGACCAGGAGTTCAAGGGCGGCGTCATCCACGTGCTGCCCGGATTCCTCGCGGACAACGCCAGCTTCCTGGGATTCGCGACGTGCGAGTTCAACGAGGTTCGAGCCGCCGGCGGAGAAGCGACGCTCCGATTGAAAACCTGAAATTAGTCGCCGAATAGTTGTCCTCTCCTGCAGTCAACCCCGCAGATCTGCAACTCGAGGTGTATCGCGTCATGGGCAAGCAGGAAATTCGCTCGTTTGCGCTGGTGTCCCTGTGTGTGTTGTTGGCCAGCGGCCGCGCCGCCGCGTTCACGCCGCCGCGCGACGGCGGTCCGCTTCCGGACGCGTACTACCAGCAAAAGTCGAAGAACGCGCTCGCGTACACGGCAGAGCGGGGCTGGAGCCGCAAGGCTGCCGCGCTCCGGGCGGCGCGTGAGACCGCGCTGCTGAAGGGCGGCGACCCCTCGCTGGTCGCGCAGACCTATCCGCTCGGCGACACGCTTCGAATCTGCGTGCTCCCCGGCTATTTCAACAACGAGTTGTCGGTCCCGTACAGCGCGGCGGCGATGCAGCAGCAGCTGTTCACGTCGAACGCCACCGGCACCATTACCGACTACTACCACGAAGCGTCGTACAACCAGCTCACGGTGACCGGCGACGTCTACTCGTGGGCGAAGGTCTCCAACAATGCGAACACGTACTACGGCAGCTGCAACGGCACGCAGCCGGGCTGCTCCAACACGGGCGCGCTCATCAAGGAGATCCTCGACCTCAAGGATGCGTCGGTCGATTTCTCGAAGTACGATAACGATGGCCCCGACGGGATCGCGAATTCGCCCGACGACGACGGCTTCGTCGACTGCGTGGTGTTCGTGCACAGCCTGATCGGCGGCGAGTGCGGCGGCGCGGCGGCATCGAACTTCATTTCGCACACATGGGTCTACTCGCAGTGGCCCAATTCCGGCGGCCTGGCGTACACGACCAACGATCCCAGCGTCGCGGGTGGCAACGTGAAGATCAACGACTACATCATCGCGCCGTCGCTCAACTGCGGCGCGACCGCGCCGTATGCGGTGGGCGAGTACATCGACATCGGCGTTTTCTGCCACGAGCTCGGTCACATCCTGGGCCTGCCGGATCTCTACGACATCAACGGCGGCGGCAGCGGCATCGGCCACTGGGGCATCATGGGCTCCGGCAACTGGAACACGCCCGAGAAGCCGGCGCACTTCGACGGGTGGTGCAAGAAGGAGCTCGGGTGGGTCGTGCCGACCACCATCGGATGGCAGCCGACGCCCGTCAATATTCCCAACGCCGAGGCCAACGCGGTGAGCTACAGGCTTCCGTTCAGCGACGAGAAATTCCGCCGCTCCACCACGTGCGCGATCACCGGCAGCTACTCGCTCTACTGCGGTCTCACCGCCGCCGAGGCAAGCGCGCGTGGCTACCTCTCCCCGGGTGAAGGCTACGGACCGAACTGGTACCAGACCATCGAGCGCAGTTTCCACTACTCGGGGTCCGGTTCGGTGGCATTCCAGTACCAGTTCAAGTACGACCTCGAGCCCAACTACGACTACGCGGAAACGTTGATCGATGTGAACGGCACCGAGACCGAGATCGCGTCGTACACCGGCTCCGGAAACGGTACGGCGAACATCTCGCTCACCCCGTTCCTGTCCTCGCTCGCGGGCACGGGCGGCGATTACACGCTCCGCTTCCGCGTGCGAACGGATTTCTCGTTCGACGACGCCGACAACCGGGAACCCTCCACCTGCGGCGCGCTCGCGGTGGACAACGTCAGCGTCACCGGCGGCGGCGTTTCGTACACGAGTGGTTTCGAGACCTCCGTCGATGGCTGGCACATCAACTCGGCGCAGACGCGCAGCGCGGAGTACTGGCTGGTCGAGAACCGGCTCAAGACCGGGTTTGACCTCAACCTCCACGGCGAGGGAATACTGATCTGGCACGTGGACGAGGAAGTGCTGAAAGCGCCGTTGCTCGGAAACCGCGGCCTTGGCGGCGGCCCGCGCGGGCTCGCGCTCGAGGAGGCCGAAGGCGTCGTGGACCTGAACGGTATCGGGTTCAACTCGGGCGAAGCGGCGGATCCGTACCCGGGCACGTCGGGCAGCACGTCGTTCACGTCGCTGACGACGCCGAACAGCAACGACAATCTCTCGCGCCCGACGCAGATCCAGGTGACCGGCATCAGCGCGGCCGGCCCCCTCATGACGGCGACGATGCGCGCGGGCGATCCCGCGCCGCAGGCGGGGAGCATCTTCCCGGTTGCGATCGACAACGACCAGCCCTCCACGCTCGTTACCGTGACGGGTGCGCACCTCCGCTACGGGGCGACGTTCATGTTCACCGTCGACCAGGCGCAGGTGGCACCGACGGGTCTCGAGTGGGTCGATGAGAACACGCTGCGCGGCACGGTCAACTTCTACACGCGGACGCCGGGGCCGTGGGATCTCGTGGTCACCAATCCGGACGGGCAGACGATCACGCTCGACAACGCGCTCACCGTCAATTCGGTTCTCGCGGCGCGCCTGGTGTCGGCCAGCGTCGACGCGCTCAACGACGCGGTGCGACTGCGTTACGTGCTCTTCGAGCGCGAGCCGGGCGAGACCATCCGGCTGAACCGCGCCAATGGCGCCACGAGTGACTTCCGCGTCATCGCCGCAAGCCTCGAGCCCGCAAACGGGGATGAGTATCTCTACCTGGATCGCGAGGTCGAGCCGGGGCGCACGTACACGTACCTGCTGGAATCGGTCGGCGTCGACGGCGAGGTGCGCGAGCTGCACCGTGCGGTGGCGGTCGTGCCGTCGCGCGCGCTGGTGCTCGAGCAGAACGTGCCCAATCCGTTCAACCCGAGCACGTCGATCCGCTTCTACCTGCCGGCGCGCTCGGATGTGCGCCTGGACGTGTACGACGTGCGCGGCGCGCTGGTGCGTTCACTCGCGCACGGTGCGTACGATTCGGGTTCGCATGCGGTGGAATGGGACGGCCGCGACAACGCGGGCAACAGCGCGGCGAGCGGTTTCTACGTCTACCGCCTGGTGACGGACGGTCGCGCGCTGAGCCGCAAGATGATGCTGTTGAAGTAGCGTTCTTCTTGGATTTTCGAAAGCCCGGTATCGAGCGATGACTCGATGCCGGGTTTTTTCTGTGTTGCGTGCGGCCAGACAATTGTCTATTTATTTGTTGCCGCGCTCGCAGACATTGCTATATTGAAAATACAGCGCACTCCTCCCGCGCTGGGTTGTGCACGCAATTCCACGGAGGTTGTGCGATGTTCAATGGTCTTGCTTCTATTTCCGATCGCCAGGTCCTTGCCAACGCCGACAGAATCGTGATCGAGGATCGCAAACTCACATTGAGGATGCTCGATCATCTGCACGCAATCGAACAGCGCCACCTGTTCCTCCAGCTCGGCTACAGCTCGATGTTCCACTACTGCACCGGCCACCAACGGATGTCCGAGACGGATGCGCTGAGGAAGATCCGTACGGCGCGCTGCGTTGCGCGCTACCGGCAGCTCATTCCGTTGTTGGAATCCGGGGAGGTAAATCCGACGACCGTGTCGATGGTAGCGAAGCACATGAACCCGGAGAATGCCGACACGGTCATCGAGGCAATCAAGAACAAGTCGACCCGCGAGGTCGAACGCTTCATCGCTGCGCTCAATCCCTTGAGCGTTGTGCCCGCGGACCGCGTCCGCCCGATTGTGGTGCCGGCGCAGAAT
>DASVAK010000091.1:0-11353 GCA_036376395.1 Candidatus Krumholzibacteriia bacterium
TAGCCGAGGAACCGCGCCCGAAAGTGGAGGATCTCCCGGTTGTCGAGGGCAACACGGGCCGCTTCGCCGCCCGGGCCGCGTTCGAGGCGGCTCATGAGCGAATCAGCGTCGGCAGCGAGCTCGGCGGCGAGCGCGGTGGCGGCCAGGGTGAGCAGACAGAATATGAGTGGCACCGCGCGGCGCAACACGGACAGCGACCCGTCAAGACGTTTGGACATGGGATCCTCCCGGCCGGGACAATTGCGGCCCGAGTCTATGATTGACGGTCGGCCAGCGTCAACCGACGCCGGGATTGGCGAGGCCGGACATGGCCATCCGGCGCGGCGACGGCGGACACCACTAGCGGGTGTTGCCCTCGTTGCCGATCGTGGAGATGACCAGCTCGACCTTGCCGCTCGCCCGTCTCGAGAGCGCATCGACACGCTCGTAATCGATGGTCATGTCGCCGAGCTTCTCGCGCAGCATCGCGGTGACCGGCGCGAGACGTTCCGCGGTGAGGGATTCCTTGGTGAGAAGGCGGATGAGGATCTTGCTGCGCGAATCCTGCACCACCTGGTAGCCGTCGATCCATTCGAACTGGCGCATCGTGTACGTGATGTAGAGCCCGGTGAGCGGGCCGCGCGGCGTATACACCATGTCCTGCATGCGGCCGTCCACGCGCGCCAGGCGCGGAAACGGGCGGCCGCACGCGCACGGCTCGTCGGGCGCCATCACGCCGACATCGCCGATCTCGTACCGGATGAACGGCGTGGCGGCATTGTGATAATCGGTGATGACGATGCGGCCCTCGCCGCCGGGCGGCAGCGCGCGACCGGCATCATCCACCACCTCGACGGCGAGGTTGTCGGTGTGCAGGTGGTAGCCGTCGTGCTTCTCGCACTCCATGCCGATGCTCATGAACTCTCGCGACCCGTAGGAGAGGTACACCTCGCGCACGAGATATTTTTCCAGCAGCTCGCGCTGTCCGGCCTGCAGTCCTTCCGCGGCGTTCACCATGGTTCGCGCCTTCCACGTGAGCGCGTGGTGATCGCGCGCATAGCGCGCGAGGTCCACCAGCATGCCCGCGTATCCCACGATCGCGTCCGGCTTCTCGCGATTGATCAGCTCGCAGCACGCCGCGCGCTCGGCGTCGGAGAACGACTGGAAGGCGTCGAAGTAGACGCGCCGCTGGAGCGCGAGGTGAACGCCGCGCTTGATTCCCTGCTTGCGCGAGACCGCGGTGTGGTCGGCCGCCCACACGTGGACGCTGCGCACGCCCTCTTCGGCTCGCGCCCACGAGTACGCGCGGTCGGTCACGGCGCTGCGCCACTCGTAGCTCTCGCGCGTCACGTGGAAATGGATCGGATGGCCCGTCGAGCCGCTGGTCTGCCGGACGTATTCGGAGTCATCGGGCCGGGTCTGCTGCGCGAAAAAGGCGCGCTGGTCGTCGCGCGTCCACACCGGAAGCGACGCCAGCTCGACACGCTCGCCCGGCTTCGGCAGCGAGCCGCGGTGGGCCTTCACGCGCTCGGCGTAGAACGGAAAACGCGCGATGGAGCGATGGATGTGGTGCTGGATTCCCTGGTCGGCGAGGTGCGCGAGCTTCTCGCGCGAAAGGCGTTCGTTGGCCGCCACGCGGCGCCAGATGTCGAGGCGGTGATACCCGCGGGCCTGGCCGTAGAGCGCGCTGATGAGTGTGAGTGGATGCACGATCCCAATCTAACACGGCGTGCTAGGCCGTGGCACCACCGCAGCTCGATCCCGCCCCGGCCGTGCAGCCGAAACAGTGCCGGCCCACCACGATCTCGCGCGCCAGGAGCGCCGACGCGTCGAAATCGCGGATGTGGCGCGAGCGCGCCGTCGCCACCGGCAGGTCGAGCATCTGGTTGAAGTCGCAATCGTAGAGCGTTCCGTCCCACCCCACCGACAGCATCGTGCGGCACATCACACCGCGCGCCGCGGCGGGGTTGAACGTCGTCACCAGGCGTTCCATGTAGGCCTCGAGGTTCCCGCTCTGCATCAGCCAGTCGAGGAAACGACTGATGGGCATGTTGGTGATGCAGTAGAGCGCATCGAAGCGGACGCCGTGCAGGCGCAGCAGCTCGTTCTTCCACTCCGCCTCGAGCGAGCGCTGGCTCGCGGGCAGGTAGGCGCCGACCGGGTTGGTGACCAGCACCAGGCGCAGCCCGTTGCCGTTGGCGTAGCCGGCCTCGTTGAGTCTCCTGAGCGCGGTGATCGACCGGGCGAAGACGCCGTCGCCGCGCTGCGTGTCGGTGCCCGCGGCGCGGTAGTGCGGGAGCGAGCCGATCACCTCGACGTGGTGGCGCGCGAAGAATTCGGGCAGGTCGGCGTGCGGCGCCGTCTCCAGCACGGTGAGGTTGCAGCGGTCCATCACGCGACGGCCGAGCGCGCGACACTCCTCGACGAACCAGCGGAAGTGCGGGTTGAGCTCGGGCGCGCCGCCCGTGATGTCCACGGTGGGAATGGCGGTGTCGCGCAACACGTCGAGGCAGAGCTGCATGGTTTCGCGCGACATGATCTCGCGCCGGTCGGGGCCCGCATCGACATGGCAATGGCGGCAGGTCTGGTTGCACAGCTTGCCGACATTGACCTGCAGCACGTCGATGGATGAGGGACGCAGCGGGAGCAACCCGCACGACTCGAGCGCCTGGTGGAATTCGCGCGCGACGGGGACGTGCTCGAGGGTCTCGCGCTGGCGCGACGCCTCGGCCAGCGGCGAATGCCGGGAGCGCAGCGATGGGGCCGTGACGACCATGCGCCGCTACATTCCCAGCTCTTCGGCGTAGGTGCGCATCTGCACACCGTGCACGAGCGACGCGCCGCCGCGGATCGCCGCGCTCACGTGCACGGCTTCGGTCATCTGGTCGAGGTCGGCTCCCTTTTCGAGCGCGTCGCGGCTGTACGCGTCGATGCAGTACGGGCACTGCACCGCGTGCGCCACCGCCAGCGCGATCAGCGATTTTTCCCGCGCGCTGAGCGCGCCGTCCTCGAACACGGCGTTGTACCAGGCGAAGAACTTCTCCGCCAGCGCGGGCACGTTGTTGCCGATTTCTCCGAAGCGGGACAGGTCATGGCGGTGGTAGTGCTGGTCGCGCGCGCTCATGCGGATCCTCCATATGGTTGGGATGGTCCCATGATGCGTTCGCGTGGATGGCGCGGCAAGGCCTATCTTGACTTGTGTATGCCGTTTGCGGTTCAATTCCCGCCGTTCTGTTCCCGTCGCCCGACCCCACGCAACCATCGTGAAAGGAGCTCGCGATGATCTCTCATCGCCTTGCTGTCTCGTGCGCCCTGTTGATGCTCGTTGCCGCCTCCGCGCACGCGCAGATTCCGGACAAATTCACCAACCTCAAGGTGCTCCCGAAGGACACGCCCAAGCCCGAGCTGATCAAGATCATGCGCGGCTTCTCCGGCGACCTCGGCGTGCGCTGTTCGTTCTGTCACGAGGCGAAGGACCCGCACGATCTCTCGACCTTCAACTTCGCGTCAGACCAGGTGCCGGAAAAAGCGACGGCACGCGAAATGATGCGCATGGCGAAGAACATCAACGAGCAGGTCGACAAGATCATGGGCAAGGAGCACCCCGATCACCTGAAGGTGACGTGCTTCACCTGCCACCACGGCAACCACCAGCCAGAGACGCTGGCCGACGCCCTGGTGCCGGTGCTCAAGAAGGACGGCCCCGATGCGGCGGTCGCGCACTACAAGCAACTGCGCACTGAATACTATGGACAGGCCACGTACGATTTCAGCGAATGGTCGCTGGTCCAGATCGCCGAAGAGCTCAGCCACGACCCGGCGCAGATCGCCGGCGCGCGCGCGCTTCTCAACGCCAACCTGGAGTACTATCCCGAATCAGCCGCCACCTACGCGCGCCTCGGGGAGACCTACATCGCCGAAGGCGACACCACCACCGCCCTGACCCACATGGAAAAGGCGCTGACCCTGGCCCCCGAAGACCAGCGGCTCAAGCAGCGCATCGACGCCATCAAGGCGGGCAAGAAGTAAGCAGACATGGCAGGCCGCGCGGGTCCCGTCGGGGCAGCTCGCGGGTCCTGTCCGCGAGCAGCCCCTTCGGACTGCGCCGCGCCGCCGTGAGCGAGCGGGTGGCGCCGGCCGGAGCCCCCGGCAAGCCGCCGCGATAACGAGCGTGGCGGCTTGGTCCGGGGTGGCCGGTGACAGGACCCGCGAGCTCCGCGGCCAGGACCCGCGCGTGCCCCTCTTTTGCTTCGCTGGTTGCGCCGGAGGCCCGAGCACGACTGCGCCTGCACGGCCAGTCCCGCGGGAGCGCGCGAGGATCACCCGACGAGGCCGCCGTAACGTGGAGTTGCGGCCGAGGAAGGGAAGCCGAGCGAGCGGAGCGGGGCCGAAAGGCGCAGTCGCGCTCGGGCCGAAATGACCGTTCAGGGCTGGCCCGCCCACCCGCTTTTCTAATGGCCGTTGACACGGGCGCGCGTCCGTCCGAGAATGTCGAAACGTTCAGAAATCGTTGAATCCACGCTTCGCGACACAACATACGATATGAACCGCTCACGACGATCGACCCAGGACATCTTCATCGAAGGATGGGGACGGCTCGGTCCGGCCTGGGGCATCACCAAGATGATGGCCGAGATCTACGCCCTCCTCTACGTGAGCGAGAAGCCGCTCACACTCGAGGAGATGTCGCAGGCGCTCAAGACCAGCCGCAGCAACGTGA
Organism: Candidatus Krumholzibacteriia bacterium; assembly: GCA_036376395.1. Classification (GTDB taxonomy): domain Bacteria; phylum Krumholzibacteriota; class Krumholzibacteriia; order WVZY01; family JAKEHA01; genus JAKEHA01. Next base: position 4,700 of record DASVAK010000091.1, read on the forward strand.
GCATGAACGTGCGCCAGCTCCTGCTCCTGAGCGTGGTCCACAAGGTGATCGTGCGCGGCGAGCGCAAGGACTACTACACCGCCGAGGACGACATCACCAAGGTGGCCAAGCTGCTGGCGCTCGCGAAAAAGCGCAAGGAGCTCGACCCCGCGATGGAGATCGTGGAGAACGCGCTCGAATCGGCCCGCAGCGCCGGCGATGACACCACGGCGCAGCGGATGGAAGAGCTCAAGCGGCACATGGAGTTCGTGAACGCGATCTTCCAGGCGTTCGCGGGCGGCGAAGCGGATCCCCGGCAGCTCGCCAACGTGATTCGCGTCAAAGACACCCTTTCCTAAGGAAGCCCCCGATGATGCAGGCCCTAAAGAAACACGACGTACTGCTCGAGATCATCGATCGCTGTAACGCCGTCGTTGTCGAACGCATCAAGGAGAACACGCACGCCGAGGCGGGCATCGCGCTGGAGAGCTTCAACAACGGGGGCAAGCGGCTGCGCCCGATCCTTCTTGTCCTGGCCGCCAAGGCGCCGGGCGCGAAACCGCTCGAACCCATCGAGGACACGCTGATCCGTCTCGCCGGCGCGGTGGAGCTGGTGCACCTCGCCACCCTCTTCCACGACGACGTCATCGACGAAGTGGACACGCGCCGCGCCAAGCTGTCGGCGCGCTTGAAATACGGCAACTACGCGTCCGTGCTGACGGGCGACTTCGCGCTGGCCGAAGCGCTCGAGCTGGTGCAGCGCAGCGGCGTGCCATCGGTGATGCCCGAGTTCATCCGCACGCTGCGCGTGCTGGTGCGCGGCGAAAGCCTGGAGACGTCGCACAAGTACAACTACGCGCTCTCCGAAGCGCAGTACTACGAGATCATCTCGGAGAAGAGCGCATCTCTCTTCGCGCTCTCGTGCAAGGCGGGCGCGCTGGCCTCGGGCGGCGAGTACGCCGACGCGCTGGGGCACTTCGGATGGAACCTCGGCATGGCGTTCCAGATGATCGATGACCTCGACGACATGCTCGACAACCCGCAGCACTCCTACGACTGCGACCTGCGCAACGGCTACCTCTCGCTGCCCATGATCCGCGTTCTCGACGCGCTCAAGGACGGCCACCGCGAACGCCTCGTGGGCATCATCGAAGCGGGCGAATTCACGCCGGCGACCGAGCGCTACATCGTGGAGCTGTGCATGGAGTACGGCACCCTGACGCAGACGCACGCCGCCATCGACCGGCACCTGGAGCGCGCCGCCGAAACACTGGGCCGCTTCGCACCCTCCACCTCGCGCGAGCTCCTGGGCGGAATCGTGACCGAGCTGCGCGGGTACGCGGGCCAGCAGACGCGGAACTTCACCGACTTCCTCCGCAACACGGCGTAACACGACACGCGCCGCAGCGGAGCCTGCTGTCTCCTCGCGCTGTCACCAGCGTCCTGATTCCGCGACAGCCCGCCGGGACATGGCGCGCGATCCCGCGTCCCAACGCCATATTCGACAGGTCTTCGTGTTTCCGTCCCGAAGCGGAATGATTCTCGCATCGGGTGCGACTGAATGCCGCGATCGCAGTACCTCCGCGTTGTTCCCCTGCTGATCACTCTCGTCACCGGCGCCGCCGCGACGGCGCGGGCGCAGGGTCCGCCTCCGCCTGAGATGCACGCCACCGGCCTCACCGGCGGTGTCTTCCGCCTGGCCGGCAACCTCGGCCGCGACTTTTCCGCGCAGGCCACCTACCCGTTCCGGCTCGCCCGCGATCAACCGCTCCGCTTCACGCTGGGAGCCACGGCCTTGCTCGGCCTCGTCGCCGCCGACAACGCGACGCGCGATGCCATCGCCTCGCCCGAGTTCATCCGTGACCACGGCCTGCTGGGACCCGCCCGGCAGCTCTCGAGCGCCGCGGGGCCGACCACGATGGTTCCGCTCGCGCTCGCGGCCGGCGCCATCGGCCTGTTCGGCCCGCCCCGCGAGCGCGAGACCGGCGGCATGCTGGTGGAGGCGCTGATCACGTCGTCGGCATGGACCGGCGTGCTCAAGTACGCGTGCGGCCGCGAACGCCCGCGCGAGACCACCGAGATATCCGCGGACTGGACCGGTCCCGGCGCGCTGTTCACGACCGAACCCGTGGACGGGAGGGGGCTGCGGTCGTTTCCATCCGGACACACCAGCGGCGCATGGGCGATGGCCACCGTGCTGGCCCACCAGTACCCGTCGCACGGGATCGTTCCCGTCATCGCCTACGGGGCGGCCGCCGCCATGGGGTATTCGCGCATGGCGGTGGGCGCGCACTGGCTCTCCGACGTGGTGGCGGGCGGACTGATCGGATACGGCTGCGCCCGGCAAGTCATTTCGGCGCATGAAGGTGGCTCGCCGGCTCCCGCCGACGACACCGGCTGGCACCTCTACCTCGGGTCGGACGGCGACGTCCGCGGCGGCGGCCTCGTCTACCAGTTCTAGCCGGCACGCTTCTCGCTCGGGCACGGCGGGACGGCAACCCCGCGGTGGTGTATACTACCGACCAGGACGGCCGAATTGATCCGGAACACCCTGCATATTCTACTCGCCGCCATGGTGAGCCTGACGCCGCCGGGCGCCTCGATGGTCCAGTTCACCTGCGACCTCACCGGCGCCACCACCCAGGTGGTCAATGCGCTCGGTGCCGCCAACCACGTCGATGATTGCTGCGACGCTCCGTCCAGCGACCATGCGCTCTCGGCGGCGGACTGCTGCCGCGCCACGGCGTTCTCGCTTCCGCCGACCAGTCCGGCTCCCGTCCACACGGATGCCACCCCGGCGCTGGCGTGCCTCGATATCGTCCGGCCCGACACCATGACGCGCGCCGTCGGCATGCGCGCGGCGCGCCTGGCCAGCCCTCCTCTCTCCCGTACGCTTCCCCTTCAGATCTGACCGTTCGCGCGCACTGCGCGTGATTTTCCATCCGTCGCGCCGGGCCCGGAAGCCCGTGCGGAACACTTCACGTCATGCCCGCCTTGCGGGACATGGGAGAACGGTCATGAAACGAAACTATTTCATTCAGTTCATCGCCTGCGCGGCGCTGGCCCTGGTGCTGGCCGCGTGCGGCGGCAAGGGAGAGAACGCGCGCGAGCAGGCGGGCGAAACGCACGCGCAGGAAACGACCACCGCCGCGCCCGATTCGGTGGCGCTGTGCGCCGCGCACGGCGCACCGGCCAGCCTCTGCTTCATCTGCGATGCATCGCTGCGCGAGCCGGGACGCATGTGGTGCAACGAGCACGCGCGCTACGAGGACCGCTGCTGGATCTGCCACCCCGAGCTGCAGGACAAAGCGCGGCTCTACTGCGACGAGCACGGGCTCTACGAGGACGAATGCTTCCTCTGCCACCCCGAGCTGCGCGCGTCGGGCATGAAGGAGGTCGAGGGCGCCGACGCGGTGTTGATGTGCGACGAGCACGGCGTGCCCGAGTCCGAGTGCGGCATCTGCCATCCCGAGCTGGCATCACAGCTCGCCACCGGCGAGGGACTCAAGGTCCGCTTTGCGTCGGGAAATTCGGCGACGAAAGCCGGCATCGCCGCCGCCGTGCCGGGAAGCGCCTCCACGTCGGATGCGCTCAGCGCGACCGGCGAGCTCGGCTACAACATGAACCGCCTGGCCCGCATCACCACGCCGGTGGACGGCGTGGTGAAGTCGGTGCACAGCGACGTCGGCAATCCGGTGAAGGCCGGCACCGCGCTCGTGGCCGTCTCCTCGCCGCGCGTCGCCGAGGCGCGCGCCGAGTTGATCCGGGCCATGTCGGAGGAAGCGGTGGCCGCGCAGTCGCTGCGCCGGCAGGAACAGCTCTACGAACAGAAGGTCGCGCCCGAGCGCGACCTCGACGACGCGCGCGCACGTCACGACGCGGCGCGCGCGCTCACCCGCTCGGCGCGCCAGACGCTCGCCGATCTCGGGCTGACCGCGGGCGACATCGAGCGTTTCGCGCGCAACGAGAACGACGATTCGCTGCTGCCTCTGCGAGCGCCGTTCGCGGGCACCGTCGTCGAGCGAACCGTGGCGATGGGGGACGTGGTCGAGACCGGCGCGGTGATGTTCGTGGTGGCCGACCTCGACGCCATGTGGCTCAAGTTGTCGCTGTCCGAATCCGACGCGGCGCGCGTCCGCGTGGGCGACCGCGTGGAGATTCGCACCGCCGCGTCGGGCCGCGACGTCGCCGGGCGCATCACGTGGATCGCGAGCAACCTCGACGAGGCGACGCGCACCGTGCAGGTGCGCGCCGAGATCCCCAACCACGACCACACGCTGCGCGCGGGCACATTCGTCACCGCGCGCGTTCTCGCGGGCGAGGACCATACGCAGACCAGCATTGACCGCGACTCCGTTCATTTCATCGACGGACGGGCCTTCGTGTTCGTGCGGCTCTCCGACGACCTCTTCGAGCTGCGGCGCGTCGAGGCGCGGCCGGCCTCGGGCGAGCGTGTCGCCGTGGTCGCGGGGCTGCACCCCGGCGAGCAGGTCGTCACGCACCAGAGCTACCTCGTGAAGTCCGAGCTGCAGAAATCGCGCATGGGCGCGGGTTGCGTGGACTAGCACCCCATGCTCGAACGCATCGTCGAAGCGGCGTTTCGCCACCGCGCGTTCGTCGCCATCATCGCGCTCGTCGGCGCCGTGGCCGGGATCGCGGCGCTGGTCGACCTCCCGGTCGACGCCTTCCCGGACACCACGCCCGTGCAGGTGCAGGTGAACACGGTGGCGCCCGCGCTCGGCCCCGAGGAGGTCGAGCGGCAGATCACCTTCCCCATCGAGACCGCGATCGGCGGGCTGCCGGGCCTCGAGAACGTGCGTTCGGTCTCGAAGTTCGGCTTCTCGCAGGTGGTGGCCACGTTCGCCGAGGGAACGACCATCTACGACGCGCGCCAGCTCGTGTTCGAAGAAGTGGGCGGCGTCGAGCTCCCGGACGGCATCGAGCCGCCCTCGCTGGGTCCCATCGCGACCGGCCTCGGCGAAGTCTTCCACTACCTGGTCAGCTCGACCGATTCGACGCGGACACTCGAGGAGATCCGCACGCTCCACGACTCCATCATCAAGCCCGAGCTCCGGCGCGTGCCGGGTGTGGCGGAGGTGAATTCGTGGGGCGGGTTCGAGAAGCAGTACGACGTCACCATCGATCCGGCCGCGCTCCTTGCCTACCACCTGACGCTCGATGACCTCGTGCGCGCGCTCGAGGAGAACAACCGCAACGTCGGCGGCGGCACCCTCGCCGTCTCGGGCGAAGAGCTGCTCGTGCACGGCATCGGCCGGCTCGAGACCATCGCCGACATCGAGCAGGTGGTGATCGCGAGCCACGACGGCGTCCCGGTGCGCGTGGCGCAGGTGGCGTCGGTGGGCGTGGGCCACGGCGTGCGCCGCGGCGCGGTGGTCGCGAACGGCCGCGGCGAAACCGTGCTGGGCCTCGCCTTCATGCTGATGGGCGAGAACAGCCACGACGTCACCCGGCGTCTCGCGGCGCGTCTCGAGGAGATCCGTTCCGCGCTCCCGCCCGACCTGCAGGTCGAGGTGGTCTACAACCGCAGCGATCTCGTCGACCACGTCATCTCGACCGTCCGGCACAACCTGCTCTTCGGCGCGCTGTTCGTCGTCGCCGTGCTGTTCTTCCTGCTGGGCAGTTTCCGCGCCGGGCTGATCGTCGCGATCACGATTCCCCTCACCATGGTGCTGACCGCGCTCAGCATGCGCGATTTCGCCATCGCGGCCAGCCTGCTCAGCCTCGGCGCGCTCGACTTCGGCATCGTCATCGACGGCTCGGTGGTGATGGCGGAAAACCACATGCGCCGCCTCGCCGAACGCGCGCGTGTGCTCGGTCGCGCGCCGGATTCGGGAGAGCGCGCGCGCATCATCGTGGAATCGAGCCGAGAAGTGGCGCGGCCGGTGTTCTTCGGCATGCTGATCATCGCGCTGGTGCTCTTCCCCGTGCTGATGCTGGAGGGAACCGAGGGCAAGCTGTTCCGACCCATGGCGCTCACGTTGATGTTCGCGCTGGCCTGGGCCTTGTTGATCTCGTTCCTGCTGACGCCCGCGCTCTCGCACTGGTTCCTGCAACGGTTGCCTGCGGAGCGGCCGAGCGCGTTCATGCGTGGCGCGCTCGCGCTCTACACGCGTGTCGTCGCGGCCGCGCTGCACCGCCGCCGCGCGACCCTCGCGGCGGTCATCGTGATTCTCATCGCCACCGGCATCATTGCCGCGCGGCGGGGCTCCGAATTCGTGCCGCGCCTGAGCGAGGGCTCGATGGTGGTGAACGTGGTACGCCTGGCCGGCATCTCGATCGACGAGTCGGTGGAGTACAACACGCGCATCGAGCAGCTGCTGCTCGACGCATTCCCCGACGAGATCGAGCACGTGTGGAGCCGCACCGGCACCGCCGAGGTGGCCACCGACCCGATGGGCACCGAACTGACCGACATCTTCCTGACCCTCAAGCCGCGCAAGGAGTGGACGAAGGCGAAGACGCAGGATGAGCTCACCGAGCAGGTGACCGCGCTGCTCGAGGACCTGCCCGGGCAGACGTTCGCGCACTCGCAGCCCATCGAGATGCGGGTGAACGAAATGGTGGCGGGTGTGCGCGCCGATCTCGGCATCAAGGTGTACGGCGACGACTTCGACGAGCTGGTGCGCATCTCGAACGACATCCAGCTCCTGCTCG
>DASVAK010000109.1:0-28425 GCA_036376395.1 Candidatus Krumholzibacteriia bacterium
CTGCCACCTGCCGTAGGGCATTGCGCAGCCGGATGTTAAGATTGTTGTGTACATCCGGCCCCCCAATGGGTACCTTTGTACCTACCCATCCCAACGCTTCGGCCGCCTCGTTCAATGCGCCGCATCGGTAAGACGCTTCGACGCCCCGGTCTTGAAACGAATGACGGGTTGCGGTGCCGAATCCCCGGCATCGGAACGCAACAGCCCTTGACGCCGGTTTCTCCGGCAGTCGGGAGAAGACAATGAGAAAGATCTACGTCGGTAATCTGCCCTTCAACACCCGGGAAGAGCAGCTTCGCCAGCTCTTCGCGCCGTTCGGCGTGCACTCGGTGCAACTGGCGACGCATGGCGGCGCCCTCCCGCGCGGTTTCGGCTACGTGGAAATCGAGGACCAGCGCGCCGACGAGGCCGTTTCCGCCCTCAACGGGTACCAGCTGGAAGGTCGCCGCCTGATGGTGAACAAGCTCGACCGCGATCGCTAGAAAAGATAGTGCTTTACATCAAAGGTCGAGACCTGTACCTTTCATCTTGACCCACTTGACCGCCACGGACAACGATTCGTTCAGCCTCCCTCTTGCAGAGTCGCTCAACTTTTCCAGATCCATCGACGATTGACGGGTTACGGTGCGACGTCGTGTCGTGCCGTCTTGGAAAGCGCGGCCTCGTCCGGACTCGCCGGACCGCTGTGAGTTCCAGTTCGCCGGAATGCCGGCACTTTGGAGAACCAAGCACATGAAGAAACTTTACGTGGGCAATCTGCCCTTCACCGCCACCGAGTCCCAGATCCGCCAGCTGTTCGAAAAGCACGGCGATGTCTCGTCGGTGGCCCTCATCAATGACCGGGAGACCGGCCGTCCGCGTGGCTTCGGCTTCGTGGAGATCGAGGACAGCGGCATGGCGAAAGCCATCGCGGCGCTCAACGGCTACGAGATGGATGGCCGCGCGCTCATGGTGAACGAGGCCCAGGACCGTCCGCGCAACGGCGGCGGCAGCGGCGGCGGTCGTCCGCGTCGCTTCTAAGTCGCAACCAACCGGCGACTTCGCTCACGCAAAAACCGGCGCCCTGCCACCATTCTCATGGTGGCAGGGCACAACCGGCCCCATTTTTTCCGACCCATCCGCGACGTCCCCCACCGCGGCCACGCCGGGAAGGAGAACCCCATGCAGCCAAATACCGGCCCGTCGGCCATCCGCCGCGTGGCCTTCATCGGAAACTACCTGCCGCGGCAGTGCGGAATCGCGACCTTCACGACCGACCTGTGCGAGGCGATCGCGTCGGCGTACCCGGGCACGGCGTGCCTCGCCGTGCCGGTCAACGACAACGAGACGGGGTATACCTACCCGCCGCGCGTCCGCTTCGAGCTCGGCGAGAAGGACATCGACTCGTACCTCCGGGCCGCTGACTTCCTCAACATCAACAACGTCGACCTGGTGTGCCTGCAGCACGAGTACGGCATCTTCGGAGGCCGCGCGGGACGGCACATCATCAGCCTGCTGCGCGAGCTGCGCATGCCGGTGGTGACCACGCTGCACACGGTGCTGCGCGAGCCCAACGGCGACCAGCGCGCCGTTCTCCAGGAGCTGGCCGGACTGTCCAGCCGCCTGGTCGTCATGAGCGAGCGCGGGCGCGACTTCCTCCGCGACGTCTACGGCGTGGAGGAGGAGAAGATCGATCTGATCCCGCACGGCATTCCGGATGTGCCGTTCGTCGATCCGAGCTTCCACAAGGATCTCTTCGGCGTGGAGGGGAAGATCGTCCTGCTGAGTTTCGGCCTGCTGTCCGCCAACAAGGGCATCGAGAACGTCATTCGCGCGCTGCCCGGCATCCTGGCCAAACACCCGAACGTGGTGTACATCGTCGTCGGCGCCACGCACCCGCAGGTGCTCCTGCGCGAAGGCGAGGCGTACCGCAATTCGCTGGAATGGCTGGCGCAGGAGAAGGGCGTGGAAAGCAGCGTCATCTTCTACAACCGGTTCGTATCACTCGAAGAGCTGATCGAGTTCATCAGCGCCGCCGACATCTACATCACGCCGTACCTGAGCGCGACGCAGATCACGTCGGGCACGCTGGCGTACACCGTGGGCGCGGGAAAGGCCGTGATCTCGACGCCGTACTGGTACGCGGAGGAGATGCTGGCCGAGGAGCGCGGCACGCTGGTGCCGTTCGCCGACCCCGCCGCCATCGCCGAGGCCACCATCGAGCTGCTCGACAACGAGTCGAAGCGGCACGCGATGCGAAAGCGCGCCTATCTCTACGGGCGCGAGATGGTCTGGCCGCGCGTCGCAGAACGTTACATGGAGAGCTTCGTGCGCGCGCGCGAGGAGCGGCGCCACTTCACGCCGCCCGAGTTCGCGGTCAAGCCGCTCGACCAGCGCATGGGCGAGCACCCGCCCCTCAAGCTCGACCACCTGCGCCACATGACCGACCAGACCGGGATGCTGCAGCACGCGGTGTTCACCGTGCCGAACTACGCCGAAGGGTACTCCACCGACGACAACGCCCGCGCCCTGCTCGTGAGCACGCTGCTCGAAGCGCTGGGCAACGAGGAGGCGCTGGACCTCGCGCACCGCTACCTGGCCTTCATCTGGTACGCGTTCAACCCCGGCACCGGCCGCTTCCGAAACTTCATGGATTACCAGCGGCGCTGGCTCGAGGACACGGGATCCGACGACAGCCACGGCCGCGTGCTGTGGGCGCTGGGCACGGTGCTCGGCCGGTCGAACACGCCCGCGCTTCAGAACATGGCGGGGCGTGTGTTCGAAAAGGCGCTCTCCGGCATCCGCCAGACCACCAGCCCGCGCGCGTGGGCGTTCGCGCTGCTGGGAATCGACGAATACCTGCAGCGTTTCGCCGGCGATCGTCGCGCCGAAAAGGTTCGCGACGAGCTGGCCGCCCGACTCATGGGACTCTACGAGGCCAACCGGTCGGAACGGTGGCGCTGGTTCGAGAACAGCCTCTCGTACTGCAATGCCGCGCTGCCGCACGCGCTCATCACGTGCGGTCACTCGATGAACAACCCGGCCATGTCGCGCGCCGGGCTGGAGTCGCTCACGTGGCTCGCCGACCTGCAGCGCGCGGACACTGCGATGCAGCATTTTGTCCCCATCGGCTCGAACGGCTTCTACCCGAAAGGCGGCGAGCGCGCGCGCTTCGACCAGCAGCCGGTGGAAGCGCAGGGGATGGTGTCGGCGTGCCTCGAGGCCTACCGCGTCACCACGGAGACGCGCTGGCGCCGGGAAGCGCGGCGCGCGTTCGACTGGTTCCTCGGGCGCAACGACCTGCACCTGCCGATTTACGACCCGACCACCGGGGGGTGCCGTGACGGCCTGCACCCCGACCGTCCCAATGCCAACCAGGGCGCGGAATCGACGCTCGCCTACCTCCAGGCGACGCTCGAGCTGCGCCTCGCGGAAAGCAAGCAGCCCGCGGAAAACAAACAAGCCGCGGAGAGCAAACAACCCGCGGAAAGCAAACCATCCATCGAGGAGAAACAACCGACCTCATGACCCAAGATTCATCCGAGCTCTTTCAGCGTCACGCCACCAATCCGATCCTCACCGCTGCCGACTGGCCCTACCGCATCAACAGCGTCTTCAACCCCGGGGCGACACTGCTTCCCGACGGGACCACGCTGCTCCTGTGCCGCGTGGAAGACCTCCGCGGGCATTCGCACCTGTGTGCCGCGCGCTCGGCGGACGGCGTGGGCGGATGGAAGATCGACGCCGTGCCGACCCTGCTCGCCGATCCCGACAACTTCCCCGAGGAGATCTGGGGGATCGAGGATCCGCGCCTCACGTTCGTCCCCGAGCTGGATCAGTACGCGGTCGTCTACACCGCCTTCACGCGCGACGGACCCGGTGTCTCGATGGCGCTCACGCGGGACTTCACGACGTTCGAGCGGCTGGGCGTGGTGATGTCGCCGGACGACAAGGACGCGGCACTGCTTCCGCGGCGCATCGGCGGGCAATGGGCGCTGATCCACCGGCCCGTGAGCGCGCCGCGCGCGCACATGTGGATCTCGTATTCGTCGGACCTGCGCCAGTGGGGCAATCACAAGATGATGCTCGAGTCCCGCCGCGGCGCGTGGTGGGACGCCAACAAGATCGGGCTCTCGCCGCCGCCCATCGAGACCGCCGAAGGCTGGCTCGTCATCTACCACGGCGTGCGAAACACGGCGGCGGGCGCGATCTACCGCCTTGGCCTCGCGCTCTTCGCCCTGGACGAACCGGACCGCTGCATCCGCCGCGGCGACGAATGGGTGTTCGGACCGCGCGAGTCCTACGAGCAGAACGGCGACGTGGGCAACGTGGTGTTTCCGTGCGGCCACACCGTCGGTCGCGACGGCGACTCCGTGCACCTCTACTACGGCGCCGCCGACACGAGCATCGCGCTGGCCACGGGCAGCGTGCGCGAACTGCTCGACTGGGTGCGCCGACAGCCCGCCGGCTAGACAAACAGAAACCCGGCCGCCGGACCCTGTTCAGGTCCGGCGACCGGGTTCCACGAAAGCCGGGCGAACGCCAGGGTGCGCCGCCCGCTACATCACTTCAGAAGCACCATCTTGCGCGTCATCTGGGCCTGGCGGCTCGTGAAGCGCGCAAAATAGACACCCGAAGCCACCGGCACTCCGCGTTCGTCGGTTCCAGTCCAGGCGAACGAGTGGAAGCCGGCCGGCTTGATGCCCTCGAACACCGTTTTCACCAGCTGACCCTGCACGTTGTAGATCTTGAGGCTCACCGGTTCGTTGTATTTCGCCGGTATGCCGATCTCAAGGTGCGTCGACGGGTTGAACGGGTTCGGGTAGTTCTGATTGAGTGTGAGCTTGTCGGGAATGGTCGGATTCCCGGTGCGCTGATCACTGGTCGCGCTTCCCGCCACCATGACGGTCGCGGTGGACGCGAGCCAGTCGAGCGCGCGACCGAGAATGGCCGCACGCCGCGCAGGCTCCTGGATGTAGTAGAAGTTGAATGCGAAGTACACGGCCGAATGGCGCGTGCCGACGTAGCGGACCGCAGCAAGCGAATCCGGTCCCGTCGGAGCCATCGGCCACATCTTCGGATCCCACTCCTTGCCTTCCTTCTCGATGAATGCGCGGTAATCGAGCTCTTCGCTCGGATCCACGCTGGCGCCGACGCCGTTGTACTTGTAGACGCCGACCGCTCCCGGATACGTCGTCGACTTCTTGAGCTCGTCGGGGAAGCTTCCCGAGATCACGAACGTTTCGTCCGCGCCGATCGGGTCGCCCGGCGTGCTCTTGATCCGGAAGAAGGCGGGGTTGTCCTGCACGTACACGGTGCCGGTGTATTTCTCCATGAACGGCCGCGCCGTCGAACCGAACTGCATGTCACGGCCCAGGAAGAACACCTGCTGCCGTGAGCCATCGTTCGTGTCGAGGAACGCGGTCAGGCCCGCGATCTGCGCCGCATCGAAATACGAGCTTTCGTCGACGATGATCGCGTCATACGCGTTCAGGAGTGCGAGTGGCGGAACGCCGCTCGTGTCCCAGTCCCACGTATCGTAGGTCCGGCCCAGCGTGGCGAATGCCGCGGCGTACAGCGACGGATCGGATTCCGCCGTTCCGCCGAAGACCACCAGGAAATCGCCCGTCGGCAGGATGCCGAACTGATGCGTGGTCGCGGGAGCACCCGCCGGATCCAGTGACGAGTTGGAAGCAACGTCGGTCGCCTCGAGGTACACCTTCACGCGTGTGCCCGTCGGCTGGCCCGGAATGTTGCCGCTGTACTCGTTCGGATTCGCGGTGGGAGACATTGCCACCGCCGTGTAGCTTGCGCCGCCATTGGTGCTGTATCGCAGAACAACCGATCCAACGCCGGACAGAGCGTCCACGACAGTGGCTTTGACGGTGTACGGGCCGGTGGTATCGAGCGTGCTGGCGGGCATGGTCCGCGACACGAAGGTCGGGCCAGCGGTGTCGTCGACCGCCTCCAGCAGCACGTCGTCCACGGTCCAGCCCGAGTAATGCACGCTGCCGTCACTTCCGAAGTGGAAGCGCAGGAGCACGGACTGACCCCGGTACGGAGTCAGGTTGACCGTGGCCTTCTGCCAGAACTTCTGGTTGTGACCGCTGAAGCATTTCTCGTTGGGGATTCCAGCATTGGTCGGCTTGCCCGTGCCGTTATATCCGATGTCGGGCGTGAGGAGCGTCCACGTGGAACCGCCATTGGTGGAGATCTTCACGTTGCCGCCGTCGTAATCCTGCTCGGTGTCGTACCAGTGCCAGAAACTCATCAGCGCGTACGGCTTGCTCGACGGCACCACGATCGGCGGCGTGTCGAGCTTCGAGTTCGAGCTGGCTGAGTAGTTGCCGTTGAGCTTCGTGGCCCAGGCGTTGGTCCCCGAGTGGGCATCGGCCGGGTTGGCGATCGGATCGCCCCATTCCCAGTCCGGACCCGTCTTCGCGAAGCCGCCGTTTGAGCCTTCGAAGTCGAACGCGATGAAGTCGACGATCGGGAACGAGTGGTACCCGGTCGCCGGACTGCGCGCAATGTTGGGCACCGTCGCCAGGTCACGCGCATTGATGAAGTAACTGTACGTGTCACCCACGACCGACGGGCCGGGGATGTCGGCTTCGTACATGTCTCCACCCACGGCCGCCATCGGAACGGTGGCGTTGGTGCCGCCGTTCTTGTTCCAGACGAGCGCGACGCTCGCCGGGTCCACTCCGACGTTGTCCGTGATCTTTGCGCTGACCTTGTACGGGCCCGCGAGGTTGGCCGACGGAGGCAGCGCCACGTGGGTGATCTCCGGCGGAATGTTGTCGGATATCACCTTGAACGTGTGCTTGTCCGTGGGCGCACCTGCCGGGTCGTAACTCACCGCGCCGCTGAGATTGGCGGCGGAGATGAAGTAGTTGACCGTGGTCCCGAACGGCTGCGCGGGAATGTTCGCCGCGTATTCATTCGGCACGCCGGTGGGCGTCATGAGCAGCTCGGTCGAGCCGCCACCGAGATCGTAGGTGAGCTTGATCCTCGACGGATCGAGGTTGTCCGAGTACACCTTGGCCTTCACCGCGTACGGTGTCGAGGTGTTCTCGGTGTCGGGCATCGGCGTGTGCACGATGTCCGGCGCGCTCGTCCAGTTGATCACGCGGTGGACGATATCGGCCCGCTGCGCGAGGTTCGTCATGTACTCCAGGTTGAACGCGAAGAGGACGGAGCGGTAGGTCGATCCGTTGTAGCGGATCGCCGCCGCCGCGTCGAGGCTGATCGGCGCATGCGGCACCACGCCGTCATATTCCTTCCCGTCCTTGGAGTACACGTCGCGAAGCTCGGACTGGTTGTCGCTCGCGCCGCCCGGACCCGTGTACTTGTAGACGATCACGCCGCCCGGGTAGAGCGCCGAGCGCTGCAACTCGTCCGGATACGAGCCGGTGATGGTGAAGGACTCGCCCATGCCGATCGGATCGCCGGCCTCGCCGGTGATCTGGAAGTAGTTGGGGTTGTCCTGCACGAAATCGGCGCGCAGGTACTGCGAAACCCACGCCCGCGTCGACGGACTCGTCGTGCTGTAGGCGAGGTCACGGCCGAGCATGAACAGGCGCTTCTTGGCGCTCTGCGTGCCCGAGTTGACGAAGGCCGCCAGGCTGGTCTGATCGGCGCCGCTGATGCCGCTCCGTGAATCAAGAATGATCATCTTGTAGAGCTGCATCTGGGCCGCCGTCAGCGCACCCTGCGTCGGCTGGTTCCAGTAGTCCGCCTGGTGTCCGTTGGCCTCCAGCGCCGTCCGGTAATCCTGCGTCGTCGCGCCGCCCGTCCCGTAGACGATGACGAGCGTTTCCGCGCTGGGCAGGATCGCGAAGGCGTAGTGGTCGCCGGGAGCACCGGCCGGGCTGACCGTGACGTTGTTGGCGTTGTCCGTCGCGCGCAGGTAGAGCGAGATGCGCGAGCCCGCCGGCTGACCCGGAACGCTGGCGCTCCACGAGCTGCCGCTTCCATGGGTCATGGCGACCTCCGTGTACGCTCCGCCGTTCACGCTGTAGAACATCGACGCACCGGCGACCCCGGAGAAGAGGTCGTTGATGGTGGCCGACACCGGGTACGGACCCGCCGCGTTGAACGAGCTCGGCGGGACGACCACGTTGCTGATCGAGGGCGCCGCGTCGTCGATGTTGCTGCTGCGCAGCTTCATGTCGTCGACGTACCACCCGGACCGCACCACGCTGCCGTCGCTGCCGAAGTGCAGGCGCAGAACGACTTCCTGTCCCGCGTAGGGAGACAGGTCGAAGGTGTCCTGCTGCCAGTACTCCTTGATGTTGGTGAAGCACGGCTGCCCCGGAATGCCCGCGTTGGTGGTGCGGGCGGTTCCGTCGTAGCCACGAGCCGGCGTCAGCAAGGTGAACGTCGCGCCTCCATCCGTGGAGACCTTGACGTTACCGCCGTCGTACTCGTTCTCCATGTTGTACCAGTGCCAGAAGGAGAACACCGAGTACGGACGATCCGCCGCGATCATGATCGGCGGAAGCGTCAGCGTTGCGTTGGCGCTGTTGGGGTAGTTGCCGCCCAGGATGGTCGCCCAGACGTTCGAACCCGAGTGCGCCGCGCCCGGACCGCTGGTGGGAGCGCCCCACTGCCAGACGTTGCCCACAGGCGTGAAGCCGCCGTCGTCCGTCTCGAAGTCCCACACGAACTCCTCGACGATCGAGAAGTGGTGCGTGCCCGTCGCCGGATGGCGGGTGACGTTGCCCGAGTACGACTCATCCATGGCCAGGATGTAGTAGTCGAACTGGTCGCCGACCACGGTCGGGCCGGGAATCGCGCCGGTGAATTCGGTGGGCGGATCGCCCGCCACCATCTCCACGCGGTGGTAGAGCCCGCCGTTCTTCGAGTACAGGAGATAAACCGCCTCGATGCCGATGTTGTCGGTCACCTGCGCCCTCACCGTGTAGGGACCGGTGCGGTCGTTGGTGTTGCGAAGCGGTGTGTGCACGATCACCGGATCGACCATGTCTTTCGCGACCGTGAAGTGGTGCCGCAGTGCCGGCGCACCCAGCGGGTGCGTGGACACGTGGCCTTCCACGTCCGCGGCCGAGATGTAGTAGTCGACGTCGGTGTCGCTGGGCTGCGCCGGGATGCTGCCCGCGAACTCGTTGGGAGTCCCCGTCGGCGTCATCGTCACGGCCACGTCGGGCGCTCCGTCCGCGCTGTAGACGACCTTGCAGGTCGCGGGCGCGAGCGGGAAGTAGTCCGACGTGATCATGGCTTTGACGACGTAGGGCTGTGTCGTGTTCTCGGTGTCACCCAGCGGGGTGTGCGCGATCTTGGGGAAGCCCTGCAGCCAGTCGAGGACACGGTCCATGACCGCGGTGCGATCGCTCTCCGTGGCCACCGCTTCGAACCCGAAGCCGAAGTACACGAGACGATACGTCCCCTCGTAGCTCAAGCCCGCGGTCCCCGAGCTGGTGATGCCGTTGGAGCCCACGCTGTTGGCGTGAACCGCCGTGTTGGTCGAGAACGTGGCTCCGGCAACACTCGGATCGTAGGAGAACGCGGTGATCGCGCCGCCGAGCGGATCTAGCTCGTCGGCGTAGGCCTGGTTGTTGGCGCCCGTGCCGCCCTTGATGTCGAAGGACAGACCGGTGCCGACCGCGCTGGCCGGGTTGCCGTCGACCGCGCCCAGCGCCACGTCATCCTGCACGTAGTCGGCGTGCAGGTAGTTGGCGAAGAACGCGTCGGTGCCGATGTCGTAGCCGATGTCCTGTCCGGACATGAACAGGCGGCCGCCACCGTTCAAGTACGTCGTGAGGGCCGCTTCGTCCGCGGCCGTCAGCGTCGTCTGGTAGTCGTTGCCCGTCAGCCACACCACGGCCTCGAAGAGCGCCATGTCGGCGGCGGACGGCGACGAGCTCACGGTGAGATACGACCGGCCCGCGGCCGCGATGGCCTGCTGGTAGTAGGTCTCGAACGTGTCGCCGGCGTCGTCGTCGACGACGAGCACCTCGGCCGGATCCAGCGCCACGTTGACCGTCGTCGTCGCTGATTGTGTCACGACGATGCCGGTGCGCGTGGTGAGCGGATACGGGAAGGAGGGATTGAACACCAGGTCGTACGTGCCGACCGGGAGGGTGAAGCTGTACGCGCCACCGGCTCCGGTGGCCCCGGTCATCACAACCACTCCCGCGAGCTTGACGCTGATCGTGGCCGAGATGCCCGCGAGGGTACCGGCATCCGTGACCGTGCCGGCAATGACGCCGGACGGCAGCTGGTTCAGCGCAAAGTTCTGCGTGCTGGTGACGTCGGCGTCGATGGTGACCGGCGCCGTCGTCGCACCGTAGCCGAACTTGCTCGCTTCGACGGTGTGCGGTCCCGCCACGATGCGCAGGCTGTAATGGCCCGCCGCGTCGGTGAACACGCGCTGCCCGGTGTCGGTGATGCGGATCTGCACGCCCAACAGGGGCGCGCTGGTCGCCGCGTCCGTCACCGTGCCTTCGAGTGTGCCGACGCCCGCGAGCGCCGCACTGACCGCGGCGAACGCGTTGATGCGACCCCAACCGTAGTTGTTGTCCATGCCCGCGGTCCCGAGATCCAGCGCGGTCTGCGCGATGATCTGCTTGATGGCGTCCACCGAGAGACTCGGGTTCGCCTGGCGGATCAGTGCTACCGTGCCGGCGACGTGCGGCGCCGCCATCGAGGTACCGTTCCAGTCGCCTTCCCAGTCACCGCCGGGAATGGCCGAGAAGATGGCCACGCCGGGGGCCGAGATGTCGGGCTTGGTGTACGTGCCGACATAGGGCGCGAAGTTCCACGTGACGGGACCGCGGCTCGAGAACGAGGCGATCACGTCGGCGTTGTTCGTCGCACCCACGCCGTACGCGCTGGGCACGTTGCCCGGGCTGCCGGTGGTGTTGGCGTTGGGTCCGCTGTTGCCGATCGAGAAACTGGGGAACACGCCGGCCAGCACCATGTTGTCGGTCGGTGCGACCATCTGCGTGAACGTCCCGGTGGCGCCGAGCGACATGTTGACCACGTCGGCGCCGTCGTTCGTCAGCGGGTTGTTGTCGGGGTCGATGATCCACTGCATGCCGCCGGCAACCTGCGTGAAGCTGCCGCTGCCGCCCGGGATCACGAGCCCGTGGATGAGTTTGGCACCCGGCGCCACACCGATCGCCCAGCCGCTCGCACTTCCGCCGATCATCGTGCCGGACGTGTGCGTGCCGTGCTGGTCGGAATCGTGGGGCACCGAGTTGGGAACCAGGTTGCCGTTGGCATCGAACTCGGCCCAGCCGCCCGGGTAGTGCGGGTCGGCCGGGTTGGTCGTGTACATCTTGCCCGCGATATCGGGGTGCGCGATGTCCACGCCGGTGTCGAGCCCGCCCACCTTGATGCCGGTGCCGGTGAGGCCGTACTGCTGCCACACCTGCTTGGCGCCGATGTAGGCGATGTTGTCCCACGGCTGGGACTGGTGGCTCAGCGAGGGGCCGTCGTCCGTCTTGGACGGACGGTCCAGGGTGAGAGTGAAGTTGTCGAACATCTCGACCACGTCGGGCCGGCGTGCAATCTGTTCCAGCACATCCTTGCGCGCCTGCACGAGCACGAGATTGTCGATCCAGAACGCTTTGACCAGGCCGCGGTGCGACTTCACGGAGGGCTGGTCCAGGAACCGCAGGAGCGGCGCCTGGGCCCTGTCCGCGTTGTCACGCAGGCGCTGCAGGACGCCGGAGCGTCCCAGGTTCGCCTGCGGCGGCGGCCCGACTTCACGAAGCTTCACGACGGCGCTGATCATCTGGTCGGGCGCCGCCTGCTCGATCTGTTTTTCCAGGGCCGGAGTCATGGAGACTCGAGCGTGATTGTTCTGCGCGAACACCGGTGCAACCAGGAGAGACGCGCCAACGAACAACACGCCGAGCAAAACGATCCAATTATATCGACGCATGGCTTGTTCCCTCCTTTAGTTCTTCGCGGTGTAGGGTTGCTGGACGAAGTAGACGACGCGATAGTCTTCGTACTCGCCGAAGAGCTGGTCGCCGTCCGGACTCACGTCCGGGTCGTCGTACGCGACAAGCGCGCGTACCCACAGGTAACGAAGATCCTTGTCCGAATTGCCGTACTTCGCCTGTGCCGACAGGAACTCTTCCGACATGATGTTCGGCACGATGAACGAAGTGACGAACTCGATCACGATCTCGTCGTTCGCGTTCGGGAACTGGTTGGCGAGGTTGAACGACCGGGTGATCATCCGCTCGCTGGGTTTCCAGTTGCTGTCCGCGTTCCAGTCGATCCAGAGCGAGAGCGTGAGGTCTTTCTGGAACTCGGAGGCGGCTCGCTGGGACGCATTCGGAATGCGGACGGTCCACAGCACGATGGCCTCCTTGTTCGGAACGTAGTAGTTGCCGTGATTCAGGAATACCACGCCATCGATCTGCACGTTCGACGTGCCGAGATGCTCGAAGCTGTTCGCGGAGACGTCGATGGTCGGATAGCTCGATGGGGCGGGGCCTTTCTGGACGTACGGAGCGAAGCTGCCGCCGCCGGCTTTCTTCACGGTTCCGTCGAGGAGATAAGCGTTGAGGTCGATGTCGTCCACCACGGCCGGATCGTAGAGATAGATCCGCGTTGCCGCGTGGGCGGCGGACACCGACATCGCGAGCGCAACGGCGACGACGAGGAGCGTCGTCCGCCATCGGAAGCGCGTCATGGGTTTCCTCCAGAGCTTGAGGTGCAATGCAATACAAGAACCGCGCGGCCAGGACGCTGCGTCGTCACGCGGGACGATTGCTCCCTATGACAGGCGGCCGGCGAGCGTCAGTGAGAAACGAAAGCAGCTCGTTGGAAATCGAATGGGCCCGGATGGACGGACGCGTGTCGCGATCGAGCGGCGTGCGCTGGATCGCGGCGAATGTTGGGGGGCGTCGAAAGTTGCAGCATTAGCGTTCGTGGATCGGGCCACTCAACTTGTTCTCGAGCTGTGACCGGGAGCCACCCCGGGTAACACGTTCTTGCCCTTGAACGCCAAGCCAGTACTGCGACAACAATGTGTAGCACGACGATGGTCGCGCGTC
Organism: Candidatus Krumholzibacteriia bacterium; assembly: GCA_036376395.1. Taxonomy (GTDB): domain Bacteria; phylum Krumholzibacteriota; class Krumholzibacteriia; order WVZY01; family JAKEHA01; genus JAKEHA01. The sequence goes on from DASVAK010000109.1 coordinate 13,017, forward strand.
AAGAACAGGCGGTCCGCAACTCAGCGAGCGATGACGCGCGCGTGCTTCGCGATCGCCGAGCCAGGACGGACGCGGTAGCAGTAGATTCCGTGCGGGAGCACATTGCCGTGGTCGTCGAACCCGGCGAAGGGAACCTCCAGCGGTCCGGCGGGGAGCTGGCCCGCGGAGTGGTAGATATCGTTCGGGAGGGGGAAGTGGGCGCGCCGGATGCGGCGTTGACCCCTCTCCCGGGCGCTACTATAATGACGCGCCGCTCATCATGAGCCGCGGGATCCAAGGTCGACTCCGCCCGGAAGAAATCCCCGGGCGGATTTTTCTGTGCGCGCACACGTCGCGCCACCGCAAAGAAAGACACACATGCCGGTTACATTGGTTGTCGGGGGGCAGTGGGGGGACGAGGGGAAGGCGAAGATCATCGATTATCTCGCCCGCGGGATGGACATCGTGGTCCGTTACCAGGGCGGCGCCAACGCGGGGCATACCGTCGTGGTCGGAAATGAGCGCTTCGCCTTCCGCCAGGTGCCCTCCGGGATTCTCTACCCGCGCGTTACGTGCGTGCTGGGTGGCGGCATGGTCATCGACCCGCACGCCCTCATGGCCGAGATCGACGACATCCGCTCGCGCGGCGTCGACGTGGAGGGCCGCATCCTGGTCAGCGCGCAGGCGCACCTGGTGATGCCGTACCACATCCTGCTCGATTGCGAATCCGAAGACCGCCGTTCCGCGAGCGCCGAAGGGGGCATCGGCACGACGCGCAAGGGCATCTCGCCCGCGTACGCCGACAAGGCGCGCCGCGAGGGAATCCGCGCCTCCGACCTGACACGCTCTCCCGCGGACCTGCGCGCGCTGGTCGAGGACCGCGTGCGCGAGAACAACAAGATCTTGAAGTTCCGCGGCGTGAAGACGCTCAAGCCGAAGCAGGTCACCGATGATCTGATGCGCGTGCGCAAACCTCTGCTCAAGATGATCACCGACACGCGCCCGGTGCTGTGGAGCGCCGTCGAGGCCAGGAAGCACGTGTTGTGCGAGGGCGCGCAGGGTTCGTTGCTCGACATCGACCACGGCACGTATCCGTTCGTGACGTCGAGCTCGTGCACGGCGGGGGGCGCGGCGATCGGCACCGGGCTTCCGCCCGCGGGCTTCGACGCCATCGTCGGAATCTTCAAGGCGTACTGCACGCGCGTCGGCAATGGACCCTTTCCGACCGAGGACAAAGGCGCGGCGGGGAGGAAGCTGCGCGAGGTCGGTCGCGAATACGGCACCGTCACCGGACGGCCGCGCCGGTGCGGATGGTTCGACGGCGTTGCGGCGCGCACGGTGGTGAAGCTCAACGGCATCACCGACGTCGCTCTCACCAAGCTCGACGTGCTCGACACGTTCGATTCGATCAAGGTGTGCACGTCGTACCGCGTCGGCAAGCAGACCATCGACGTGTTTCCCGCCGACGCGCGCACCGTCGCAGGCGCGAAGCCGCAGTATGAGGAGCTGCCGGGCTGGAAGCAGCCGACCACCGGGTGCAAGCTCGAGGATCTGCCCGATCGCGCGATGAACTACATCCGCCGGATGGAAGCCTTGATCGGGTGCCGCATCCACCTCGTGTCGCTCGGGCCCGAGCGGTCCGCGATGCTCCAACTCCCGCACGACAACGCGCCGGCGCTGGGCGCGTAGCCGGCGTTGACACGCCCTGTCGCGCATTCGTACAGTCGCCATCGATCGAGACGCTAGCTCATCTGGCAGAGCACTTGCCTTTTAAGCAAGTGGTACCGGGTTCGAGTCCCGGGCGTCTCACCATTCACTGAACGGGCTGCGTCCACCGACGCGGCCCGTTTCTGTTAGATTAACGCCATGACGACCCGGAACGTCCGTCCCTTCGTTCATCTGCGGGTGCTTTCCTCCTACAGCCTCGGACTCGGGCTCTCCTCGCCGGGAGACATCTGCCGGCACGCGCGTCGATCCGGTTTCGACGCGGTGGCGTTGACCGACGTGAGCGGCACGTACGGCTTCGTCGAGTTCCACCGCGCGGCGCGCGAGGCGGGCATCAAGCCCATCTACGGCGCCCTGGTCTTCCTCGACTGGCGCGCGCCGGGTGAGGCGCACGAGCCGGTGCAATCGCTCGTTGTGCTCGCACTCGACCGCGCCGGGCTTCGCAACGTGTGCGCGATCGCGAGCGCGAGCGCGGTGCGCCGCGAACGGCGCGAAGGGCTGTTCTGTTCGCACCTCGACGGACTCACCGACGGCGTGGTGGCGATCGCGCGCGTCGACCCGGCGGCCAGCGAGCTCGACGCGCGACATCTGCTCGCGCCGCTGCACGACCTCTTCGGCGATCGCCTTTTCCTCGAGGTGCGCGCCGGCCTTCCCGACGAACAGCGTCGCGTGCAGGATGCCGCGATCGCCGGCGCCGCCGGGCTGGGTGTGTCGAGCGTGCTCATGCAGGACGTGCGCTTCGTGGGACCCGCGCGAACGCAGCTCTTCGATCTCCTGTCGAGTCTCGACGAGACGGGTTTCGAGCACCGCGCGTCCAGCGATCGACGCGCGGGGGATCCTTCGGCCCGCCACGCCATGGCCACCGCCGGCGAGATCTCGGAAGCGTACGACGAGTTACCGGAGGCGTTCACCAACGCGGCGCTGATCGCGTCGCTGGTGCAGCCCGACCTGTTCGAGGCGCTCGAGGAGGCACCCGCCGCCGCGCCGTCGGACATGTTCAGCGCGAGCGCGACCGGATCGTTGCGCGCGCGCGTGCTGGGTCTCGATGCCAACGACACGCAGTTGCTGGCACCCGAGGAGCGGGCGGTGTCCCGCACGCGCATCGAGCACGAGTTGGACCTCGTCGATCGTGCCGGCATGGAGCCGGTCATCGCGCGCTTCGAGCGGCTGGTGGGCCTCCTGCGCGATGTCGGCGCGCGCCTGGGTCCGGCGACGGGGCTCGGGGTCCAGTCGCGCTGCGCGTACCTGTTGGGCATCACCTCGTTCGACCCGTACACCCTCGATCCGCGCTTCGAGCCGGTGTTTGCATCGCCCGGCGAGGCCGACGCGCGCGCGGGGGGCGTGTTCGATCTGCAGATCTCGACCGAGGACCGCCCCGCGGTGCTCGCCATCGTGAACCGCGCCTTCACCGGCGCCAGCGTGGGCTACGTGCCGACGGTCGAGCACCTGACCGCCGCGCGGTCGATGCGCATGGCGGCGCGGTGGCTGGAGGCCCCGGTGGAAGGGATCGACGACGCCATCAAGGCCGCGACGCGCACGCAGGGCGCAACGCTTCGCGATCTCGCCGAGCACAACCGCGCCTTCGCCACGCTCTACCGCCGGAGCGCGGGCTTTCGCGAGCTGGTCGCGCACGCGGCGTCGGTCGAAGGGCTGCCGTTCGGATTCGTTCGCAGCAAACGCACCGTGATCGTGTCGCCGCGGCCATTGCGCGACTTCTTCGGTTACACGGTGAGCCCGGCCACCGGCGATCACTTCGTGCAGGCGACGCGCGATTCGTTCCCGCTCGGCGCGGTGCTGCGCATCGACCTCGCGCTGCTTCGCATCCTCGCCATCCTGCCGCCGGGCTCCGCGGCGCAGGCGATCGATCCGCGAGCGTACGCGCTGATCGATCGGGAGGATCTGGATGGCATCCATCTCCTCGAGGGGGCGCCCGGTCGCATCGCGCCGTCGTTCGGCATCACCTCCTTCGACGACCTGGTGAGTTTCCTGGCACTGCTTCGGTGGCGGGGAAGCGGCATGACGCTCGCGAACCGGCTGGCGGCATTCCGCGGGGAGGCGCACCCGCTGCCGGCTGCGGACCAGGTGGGGGAGACGCTCGCGCCCACGCGGGGCCTGGTGCTGTTCCGCGACCAGCTGCGCGACGTGGCGGCCGCGCTGGCGGGATGGTCCCGGGCCGAGGCGTCGCAGTTCCTCGCGCGGCTCGCCGACCGCTCGCCGGGGAACCTGGCCGCCATGCGGAGGGACTTCTTCAAGCGGACCGTCGAGCAGTCGGTATCGCTCGAGGATGCCACCGAGTGGTTCGCCCGGCTGGTGCACGAGTCGGCATGGGTGGTGGACCGGCAACGGGTCATCGCCGATGCGCTTCTCACGGCGCGGTGCCTCCACATGAAATGGACCGACCGGGAGGCGTTCATGCAGCGGGTGGCCGAACATGCGGACGAGCGCAGGGGCCGCCACGAGCCTCAACGCGGCGGATCGCCGGACGAGGCGGACGAGGCTGCAATCCTGGTCGCGCCCGACCCTGCCACCCCTCGGCCGCCGGACGGTGAGCCCGATCTGCTGGCCGGATTGTCAAAAAAAGATGAAGACCCCACTAATTCCTCCCCCGTGCGAAACCCGAAGCAGGGGTTCGTCGTATTAACCACCGTGTCGGAGTTCCATCCCCACCCGGTCTCCGTCCCCGTGCAACTGGCGGGGCGGATCCGGAACCTCCAGACCTTCAGGTCGAGTGCGAACAAGAGGGTTGGTTACTTTGAGCTGACCGACTCCAGCGGTTCCGTCCGCGTCTTTGTTCCCGCCGAGCCGCTGGCCCGGTCGGCAGAGACGATCCGGGACGGAAACGAAGTCGTGGTTCGCGGGACCGTTCGCCAGCGGGACGGGCGCCGGGTCTGCGACGCACTGGAGATCCTGGGCAGCGAGGGAGGGATTGATGTTGGACAGGCATCCTCTGACCGATCGGCAACAGGAGATTCTTGAATTCGTCGCGTCGTTCACGCGCGAAACCGGTTATCCCCCCACCGTTCGTGAAATCGGCCGTGCCACCGGCCTTCGTTCCCCCAGGTCCGTAAGCCAGCATCTTCACGCGCTCGAGAAGAAGGGCTACATCCACCGCGGCCGCGAGAAATCGCGCGCGATCCGCGTGCTGGATCGCCCTGATTCGCCCGTGCCTGCCACCGGCGGCCACGCGATTCCGCTCCTGATGCGTGGCCGCGTGGTGGCGGGCGAGATGGCCGCCACGGCCGACCCGAACGGCACGAGCTATCTCGTCGACCGCGAGCTCTTCGAGGGCACCGGTAACTTCCTCATGCGCGTCGACGGCGAGTGCATGGTCGACCGCCACATCCTCTCGGGCGACATGATCGTGGTGTCGCCGCAGCGCGAGGTGCAAGACGGCGACGTCGTGGTGGCGAAGATCGGGGAGAAGACGTCGGTCAAGCGCTACGAGGAAAACGGCGGCATGAAGCGGCTCGTCTCGGCCAAGGGATCGATCCCGGTGGACGCGACGGTGCAGATCATCGGCCGTGTCGTGGGGCTGATCCGCACGCGCTGCTAGTCGGTTCCGGCGAACGCCGACCCGTTCGCCGGATGCTTCCACATAGTCCACTCACCCCTACGGCAACTTGCTTTCCGTTTGACAGTTGCGCCCGTCGCCCGTAATCTCGGGCTCCTCTAACGCCCGGTGGTCCCCATCGTCTAGTGGCCCAGGACACCGCCCTTTCACGGCGGCAACACGGGTTCGAATCCCGTTGGGGACGCCATATCTCCCGCCGCTTCGCGTATTCCACCTGTTATAATTGTGCCTCGGGCCGCGATCGTGTGCAGTTCTGCATTTTCCCCGCCATCGGACCGTCACTCATGAGGGTCCCGGGCAGGAGGGGATCATCATGAAGCACGTTCCTCCGTTCCGCCCCCGGTTGACTGGCAAGTCAATCTCTTCTTCTTCCCGGTGCGCGCGAGTGTGCGCGATTCTGCTTCTCACGCTCGTCAGTGCATGCTTTCTCTCCGCGGATGTTTTCGCGCAGCAATACCCGTTCGATGGGCGCGTGACCGGAACCGTCGAAGCGGATGGTCTTCACCTTGCAATCAGCTTCGTGTGGCCTGGCGATACGTTCTGGTACACCGCGCCGTATGGTGTCGATGTATATCGCTGGTCCAGCGGTGATTGCGGTGTGGGGTGGCAGCTCATCACCGCCCAGCCCGTGCCGTGGAGCTGGCAGGATGCGGACCTCTCCGTGCCGTTTTTCCAGTTCGAGATCGTGGATGGCACGGCGGAAGCGGGCCACGCGTACGCGTACAAGGCCCGTGCCGTCGACGTCGCTCGTAATCCGATTCCGGACGACTACGATGCATTTATCGGCACCGCGACGCACGGCATCGCGTTGCTCGGACACGGCACCTTGATCGCCGGACCGGGCGGGTGCGGCGAGAGCTGGGTCCAGAACATCCAAGACTGCCCGGGTCAATGTTACGGGGGATTTCGATTCAGCGCCTCGCCCGAAGTAGCGCCCTACATCAATTCCGGAATCGAAGTGCTCGTGTACGGCGTCATTCAGAGCGTGATGTGGACCTGCCAGACGAGCGAGGAGATCGCGTACCTGTCCATCGCGACACCGGCCACGTGCACGACCGCGGTGCAGTCAAGCACCTGGGGATACGTCAAGAGTCTCTATCGGTGAAAAGGGGAATTGGACCATAACCAACCTTCATCGTTTGTTCACCCGCGCAGTTTTTCTCGCGATTCTGTGTCTGCCGGTCGTGTCTTCCCGCGCACACGCGCAGCAGCTGGGCGTTGACGGCCGCGCCTACGGCACCGTCCAGGGCGATGGATTGCACGTGCACTTCGAGCTCTACAATGAGCCGTGGACAACTGCGTACTGGGACCCGTCGGTTGTCAAGGCCATCCAGGTCTACCATCGCACTCTGTCCAATTGCGGGGACTGGCAGCTCATCAGTTCTTCCGTGCCATGGAGCGTGTCTCCGACCTCTCCCTACATGTCATTCGACCTGGTCGACGTGCTGGCCGAACCGGGCGTCGCGTACGCGTACATGGCGCGCGCGCTCGACGTGACCCAGCAACCCGTGGCCGGGTATGCAGACGCTCCCCTGGGCATCACGACCCACGGCACGGCGCTGCTCGGGCGCGGGTCGTTGTACTCGGGCCCCGGCGGGTGCGGGCTGAGCAATGTACACGAAGTGTATCCCTGCCCGGACCAATCGTGCTCCAATGTAACTCCGCCTACGTGGTTCTCTTTCGACGATGTCACTCCCGACATCGCGCCGTACATCAACTCCGGAACCACCCTTCACCTGTACGGAGTGATCAGCGGATACTCGGATGTGTGCGGGTCGAATGAAGCGCGGGCGACCTTCACCTCGGCCACTCCGGGAGAGTGCACCGTGGCGACGGAACCGCGAACGTGGGGTTACGTGAAGAGTCTCTACCGTTAGGGAATCGCGTAGACCAGCGCGTTGATGTTCATCCCCGCGCCCACCGATGCCAGCACGATCCGCTGTCCCGATTTGAGCGCCTGCTTCTCGATCTGGCCCTTGAGCATGAGGTCGAGCAGGGTGGGAATGGTCGCCACGGAACTGTTTCCCAGCCACGAAATCGTCATCGGCATGACCAGCTCCGGCGCCGGGTCGGTGCCGAAGAGACGATACACGCGCTCCACGATGGCCTCGTCCATCTTCTCGTTGGCCTGGTGGATCAGGATCTTCGAGATGTCGCGGATCGTGAGCCCCGCCTTCGTCAGGCAGTCCTTGATGGCCTGGGGTACCGTGCGCAACGCGTACTCGTAGAGACGATGGCCGTTCATCTTCAGGAAGATGTCGGATCCGTCCCAGTCCGGGTTGTACGACGGTCCCATCCGCAGCAGCATCGCTTCCTCGAACGTGTCCGACCGGGTGGTGTGGGCCAGGATCCCCGCCTGCTTGTCGGAGGTCGTTCCCTCCAGCACGCACGCGCCGGCTCCGTCGGCGTAGATCATGCAGTCGCGGTCGTGCGGGTCGCTCACGCGGGAGAGCGTCTCCGCCCCGACCACCAGCGCGCGGCGGGCGTCGCCCGAGCGGATGAAGTAGTCCGCCTGGATGACGGCCTGCACCCACCCCGGGCACCCGAAGGGAAGATCGTACGCCACCGTGAGCGGGTTCTTGATGCGAAGCCGGTGCTTGACCCGGGCGGCGAGGGTCGGAACCATGTCGCTGCGGCGCGTGCCGGCGACGACGTCACCGAAATTATGCGCGACGATGATGTAGTCGAGGCTTTCGGGATCGATGCCTGACGAGGAGAGGCTCTCGAGCGCCGCATGCGTGGCCATATCGGAGGCGCACTGATCGTCGGTTGCGTACTGGCGGGCCCGGATCCCGGTGATCGCCTCGAACTTCTCGATGATCTCCCGGTTGCCCCGCTCGAACCTCTTTCCGTCGTTATCGAAGAAGTCGTGTTTGAGAAAATGCGAGTTTTCGATCAGCCGTTCCGGGATGTAACTGCCCGTCCCCCTGATCACGGTTCGTATTGAGTCGTTTCCCATTCGTTCAGGGACCTTTCTCTGGCAACCGGCATAGGCCCACCGCATTGTGGGCCCACGCAGCAACCGGCCCAAATCATAGGGTTTTCCCTCGCCAATTGTCGAGTCCGACTGGTCCGCCTCCGGGCTTTTTTGCCTATGTTACGGACGAAGGGAGGCGATCATGGACACGACCTACGTGACGCTCTCGCCCGAGGAACGACAGCTGCTGATGCGGGTCCTCGAATCGGCGCTCAAGAGCAGGCTGATCGAGGGGCACCGGACGCGGCAGCCCGGCTACCGGGCCGGCGTGGTGCATGAAGAAGAGCTGATCAGCCGGATGCTCGGCAAGCTCAAGGAAAACTAGCCCCCATCCGGCGCGAACCCATGCGCACGGCGAGTGGTCACCGGGTGACCCGCGGGCTCGGGCTGGCGACGGTGCAGCCCGGTGGCCCCTCCGCGACGGACATCCCCACCCCCCTGTGAAGAAGGCCCGGGACTGGCAACCGGGCGCCGTCATGCGCTAGAATTGCCCCGGTCCCGACAGTAGCCGCATCCTCTCCTTGTGCCTTCCCGGCATCTTCCGGGAAACCCGTGCGCGGTATCTGCCGTATTCTTCACAGACATCTGACCGTCCCCGATTTGGTTGTTCCTGGAGGCCCTTGAAATGAGAAAGAAATGGATTTTGATCGGCGCGGGAGCGCTGGTGGTGGTCGTTGGCTCGATCGGTGCCGTGTCGATGAAGGGCCGGGGCGAGAAGACGCCTGAAGTGCAGACCGCGAAGGCCAGCCGGCAGAAAATCGTCCAGAAGGTCAACGGGACGGGGAAGATCCAGCCGAAGGTGCAGGTGAAGATCAGCGCCGATGTGAGCGCCAAGATCACCAAGCTCGCCGTGGTGGAGGGCCAGCACGTCGAGAAGGGCACGTTCCTGCTCGAGCTGGACCGCGAGCGCTACCTGGCCGCGGTGGAGAGCGCCGAGGCCAACGTCCGCTCTGCGACCGCGAATGCATCCCTGGTGAAGCAGAACATGAACCAGACCGAGAAGGAGTTCAACCGGTCGAAAGAGCTGGTCGCCCAGAAGCTCACGTCTGATTCCGCGCACGAGACCGCCGAAGCGGCCTACCAGGTGGAGGTCGCGCGTTACCAGTCGGCGCAGGATAACGTCGAGCAGGCGAAGGCGGTGCTCAAGCAGGCGCGCGACGATCTCTCCAAGACGGTCATCTACGCGCCCATGTCGGGCACCATCACCGATCTCAACAAGGAGCAGGGCGAGATCGCGATCGGGTCGCAGTTCCAGCCCGACGTGATCCTCATCATCTCCGACCTCTCCGAGATGGAAGCCCAGGTCAACGTCGACGAGAACGACATCGTCAACATCGGGGTGGGGCAGGAGGCGGAGATCGAAGTCGACGCGCTCCCGGGCCAGACGCTCAAGGGCGTCGTCAGCGAGATTGCGAACAGCGCCAACACCACCGCCGCCGGTTCGGCGGAGCAGAAGATCGAGTTCGAGATCAAGATCGCCATCACCGATCCGCCCCAGACGCTGCGCCCCGGCATGACCGCCACCGCCGACGTGTTCACGAAGACCAACGACAACGCGCTCAGCGTGCCCATCCAGAGCGTCGCGGTGCGCACCGTCGACCAGCTTGCGCAGAAGGGCGAGGATCGCAAGGAGGCGGAGAAGAAGTTCACCGCCGACAAGGACGGCTTCGTCGAGATCGTGTTCGTGGTCGAGGGCGGCAAGGCGGTCGCGCATGCGGTCAAGACCGGCATCCAGAGCGACGAGCTGATCGAGGTCACCGAGGGCCTGAACGAGGGCGACGAGGTCGTGTCGGGCAGCTACCGCGCCATCTCCAAGGATCTCGTCAACGGCGCGGCGGTCACCGTGAACAACGAGAAGAAGGACGAGCACGGCGAAGAAATGGCGGCGGAGAAGAAGTGACCACGCCCTCGACCAACGGATCGACCCTGTCGCTGCGCGACGTCGTCAAGACGTACGTGATGGGTGCGGACACCGTGCACGCGCTGCGCGGCGTCTCGCTGGACATCCACCGCAACGAGTACGTCGCGGTGATGGGCCCGTCGGGCTCGGGCAAATCGACCCTCATGAACGTGATCGGCTGCCTCGACACGCCCACCGAGGGCACGTATTCGCTCGAGGGGCAGATGGTGGCCGACATGTCCGAGTACCAGCTCGCGGACATCCGCAACCAGCGCATCGGGTTCGTGTTCCAGACCTTCAACCTGATCCCGCGCACCAGCGTCTTCCACAACGTGGAGCTGCCCATGATCTACGCTGGGGTGGGGAAGGCGGAGCGGCGCGCGCGCGCCGAGCGCGCCATCGAGCGCGTCGGCCTTTCCGACCGCATGAAGCACAAGCCCAACGAGCTCTCGGGCGGACAGCGCCAGCGCGTGGCGATCGCTCGCGCGCTGGTGTGCAACCCGTCGATCATCCTGGCCGACGAGCCCACCGGCAACCTCGACAGCAAGACCGGCGACGAGATCATGACCGTGCTGGATGAGCTCCACCGCGCCGGCCAGACCATCATCCTGGTAACGCACGAAGACTACATCGCCGAGCACGCCTACCGCGTGATCCGGCTTCGCGACGGCAAGATCGAGAGCGACGCTCCCACGCGCCGTTCGGTCACCGCGTAGGACCACCATGCGCCTGCGGATGGACCTGGCAGAATCGTGGCGAATCTCGCTGGATGCGCTGGGCGCCAACAAGGCGCGCGCCGGGCTCACCACGCTGGGCATCATCATCGGCATCGTCGCCGTCAGCCTCACCATGACGGCGGTCAACGGGCTCGAGACGTCGTTCAAAAGCAGCTTCTCGTCGCTGGGCTCCGACGTGATCTACGTGTCGCGGATGCCGTGGATCATCATGAACGACTTCTTCCTGTACCGGAACCGCCCACCGCTCGAGCTGCGGCACGCCGACGCGCTCGAGGACCGGCTGCGCGGCCGTGCGCTGGTCAATCCCAGCATGGACACCAATCTGGACGTGAAATACCGCTCCGAGGTGATGCCCGGCGTGCCGGTCATCGGAACCACCGAGAAGCAGAACGTGATGTCGAGCGCCCAGCCCGACGTCGGGCGCTTCCTGAGCGAATTCGACGTGACCTACAAGCGCAACGTGTGCGTGATCGGCAGGGACGTGCGCGAAGCACTCTTTGGAACCGCGAACCCGCTCAACCAGGAGATCAAGATCGGCCGGTCGAGCTTCCGCGTCATCGGCGTGATGGAGAAGCAGGGAGGCGGCTTCGGCGGCGGCCCCAGCTTCGACCGGCAGATCTATGTGCCCATCACCGCGTACGTGAAGGCATTCGGCGGAATGCGCGGGCGGCAGGACGTGAACATCGCGGTCAAGCTGCTTTCGACCGCGACGCTGGCGGACCTGGAGTTCGAAGTCACGGGCGAGATGCGCAAGATCCGCGGCCTGCGTCCGGCCGAGAAGGACGACTTCAGCATCAACAAGCTCGACACGCTGGTCGGAGGCTTCAACAAGGTGACGAGCGTGATGCTGCTGGTGGGACTGCTGGTGACGGGGATCTCGCTGTTCGTGGGCGGCGTGGGCGTGATGAACATCATGTTCGTCTCGGTCACCGAGCGCACGCGCGAGATCGGCATCCGCAAGGCGATCGGCGCCAAGCCCCACAGCATTCTCTCGCAGTTCCTGTTCGAGGCGGCGTCCATCTGCCTGGGCGGCGGGATCATCGGCGTGCTGATCGCCGCGGGGTTGTCGGCCGTGATCAACGCCACCATGATGCCGGCCAGCCTCTCGATTCCCATCACGCTCGTCGCGCTCGGTGTCTCCGTCGCAGTGGGTGTCCTGGCTGGGCTCATGCCGGCGCTGCGCGGGGCGCGGCTCGATCCGGTGGAGGCGCTGCGCTATGAGTAAGCGCATCGTGGTTCCGTCCGACATCGTGGCCATGTCGCTGCGCGCAATCGTGACCAACAAGCTGCGCTCCAGCCTCACGCTGCTCGGCATCGTGGCCGGGATCGCGTCGATCATCGCGGTGATGACGGCGATCGCGGTGATCCAGGGCACCATGGAGCACGAGATGAGCATCCTGGGGAGCCAGGTCTTCCAGGTGCAGAAGTGGCCGTCGGGCTTCTCGAGCGACGAGCAGCGGCGCAAGGCGATGAAGCGCCCCCCGCTCACCATCGAGAACGCCGAAGCGATCCGCCAGCAGGTCGCCACCGTCGACCTGGTCGGCTGCGAGTTGTGGGACTTCGGCCTCAAGGCCGAGTACGAGGGCGAAGAAACCAACGCCAACCTCGCCATCGTGGGCGGAACGCCGGAGTACGCGGACAACAACACCCACTATGTCGGGCTGGGGCGGAACATCTCGGCCATCGATGTAAAGGCGGGACGCAAGGTGGCCGTCATCGGATACCAGATCGGCAAGAAGCTGTTTCCGTTCCTCGATCCGATCGGTCGCGAGATCCGCCTCGATGGCCGCAAGTACGAGGTGATCGGCATCTTCGACGAGAAGAAGTCGGCGTTCGGTTCGCAGTACGACAACTACGTGCTGATCCCCATCACCACGTTCCAGAACACCTACGGCATGCTGAGTCGGGACGGGTTCGCGCGCTCGGTGAACATCACGGTGCGCGCCAAGTCGCCCGAGCTGGTCAAGGATGCGATCGAGGAGACGACCCAGGTGCTCCGCCGCGAGCGTGGCGTGCGTCCGGGCCAGGACAACAACTTCGACTTCTTCAACAGCGAGAGCCTGATCACCCAGTTCAACAAGATGACGGCCAAGGTGAAGATCGGCGCCTTCCTGATCGGGACCATTGCGCTCGTGGTGGCCGGGATCGGCATCATGAACATCATGCTCGTCTCCGTCACCGAGCGCACCAAGGAGATCGGCATCCGCAAGTCGCTGGGCGCCAATCCCCGCCACATCCTGCTGCAGTTCCTGCTCGAGGCGGTGATCCTCTGCAACATCGGGGGAATTGTCGGCATCCTGGCCGGCTTCGGGCTGGGCAACGTAATCACGTTCTTCACCTCGTTCGAGGCGCGCGTTCCCGGCCAGTGGGCCATCATCGGCCTGGTGTTCTGCTCCGCTGTGGGAATCGGATTCGGCATGCTGCCCGCCATCCGCGCTTCGCGCCTGAGCCCCATCGACGCGCTCCGCTACGAATAGAGCATTGACGACGCCGCGCCCGCCCGCTAACGTTTCACCGTAGCTCCCGCCCCTTTTCGGCCGCTTTGAAACCGCGCAGTCCCCACGCGCGCGACCGGGAAGGATGACATGCCCGCTCCGACCATCGCCCTGGTGGGCGCCGAGTTCGAAGAGAACCTCTCCCTTCGCTACCTTGCCTCTTCCGTCCAGAACGCCGGCTTCGCCGCGGAAATAGTTCCGTTCAATCATTTTTCTGCGCTCGAGCGCGTCGTGGACGCGACGCTCGCGGTGGCGCCGCTGGTGGTCGGTATCTCGGTGCCGTTCCAGCTCCGCGCGCGCGAGCTGCTCTCGCTGGCGGGCGAGCTGCGCCGGCGCGGCTTCGACGGCCACATCACCATCGGCGGCCACTTCGCCACCTTCGAGTTCGAGAACATCCTGCGCGACTATCCCGCCATCGATTCGGTGGTGCGCCATGAAGGGGAAGAGCCGTTCCGATGGATCTGCGAGCAGGTGCGCGACGGCCGGGCGGTGACGGCGCGGCCGGGCGTGGTGGTGCGGCGCGGCGATGGCGTCGACGTGGGGCCGGCGCATCCCTTGCCGGCGCTGGATACGCTGCCATTTCCGGACCGGCGCGGCGAGCCCGGCTCGGCGATGGGAGTCCGGGCCGCGCCCCTCGTGGGGTCGCGCGGCTGCTACGCGGATTGCTCCTTCTGCTGCATCTACGCGTACGCGGACAACGCCAACGGCGCGCGTTACCGGCGCCGGTCGCCGGAGAACATCGTGGCCGAGATGAGCCAGCTCTACCATGAGCGCGGCGTGCGGTTGTTCATCTTCCAGGACGACAACTTCTTCCTGCCCACCGTGGCGCCCAACATCGCTCGTTACCGTCGCCTGCAGGAGCTGATGCGCGAAGAGGGCATGGAGCGCATCGGGCTCATCATCAAGTGCCGGCCCAACGATGTGGACCCGGAGCTGTTCGCGCTGCTCAAGGAGATGGGGTTGATCCGCGCCTACGTCGGCATCGAGACCAACTCCGACGAGGGCATCGTGAGCCTGAACCGCCGCATCACGGCGGAAGACAACCGGCGCGCGATGCGCATCCTGCGCGACTTGGGCGTCTACAATTCGTTCAACATCCTGATCTTCGACCCCGAGGCGACGCTCGACGGCGTTGCCGCCAACCTCGACTTCATGGCGGATCACGCCGACTTCGCCTTCAACTTCTGCCGCACCGAGGTGTACGCGGGCACACCCATCAAGCGCATGCTGGAGTCGCAGGGCCGGCTGCAGGGGGACTACCTCGCGTGGAACTACGAGATGCGCGACGAACGCGTCGAGCTCCTGTTTCGCATCACGCTGCTCGCGTTCAACCGGCGCAACTTCGACAGCGACGGCGTGCACGCGCTCAACATGGGCACGCGCTTCGACCACGAGGTCGTCCGGCGCTTCTATCCGGATGTGTGGTGTGACGCGTGGGGCGACGAGGCGCTCTCCCTGTCGATGCGGGTGGGCACCGACAGCGTGGCCCACATGCGCCGCGCGCTTTCGTTCGTTCGTGCTTGCGATCCGTACGACGACGAGGCGGTGCGGTCGTTCGCCCTCGACCTGGCCCGCGCGGTGGCGGCATCGGATCTCACGTTCATCGCGGAGATGAAGATGATGCGCCGGCGACTGGAGGTCGCGCTGAAGGAGCGCGCGCGCGACGCGGACACCGCGCCGGTATGGGCCGCCGAGACGAGGCGACTCGCCAGCTCGACGGGCCGCGAATTATCCACGGAGTCCCTGCCGGCTCCGTCGGCCGCGACGGGAGGTTTGAAATGAAGAAGAACCGGAAGAGCCGAATTGCGCGCACCGTGGCCACGGGAGGAACCGTGACGTTGGCGACGCTGGGGCTCACCACATGCGACGACGGCGGCGTGGAGGATCCCCTGCCGCCGCCGCCCCTGGTCTGCAAAGACGGAAACCACGGACAAAATCTCAGCGCACATGGTTCGATTGACAGCCTATCACTGAGAGTAACCCTAATTGACTGGGAGCACTCGGCGTCTTTCGACACGGTGTCGG
>DASVAK010000125.1:0-2623 GCA_036376395.1 Candidatus Krumholzibacteriia bacterium
GCGGTGATCACCAGCACGTAGCCCACCCGCGGCCGCGAGGAGAGCTCGAGCGCGAACGTGCGTGCTTCGGCATTCCACTCGCCGTTCGGGAAGCGGCGCACGAGTGCCTCGCCCGCGGCGAGATCGCACCGTGTGACGAGGAGGTTGGTCTTCTGCTTCACGATCGACTCGGCGATGGAGACGATCTGCTCCACCGTCTTCCCCGCTCCGTAGACCACTTCGGGAAATCCGCGCCGCAGCGAGCGGTGGTGGTCCACCTTCGCGAAGCCGAGATCCTCGAACGGGAGCGTGCGCAGGCGCTCGAGCACGGCGTCCTCGGAGAGGCGCCCGGCCTTGAAATCGTTCAACAACTCTCGGAGGGTATCGGCATCCATGGGAACCAGGGAGAAAAGAAGGAGCGGATCAGCACTCCGACGCAAACTCTTCGAGCGAGGGGTCGACCGCGCACGAGACATCGGCGAGCGGCCCGATCTCGTCGAGATAGGCACCGAGCAGGTCGCGGACCTCGGAGAGCGCGCGCGACTGCATCAGGCCGCCGCGAACACCGCGCGCGCGCGGCATGCGCTTGAGGTACGCGCCCATCACCTTGCGCGAGGCGATCACGCCGCCCGGCTCGCCGTCGAGGCGCACGGCCTCGGCGATGTGGGCGAGCAGCACGTTGACGCGCTCGCGCGGCGTGGGCGGCGTGAACTCGACGCCGGAGAGGCGCGTCTTCACTTCGTCGAAGATCCAGGGATTGCCGATGGCCGCGCGGCCGATCATCACCGCGTCGCACCCCGTGTGCTCCGCCATGCGCGCGACGTCGTCGGCGCTGCGGACATCGCCGTTGCCGACCACCGGGATCGACACGGCGCGCTTCGCCTCGGCGATGAGGTCCCAGTTGGCGATTCCCGAAAAGCCCTGCGCGCGCGTGCGCGCGTGGATGGCCAGCATGGCCACGCCCGCGTCCTCGATGGTCTGTGCGAGCTCGCGCACCTTTTCGCCCGTCGGCCGGTCCCAGCCCGCCCGAATCTTGGCTGATACGGGCACCGTGCTGCGACGCACCACTTCCCGGCAGATGTCGCCGAGCAGGTTCACCTCGCGCAGCACCGCCGAACCGCCGCCGCCGTTGACGATCTTCTTCACCGGGCAACCGAAGTTCATGTCGACGTACTCGGGCTTCGCCTCGGCGATGCGCGCGGCGGTCTCGGCCATGCGCACCGGGTCGCCGCCGAAAATCTGGATCGACAGCGGGCCCTCGGCGACGTCGAGACCGCGGAGAGCCTTGCAGTCGTTCTCCTTGTGCCGGGTCATGGCCTCGGAGCTCATCATCTCGGTGACCACCATGTCGGCGCCCCGGTCGAGGCAGATGCGACGAAACGGCGCGGTCGTGATCCCGCACAGCGGGGCCAGGATGACGCGAGCGCCGTTGGGCAGGCCGGGCAGATGGGCTCGGGAGATCATGCGGGGAATCATAGCCGAGCGCCCGGCGCGTCGCAACCCCAACTCTTGCAACGACATCGATAATTGCCTATGGTCCCCGGAAGCGATCATTATCTATCTTGGCGAACGATGGAACTGCACCAGCCCGATATCATCATTATCCCGACCCAGGACGCGCACCCGGTGCTCGCCGACTGGTATCCGCCGCTCACCAGCGACGATCCGGTCCGGCACATCGTGGTGATGTCGCACGGGTTCAAGGGCTACCGGCGCTGGGGGTTCATTCCCCTGCTGGCGGCGCGGCTCGCGGCGGGCGGATTCGGCGCGCTGGCGATCGACTTCTCCCACAACGGCCGCGTGCCCGAGGACGGAACGCCGACGGTGTCGGACACCCCCATCGTCGCCCCGGCGCTGTTTCGCGCCAATACCATCGCGCGCGAACTGCAGGACCTGGCCGGCGTGCTGCGCTGGATCCGCGAACCGGCGCAGGGCGGAAAGACGCTGAACCTCGCGGGCGATGTGTCCATCGGGCTGTGGGGCCACAGTCGCGGCGGGGTGGTTTCCATCCTGACCGCGCTCGAAGACGATTCGGTGCGCGCGCTGGTGAGCTGGTCGGCCTCCGCGCATCCCGATCGCTGGACCGACCGGCAGAAGCGCCAGTGGCGCGAGAAGGGCGAGCTGTCGTTCAAGGATATCTCGGGCGGAACGCCGCTCTCCATCGACACCGCCCTGCTCGATGACATCGAGCGCCACCGCGAGGACTACGCCGCCGCCGACCGCGCGGCGGGGCTTGCGATCCCGCACCTCATCGTCCACGGCGAGCACGACCCCACCGTGCCGGTGAAGGATTCGTACAAGTACTACGACACGCCGACGATCCGCGCCGACAAGAAGCTGCTGCGCCTCCTCACCGGCCACACCTACGGCTACGACGACGGGTACATCGCGAGCGAA
This sequence comes from Candidatus Krumholzibacteriia bacterium, assembly GCA_036376395.1. Taxonomy (GTDB): domain Bacteria; phylum Krumholzibacteriota; class Krumholzibacteriia; order WVZY01; family JAKEHA01; genus JAKEHA01. The sequence goes on from DASVAK010000125.1 coordinate 2,377, forward strand.
GCGCTCGACAATGCGACCAAGGCAACGCTGGAATGGTTCGGAACCTACCTGGCAGGGTCTGACGAATCTACTTCTTAGCCGTCTGGACCGTCTTGAACTCGGACGGCCAGTTCTCCACCACGACCACCTGCAGCTGCGGCTTGACCGCGGTTTCTCCGGCGTAGGTGCCGACGAACCGCTGTCCGCCGCGGAAGACATCGTAGCCGGCTGTGCGGCCCAGCAACATGCGCGCGCCGTTGATGTTGAA
>DASVAK010000147.1:0-13489 GCA_036376395.1 Candidatus Krumholzibacteriia bacterium
CCGCGGTGCCGGGTGGTTCCCGATCGCGGGCGTTCGTTGCTTCATTTACGGCTGCGGAGCAGTGCGGTGGACTCATGACTGCAGTTGCTCTGCGGCGACTGCCCCGCAGCACGGTTGCTTGCTTCAGCAACCGACGTACCAAGCCGCGTGCGTCCGCATGAGAACGCCACCTTCTCCATGGATGCGAATAAGGGAATGACCGCTGTCGACTCCGCGCCTCCGAGTTCGTCCCGATGACGGCGTGTTGTGGCGCGGGGCAGTTCCAGAATGAGATGCTTGCATTGCAATCCGGCGCGTGCGGCGGCGATCCGTGGCCGTTCCGGGGTCCGCGGCGGGGTCCGGCGTCCGGCAAAAACCCCTTGACCTGTCACGAGTTATGAATGAAAATGGCGGGCGAAAGAGCAGTCCAGGCCCGGACTCAGTGGTCCCCGAACACACTGCCAGGGAGGCACTCGATGACCAAAGCCGAAATTGTCGAGGACATCGCCAGCAAGACCGGCCTTACCAAGAAGGACGTGGCGACGGCGATGGACATGTTCCTCGAATCCATCTCCAAGGCGCTGGCCGAAGGCAAGCACTACGAGATTCGTGGATTCGGTACGTTCAAGGTGAAGAAGCGCAAGTCGCGCATGGCGCGTAATCCCCGTACCGGGGACGCGGTGCCCGTGCCCGACCGCAAGGTGCCCGTGTTCAAGGTCTCGAAGGAATTGAAAGACCTCGTCGCGAACGCCTGATTCCGTCCGCCTGGTCTAACAACCGTGCAGGACGCCACGGGCGTCCGGCCTCTGCGTGCCATGAGTACTTCCGTTCGATTCGTCGATCTTCGCAGTGACACCGTCACGCGTCCCACGCCCGCCATGCGCCGTGCCATGGCCGAAGCGGTGGTGGGCGACGACGTCTTCGGCGACGACCCCACCGTGATCGCGCTCGAAGAGCGGGTTGCGAAACTCCTGAACAAGGAAGCCGCGCTCTTCGTCCCGTCGGGCACGATGGGGAACTTCCTCGGGCTCGCCTCGACCGCCGGCACCGGCGACGAGGTGATCCTCGAGCGGCAGTGCCACATCATGAACTACGAGGTGTCGTCGGCGGCGGCGCTGCACGGACTGCAGCTGAACGCGCTCGACGGCGATCGCGGCGTCATGACCGCGGCGCAGATCGAACCCCATATCAAGCAGGAGTCACTGCACACGCCCGGCACGCGCGTGATCGCGATGGAGAACACGCACAATCGCTGCGGCGGGCGCATCTACCCCCTCGACGAGATGAAGCGCGTGCGCGAGCTGGCGCTTCGCCACGGCGTGGGCGTCCACCTCGACGGCGCCCGCCTGTGCAACGCGCACGTGGCGACCGGCGTCGCGCTCGCCGATTATGCCGCCTGCGCGGACACGGTGAGCATGTGCTTCTCGAAAGGCCTGGGCGCCCCGGTCGGATCGGCGCTGGCGTCACGGCGCGACGTCATCGACCGCGCGCGCCGGATCCGCAAGCGCCTGGGCGGCGGCATGCGCCAGTCGGGCATCCTCGCGGCCGCGGCGCTCCACGCGCTCGACCACCACGTCGATCGCCTGCGCGACGATCACAAGAACGCAAAACGGCTCGCGTCGTTCGTCGAACAGGTGCCCGGTCTCTCGCTCGCCTTCCCGGTGGAAACCAACATTCTCGTCATCGCCGTGGACCCCGCGCACTGGATGCCCGACGCGCTCCTCGGCGCACTGCGTGAACGTGGTGTGCTCGCGGTCCCGTTCGGCGCGGGGCGCATCCGCATGGTGACGCACCTCGACGTGTCGGCCGATGACGTCGATCGCGCCGGCGAGGCGCTCACGTCGCTCTCGGCCGCGCGCGCCGGATGAGCGCACCCGGCTCGCTCACGCTGGTTGCCACGCCCATCGGCAACCTGGCCGACATCACGCTGCGCGCGCTCGAGGTGCTCAAGAGCGTCAACGTCATCCTCGCCGAAGATACCCGCCACTCGCGCCGCCTGCTCAATCACTACGCCATATCGACGCCGATGGTCGCGTACCACGACCACAACGAGGTGCGCGTGACGCCGTCACTCGTCGAACGCATGCAGCAGGGCGAGAAGATGGCGCTCATCACCGACGCCGGCACGCCCGGCATCTCGGACCCGGGCTTCTACCTGGTGCGCGCCGCGCTCGCGGCCGGCATCGAGGTGACGACGACGCCCGGACCCAGCGCGCTGCTGGCGGCGCTCACGCTCTCGGGATTTCCGTGCGAGACGTTTGTGTTTGTCGGATTCACGCCCAAGAAGACCGGGGAGCTGGCGAAGCTCGTGGAAGACCTGGTGGAGGAGCCGCGCACCACGGTGTTCTACGTGGCGCCGCACCAGCTCCGCAAGGTGATCGACGCCATCGCGGCGCGCATGCCGGAGCGCGAGATCGCGGTGGCGAAAGAGCTAACCAAGATGCACGAGCACGTCGCGCGCGGCACCGCGGCGGAGATCAAGACGAAGGTCGATCCCACCATGCCGCGCGGCGAGTTCGTGCTGGTGGTGAAGGGAGTCGGGTGGCGGCATCGTGCCGCGCGTTCGCTTGACGCTCCCGGTGACGAGTGATAGGTTCGCAACCGAGCATGGACAAACGCGCCCTTCAGCACAGCGCCCGCAAGGTGCTGGAGCCGATCGTCAACGCACTCGCCTCGGCGCGTATCTCGCCGATGCTCGTGTCGGCGTTCGGTGTCGCCTTCAGCCTGTGGGGTGCGGTGGTGGTGGCGCGGGGCTCGCTGCTGGGCGGCGGGATCTTCCTGCTCATCGCCGGCCTGTGCGACGTGCTCGACGGCGACCTCGCGCGCCGGCTGGGCCGCGCCAGCACCTTCGGCGCCTTCATCGATTCGGTGCTCGACCGCGTGAGCGAGTTCGCCTACTTCGGCGGCATTCTCATCTTCGTCGTCCGCCAGGCCGACGACTATCCCGTCTACGAACCGGTCGTCATCCTGGTGGCGCTCATGGGCTCGGTGCTGACCAGCTACGCCCGCGCCCGCGCGGAAGGGCTCGGCATCGAGTGCAAGGTGGGCATCATGGAGCGGCCCGAGCGCATCGGTCTTCTCGCGCTGGGACTGATCGCGGGCTACAAGTTCCTGATGGCGGTGATGGTGCTGCTCGCCGTGACGACGCTCATCACTGTCGTGCAGCGCATTCACCATGTGCAGCGCGCGTCGGCGAACCGTTGACCCGTTCACTGCTCCATTGATACTCGCTCCGCCGTTCTGCTAGAATGTAGGTCCACACCCCCGATCTATCTGCCGGGGAGACCCCCGATTCACGAGTGCCGCGGCCGCGGCTTCGAGGTGAGCGCCATGGCTGAACGGTTTCCGATCCGCGCAGTTCTCCTCTTCTGTTTGCTCGTTGTTCTTCCCGGCTTCGCCCGAGCCGCCGGAAAACCCGCGTCTCCCGCAAACACCCAGGCGGGAACATGGACCGCGCTGGGCAGCGGTCTCAACGGCTCCGTGAACGACCTGGCCGTTCTGGGCACCAGGCTCATCGCGGGCGGGAGCTTTACGCAGGCCGGCGGGCTGCCCGCGTACAGTATCGCCGCATGGGACGGAACCTCATGGTCGCCGTTCGGGTCCGGCCTGAAGCTGGGAATATACAACGCGACTGTGAATGCGATCGCAGCACACAACGGGCAGCTGGTAGCGGTCGGGCAGTTTACCGAAGCAGGGGGCGTCGCGGTACAGAATGTGGCCCTGTGGGACGGGACGTCGTGGTCGGCGCTGGGCGCCGGACTCAAGGGCGACGCCAGCGGGGTGGCGTCATTCGACGGGAAGATTTTCGCGGCGCGCACCCAGGCCTTCCCACCGTACGGGGTGCAGCAGGCTTATATCGAGTGGTGGAACGGCAGCGCCGGGCTCTGGTATTCCTCGGGCACCTTCGGGCCGCCGCAGGGTTCCGACTGGATCCGGGTCAACGCACTCGATGCGATCGGCGACCGGCTCTACATGGGCAGCTACGCGACCTCGGTTCCCGGATCGAGCTTTGCGTACAACGGCACCACGTGGCAGTACATCGGGCAGGCGTCGTACAACCTATATGCGTACGAGCAGTTCGGAGGCGAGCTTTTCGCCGGCGGCGCCGGCGCGCTGGTGGAGAAATACACGCCTCCGAGCACCTGGACGTCGTTGGATCCGGCCTGGGTGCCCGAGTGCGGATTCGTGTTCGACATGCAGCTTCATAACGGTGCGCTGATCGCCGGGGGAAGATTCACGGCGGGGTGCATGCCCAACCCGAACGTGGTGGCCTGGGACGGATCGAGTTGGTCCGGGCTGGGGGCGGGAATGAACGGCGATGTCAAAGCGTTGACGGAATTCAATTCACACCTGATCGCGGGGGGAAACTTCACCGCGGCCGATGGCAGCCCCGCGGCACGGATTGCGCAGTGGAACGAGTCGCCGGTGGCGACCCGGAAAACAACCCTGGGCGCCGTCAAAGCGCTCTTCTCGGGAACGCAACGCTGACATCGCTGAAGTGGTAGGGAGAGCTCGTGCAGGTCCGCGAGCGCCGTTGCTGGCGCACGCGCGCCCCTTCGAGCTGCTCCAGCACCTCACCCAGGCGCGTGAGCTCGTCTCATCATGGTCGCGCTCATGGGCTCGGTGCGTCGAACTTTTCACGCGCAGTGACCAGCCACGCCCGCGCAAGGTGGGCATCATGGAGCGGCCGGAGCGTATCGGTCTCCTCGCGCTCGGCCTGATCGCGGGCTACAAGTTCCTGATGGCGGTCATGGTGCTGCTCGCGATCACCACCCACATCACCGTCGTGCAGCGCATCCGCCACGTGCAGCGCGCGTCGGCGAACAGGTAAGAGAGTTTCCTTTCGTTCGCAGTTCATGTTATAGTTAAGCCCTGCCGACCAGAGTACTCAACTCTCCGAAAGGAGCGCCACCATGCTCCGAATTCCCGTCTTGCTCGCGCTTCTCCTCCTGCTCGGGAATTACCCCGTGCGGGCGGACGTCCCCGTTCACTCGTGGAGCCAGCGTCTTGGCGGCACGGTCACCGACTCGGGGAAGGTGGTCGCGGCCGACGCGCAGGGCAACGTCATCATTGCCGGCGAGTTCGGCGGAACGATAAACCTGGGTGGCGCCAACCTCGTGGCGAGCAGCACGGACGTTTTAGTCGCGAAATTCGACGGCAGCGGTGCGCATCAATGGAGCCGCAAGTTTGGCGGCAGTCTCGCGCAGCATGTCACGTCGATCGACGTGGACGCGTCCGGAAACGTGGTTCTCACCGGGTACTTCGAATCGACGATCGACTGTGGCGGCGGCCCGCTTTCGAGCGCCGGATCGACCGACGTCTTCCTGGCCAAGCTCGATGCCGGCGGTGTCCACCTGTGGAGCAAACGCTTCGGAAGCACGGCGACCAGCGAGGAAGGTCTATCAGTGGCGTTTGACGGCTCCGGCAATGTCTTCGTGACGGGCAGGATCCGGGGTTCCGTGGATTTTGGCGGCGGAGCCCTGCCGGCCGCAGGCTACTACGACATGTTTCTCGCCAGGTTCGATGGCGAGGGGAACCACCAGTGGAGCCGGCGATTCGGCGGCGGAGACGTCAACAATGACAAGTCGGTGGGTCAAGCCCTGACGACGGACGGTTCAGGCAGCGTGATCGTGTCCGGCCATTTCTACGGTGGCGACCTCGACCTGGGAGGCGGACCACTCGCGGGCGAGCAAAGATACGACATGTTCCTGGCCAAGTTCGACGCCGGCGGACTGCACCAGTGGAGCCAGCGCTTCGGAATCAGTGGATGGTGGAAGGAGGCCGGGGCCATCGTCGTCGAACAATCCGGCGACATCATCCTGATGGGCGAGGTTGATGGGTCGGTTCTCTTCCCCTACGGTTTCCTGAATACCAACGGCGGTTCGCAGGACATCCTTCTCGCCGGGTTTGGCGCGGATGGAACGCCGCAGTGGGGCCGCGTGATTGGAAGTTCCGGTGTCGATGGGTGCGAAAGCATGACGTTGGATCCGCAGGGGAATCTGCTCATCACCGGTCCGCTCACGTTCCCGGTCAACTTCGGCGGGGGCGAGTTGACGAGCTCTGACGGAAGCGATGTTTACCTGGCGTCGTTTGACGCCGATGGCCATCACCGGTGGAGTGAGAGGTTCGCCGGCACGGGAAACCAATCCGGTCTCGGTGTTGCGTGCGGACCGTCGGGTGCCATTTTTGTGACCGGGGAGCTCAGCGGCTACGCCGACTTTGGCGGCGGATACCTCTTCAGCGCCGGCGCCTCCGACATTCTCCTGGCAAAATTCACCGCGATTCTCACCGCGACGGACGAGATGCCCGCAGCCCGGGTGCTATCAATCTCCAGCTTTCCGAATCCGTTCAATCCCCGTACGACGATCAGGTACACCGTGCCCTCGCACGGTCGCGTGACGGTTGCGATCTATGACGCGCGTGGCGCGCAGGTGGCGACGGTCGTGGACCGCATCCATCCTCCTGGCGCGTACGGGGCCGACTGGAACGGTCGCGGCGATCGCGGTGAGGCGGTCTCGTCCGGGATCTACTTTGCGACGGTCGTGCATTCGGGGCTGCGGTTATCGAGCAAGATGGTGCTTCTGAAGTAGTTCCGCGTGTCGGGGTAACGCCCGGGGTCGCCGGACACTCCAGGCAACGCCCCGCAGATGGCGGCGTTGGTGTCGGTCACCGCCGCGGGTGCACGGTATCGACGAGCGCGGAGCGCCGGAGCGCGCGGGTGTACGCCGCGGGGAGAAGAATCACGGGCGGCGCCTACTCGCGTTAGGCGGACCGTTGACGGTCTCCTGGCATCGGACTATCCTTACCACAGCACTGAACGCCCCCGTGGCCGCACGGTCGGCTCCTTTTTTTCGCGTCCGGGGAGAAGGAGGCCGTCATGCGCCCCGTCCCGATTACCGGGACCCCCGCAACTCTCCGGGTCTTCACCGTCACGGGCAGGCATACCACGATCGTAGCCGGTTGAGGTTGCGCCGATGGTCATCGATCCGATCGACGTCGGAGGACTCACGATCTCCCACTACCGCATCCTGGAGCGGATGGGTGGCGGTGGGATGGGGGTCATCTACAAGGCCGAGGATGTCCGGCTCAAGGTCATCCGTGCGCTCAAGTTCCTCCCCCCCGCTCTGACTCACGACGAAGACGCCACGCGCCGCTTCATAGGTGAAGCGCAGGTTCTGTCTTCGCTCGACCACCCGAACATCTGCACCGTTCACGAGATCGACCAGGCCCCGGACGGGCGGCACTTCATCTGCATGAACTATTACGACGGCGAGACCCTCGACCGCCGGCTGAAGCGCGGGCCGTTGCCCGTCGAGGAGGCGCTGCGCGTGGTCGCAGAGGCCGCCGACGGCCTGGCGTGCGCGCACGCCCACGACATCATTCACCGCGATATCACCCCGGCCAACCTCATGGTGACGAGCAGTGGAGACGTGAAGATCCTCGATTTCGGACTGGCCCGGCTGAGCAGCGCGACGAGGATCACCCGGTACGGCGTGGTCGTGGGCACCTGCGCCTACATGTCACCCGAACAGACCCGTGGTGATGACGACCTGGATGGGCGCTCCGACATCTGGTCGCTCGGCGTCGTGTTGTACGAGCTGGTCACCGGCCGGGGGCCATTCTGCGCGGACAACCGGGAGACGGTCTTTCACCTGATCGGAGCCGCGCACCCGAAACCGATCAAGGAGTGGGTTCCCCGGGCGCCCGCGCAGTTGCAGCGCATCATCGACAAGGCTCTTCAGAAGGACCCGGCCTTGCGCTACGCGAGCGCGTCCGAGATGCGCGATGACCTGCGCAGCGTGATCGCGGGGGGGAAGGCCGGTTGGGCCACGTTGCCTCGGCGGTATCTGCGGCTCGCCGCGGTGCTCGCCGTCGTCGCGAGCGTGACGGGTGTGCTCGCGCTCGATCATTCCGTGCGGGAGAAGGCGCGGCAGGTGGTCCACCTGGTGCCCACGCAGATGCACGTGGCCGTGCTGCCCTTCGAAAATGTCGGGAACGACCCCGTGAACCAGGCCTTCTGCGACGGCCTGACGGAAACCCTCACCGCGCAGCTCACCCACCTCGAGCAGCTGCGCGGCGCGATGTGGACGGTGCCTTCGAGCGAGGTGCGCGCCATGAAGGTGACCAGTCCGACCGACGCGCGCAAGATCCTCGGCGCCAACCTCGTGGTCACCGGGGCGGTGCAACGATTCGGACCGCGCTTTCGTGTCACCATGAACCTGGTCCAGGTTCGTGGCAAGGAGCCGCGGCAGTTGAGCTCGGGCATGATCGACAACCTGACGGCCAACATGTCGATTCTCCAGGACGAGGCGGTGATGTGGATCGTCGACATGTTGCAGCTGAGGTTGCTTCCGCAGGAAAAGCAGGTCCTCACCGCGGGCCGCACGTCGGTGTCGGAGGCCTACACCGATTACCTGGATGGCCAGGGTTACGTCCTCAACTACCAGGTCGAGGGCAACCTGGACCGCGCCATCGGCGCGTTCTCGGCGGCGGTCGATCACGACTCGCTGTACGCCCTGGCCTACTCGGGGCTCGGAGAAGCCTACTGGCGCAAGTACAAGGAAACGACGGATCCGCAGTGGGTGTCCCCCGCGATCGAAAACGGCCGGCGCGCCGTCGCGCTCGACACGCTGCTTGCGCCCGCACGCGTGACACTCGGCATCATTCTCAACGGAACGGGAAAACCGGAACGCGCGGTTCCGGAGTTCGAGAAGGCCATCAAGCTCGAGCCGAAGAACGTGCTCGCGTACCGCAGCCTGGCCGCCGCATACGCGGCCCTCGACCGGACCACGGACGCCGAAGCCACCTACCAGCGCGCCATCGACATGAAGCCGGACTACTGGGGCGGCTACTACGAATTCGGCAAGTACTACTACTCCCTCGGAGACTATGAGAAAGCGGTCGCGCAGTTCGGCCGGGTCGTCGAGCACGCGCCGGACAACAAGTACGGCTATCTCAATCTCGGAGTGTGTTACTTCCGGCTGGGAAAGATGGACGCGGCGCGCGAACAGTTCGAGAAGTCCAACGCGGCCGAGCCGAACTTCCGCGCGTATTCATTCCTGGGCGCGCTCTACTACATGGAGGGCGACTACGCGCGGTCGGCGGAGATGTGCCTGCAGGCGCGCAAGCTCAATGACACGAACTACTCGACGTGGGTGAACCTTGCGAACGCGTATTACTTCACGCCGGGCAGGCGGAGCCAGGCGATGGACACCTTCCGGCGCGCCGCGGAGCTTGCGGAAGACCAGCGCAAGATCACGCCCAATGACGCCAACCTGCTCGCCAGCCTGGCCGGCTACTACGCGGTTCTGGGCGAAAAAGAGCGCGCGCAGGAGCTCATGCGGAAATCGCTCGAGCTCGCGCCGGAGAGCTCCATCGTGCTGTACTTTGCCGGACACGCGAGCGAGCAACTCGGCCGGCGTGACGACGCATTCGACCTGATCGGCAAAGCGATCGACAACGGCTACGCGCTGGCCGAAGTCGAGAAAGACCCGTGGCTGGCGCAACTGCGCAGGGACCCGCGCTTCGCGCGCCTGGAGGAACGGGGACACAACGCGGAATTGAAACGCGCACAGGCAGAGAAGAAGTGAACGTCATCGGCGGCCGCGACGATGCGAAGGAGCCGGCTCACAGCCGGTTGAAAAGAAGGAGAGTGCTTCATGCCCAAAGCCGAGAACACGTACGCCAAGCAGGTGAAGGCCAGGGTGACGGCATTGAGGAAGGTCGTCGATCCCATCACCCATCAACTGGAGATCCGGTGGGAGCCGACGGCGAAGAAGTGGATGGTCACCTCGCCCGACGGAATGGTGTGGCGCGGCCTCGACAAGGTCGAATGGAAGCTGGTGCGGGGCGAGAAGCCCGACGTGGAGGCGCATTTCCAGTTTCCCGACATGAAGTTGTTCGCGGATTTCGGCAAGCAGGACCGCCTGAGCAAGGACAAGACGGCAAAGATCGGAAAGCGTGAAGACAACCTGGTCCTGCAGGTCCACGCGGACGCGTGTCGTCGCAGCAATCCGCATTACTACGCGGTCTGGATAAGCGACAGGGAACATCCCAACGGCGGGGAGTTCGCCGTGGGCCAGGATCTCAATCCGCCGCCGGAGGTCACCGTCGGGCCGTAGGGCAGTCAGGCGTCGCGGATGCTCAGGCTGATGCGGCCGCGCTCGAGGTCGATGTCGAGGACGCGCACGCGCACCCGCTGGCCGACGTGGAGCACGTCGGCCGGGTTGGTCACGTAGCGGTCGGAGACCCGGCTCACGTGCACGAGGCCGTCCTGGTGCACGCCCACGTCGACGAAGGCGCCGAAGTGGGTGACATTGGTGACGATGCCGTTGAGCACCATGTCCTTCTTGAGGTCCTCGATTTTCTGCACGTCGTCGCGAAACCCCGTCACCTCGAAGTCGTCGCGCGGGTCCCGTCCCGGTTTCTCCAGCTCCCCGATGATGTCGCGCAGCGTGAACAGGCCCACGGTGTCGTCCGCGTAGCGATCGATGTCGATCGCGCGCACCGCGGCAGCGTCGCCGATCAAGGTCGCGACACTGCGCTTGTGGTCGCGCGCGATGCGTTCCACCAGCGCGTAGCGCTCCGGGTGTACGGCGGAATTGTCGAGCGGGTTGTCGCCCTTGACGCGCAGGAAGCCGGCCGCCTGCTCGAACGTCTTCGGCCCCAGCCCGGGCACCTTCCTGAACTCGTTGCGCGATCGAAACGGCCCCTCGGCGTCGCGTCGCGCGACGATGGCATGCGCGGTGCGCGCGCTCAGCCCGGACACGTACTGGAGCAGCGGCGCCGAGGCGGTGTTCACGTCGACACCCACGTGGTTCACGCACGCCACCACGACCTGGTCGAGCTTCTCCTTCAGGCGCTTCTGGTCCACGTCGTGCTGGTACTGGCCCACACCGATGGCCTTGGGGTCGATCTTGACCAGCTCGGAGAGCGGATCCTGCAGGCGCCGGCCGATGGACACCGCGCCGCGCACGGTGACGTCGTGGTTGGGCAGCTCCGCGCGCGCCACCTCGGAGGCCGAGTACACCGACGCGCCGGCTTCGTTGACCAGCACCACCGCAATGGTCTTCCCGCGCGCCTTCACGTACTCGTTCACGACCGCGAACGTCTCACGACCGCCGGTCCCGTTGCCGATGGCGATACACGCGATATCCTTGAACTTGTCGAGCCAGCGGTCGAGCGCGCGGTGCGTGCCCTCGATGTCGGCGCGCGGTTCGGTGGGGTGGACCACGCCGTGGTCGCGGAGCGTACCCGTGGGCCCCAGGATGACGACCTTGCAGCCGGTGCGGAAGCCGGGGTCGATGGCCAGCAACGCGCTCGCGCCGAAGGGCGGCGCGAGCAACAGCTCGCGCAGGTTGGTGGCGAACACATCGATGGCGGATTCGTCCGCCTTGAGCTTGAGCTCGGCGCGGATCTCCGTCTCGAGCTGCCCGGAGAGAAGGCGGTCCCAGGCGTCGTCGCTCGCCTGTTCCATGTGGGAGCGCCAGATGGACGCGGCCTTCTTGACCGCCAGCGAGCGCAGCAGCGCGCGCGCTTCATCGCCATCCGGTCCGATGTGGTGCGAGAGGAAGCCTTCGCTCTCGCCGCGCAGGATCGCGAGCAGGCGGTGCGACGGAATCCGCGTGACGCCTTCGCTGAAATCGTAGTAGTCGGTGAACTTGCTCTTCGTCTCTGCCTTGCCGCGCGCGGCGCGCGAGGTGACGCGGCCGCGCGACCAGGCCAGCTCGCGCAGCGCGGCGCGCCACGCCGCGTTTTCGACGATGCGTTCCGCCACGATATCGCGCGCACCGGCGAGCGCGTCGTCGGCCGACTCGACGCCCTTCTCCGCGTCCACGAACGCGCGCGCGATCTCTTCCGGTGTCCCCGCGGCATCCGCCTGCGCCCACATTCTTTCGGAGAGGGGCTCGAGTCCCTTCTCCCTGGCGATGGTGGCGCGCGTGCGCCGCTTCGGCCGGTAGGGAAGGTAGAGATCTTCCAGCAGCGCGCGGGTGGTGGCGGCCTCGATGGCGGCGCGCAGCTCCGGCGTCAGCTTGCCCTGCTCGTGGATGCTGTGCAGGATGGTCGTCTTGCGCTCGAAGAACTCGCGGTGGTGCGCGACGAGCTCCTGCGTCCGCGCAATGGTCGCGTCGTCGGCGCCGGCCGTGGCTTCCTTGCGGTAGCGCGCGATGAACGGCACCGTCGCGCCGTCGTCGAGCAGCGCGATGACGGCGGACACCGACCGCGGCGAAATGCCCACCTCCGCGGCGATCAGCGCCGCGTAGTCCGGGGTTTTCAATTCCAGCGGTGCATCCATCGTGTCTCCGGGCACTCGCATCAGGGGCCCTTCGTCGAGCCGTTGGCTTCGAGCTGCTTTAGCACCTCGCCGAGACGGTTGAGCTCGTCGCCGTAGCGCGCCCAGTCGCCCGAGCGCTGCGCGGCCACCGCGCGGTCGTAGATCTCGCGCGCCCGTCGCGCGAGGGTGGTGGCGTCCTCGACCGCGGAGGGCGTCGCGGCCGTCGTCGTCGTCGGTGCGGCGGTGGCCGGCTTCGCGCCGCCGAACATCCGCGCCAGGCACGCCTCCAGGGTTTCTTCCATTACGACCTGGTTCTGGTACGCGAGCACGACGCGCTTGAGCTCGGGGATGCGTCCGCCCTCGGCGCGCAGGTAGATCGGCTGCACATACACGAGCGACTCCTCGATCGGAATCACCAGCAGGTTGCCGCGGATCACCTCCGACCCGCGCTGGTCCCACAGCGTGATCTGGCGCGAGACCTCGGTGTCCTGGTTGATGCGGTTCACGATCTGGGTGGGGCCGAACACGAGGCTCTGCTTGGGCAGGCGATACACCACCAGCTCGCCGTAGCGGGCGCCGTCGTTGCGCGCCACCATCCACGACGCCAGGTTGTCCTTGCCGCGCGGCGTGAACGGCACCATGAAGATGAACTCGGCGTCCTTCTCGCCCGGCAGGCGCATGATGATGTGGCGGATGAAGGGATCACGCGCGGCCTCTTCGCTCAGCGCCGGCTTCTGCCACTGGTCTTCCTGGTGGTAGAACATGGCGGGCTCGTTCATGTGGTAGGTGCCGTAGAGGTCGCTCTGCGCGCGAAACAGCGCCTCGGGGTAGCGCAGGTGCGCGCGCAGGTCGGCCGGCATCTCGTCGAGCGAATGGAAAATGCCGGGGAACGCCCTCGTCAGGGTCTGCACGAGCGGGTCGGACGGGTCCGCCAGGTACGCCGTCACCGTGCCGTCATAGGCATCGATGATCACCTTCGCGCTGTTGCGCATGTAATTGACGCCGCCATCGCCCAGCCCGCGCGAGTACGGGTAGCGCGTGGTCCACGTGTACCCGTCGAGAATCCAGCGCAGGCGCCCCTCGGTGTCCACCACCAGGTACGGATCGCGGTCGAAGTGCAGGAAAGGAAGCGCTTTCTCGGCGCGCTCGCGGATGTTGCGGAAATACATCGCGCGGCTCTCGTTGGTGATATCGCTCGAAAGCAGCACTTTCAGGGAGCGGAAGTAGGTGGCGAAC
>DASVAK010000148.1:0-17519 GCA_036376395.1 Candidatus Krumholzibacteriia bacterium
CAGGAGTTTATCGTTGACAGCCAGCGGGGCATACGACAGCCTGCCGGCATGTTTGGCGCGCGTCTCGAGGCGCGCGTGCACGTTGTGACCGCGTCGCGTCCCGCGCTGGACAATCTCGCGAAGACGCTGACGCTCGCGGGCATCGAGCTCGGCGAGATCGTGCTCGAACCGCTCGCCTCCGCATCGGCGGTGTTGTCCACCGAGGAACGCGATGCGGGAGTGGTCGTGCTCGACATCGGCGGCGGCACCACCGACGTCCTCGTGGTTGCGGACGGTGCGGTGGTGGCGAGCGGCGTGATCGGGCTCGGCGGGAACAACGTGACGAGCGACGTGGCGTACGGCCTGCGCACCTCGCCCCGCGAAGCGGAGCGTCTCAAGGTGGCGCACGGCTCGGCGCTCTCGACGAGGGTGCCCGCGGACGATGTCGTCGAGGTCGCGAGCGTGGCGGGCCGCCCCCGCAAGGTCACGCGCCAGGTATTGAGCGGGATCATCGAGCCGCGCGTGAGCGAGCTCCTGGGCCTGATCGACAAGCAGATCGCGTCGAACGGGATCAAGCGCTCGCTCTCGGCCGGTGTGGTCATCACCGGGGGCGCGTCACTGCTCGACGGGATGCACGAGCTGGCCGAGCAGGTGTTCGACCTGCCGGTCCGCATCGGTCGTCCCGAGGGTCTCGAAGGTCTGTCAGAAGTGGTCGCCGATCCGCGATTCGCCACCGGGGTGGGATTGCTCAGAGCAACCGCGCCGGCCGTCGCGGCGGGGGATTCGGTCCCGGAGCGTGCAGGGCGCTTCGCACTGGGGCTCCATCAATTCAAGCGCGCCATCGCCAGTTTGATCTGACGGGTAAGGAGCAGTCATGCGCTTCGAGATGGAAGAAGAAAAGAAACTCACCGTCCTTCGTGTCATCGGCGTGGGGGGCGCGGGCGGCAACGCGGTCAATCGCATGGTGGCGGCCGGCTTCCGCGGCGTGGACTTCATCGCCGTCAATACCGACCTGCAGGTCCTGCGCGAATCGAATGCGTTCGAGAAGGTGCAGATCGGCGGCGAACTGACCCGCGGTCTCGGCTCGGGCGGCGATCCGCGCGTGGGTCGCGAAGCCGCCGAAGAGAGCCTGGAGTCGATCCGCGCCATGGTCAGCGGGGCGGACATGGTGTTCATCACCGCCGGCATGGGCGGCGGCACCGGCACCGGGGCGGCGCCCATCGTGGCCCAGCTCGCGCGCGAAGCGGGCGTGCTGACCGTCGGCGTGGTGAGCCGGCCGTTCTTCTTCGAGGGAATGCCGCGCCTGCGCCAGGCGGAAGCGGGCATCGAAGCGATGAAGGACGCGGTCGACACGCTGATCGTTATCCCCAACGACAAGCTGCTCGAGACCTCCGACGACAACACCTCGATGCTGGATGCGTTCGCCAAGGCCGACGACGTGCTCTGCAGCGCCACGCGCGGCATCTCGTCGCTCATCACCGAGACCGGCGTCGTCAACCTCGACTTCGCCGACGTGCGCAGCGTCATGCGCAACGGCGGCGCGGCGCTCATGGGCACCGGTGTCGCCACCGGCCCGAACGCCGCCGAGGACGCGGCCAGCATGGCGATCCACAGCCCGCTTCTCGACGACGTGTCGATCGAGGGCGCCACGTCGATCCTGGTCAACATCACGGGACCGCGCTCGCTCGGCATCCGGCAGATCAGCAAGGCGGCGACGCTGGTGAACTCCGAGGCAGGGGCGGGCGCCCACGTGTTCCTCGGCACCGTGATCGACGACGCCATGCCGGACGGGGAAGTTCGCGTCACCGTGATCGCCACCGGTTTCAACGGGACCAGCGCCGTTGCGCACGCGCGGCGTCGCAACGAACAGCCGGCGGTGGTCCCCATGCCGCAGCGTCCCGCGGTGGTCCCGATGGCTCCCGCGCAGGTGGCCCCGGCGCCGGTGGCGGGCGTCGCGCATACCACCAGCCCGGCGCATACGCTGACGCCGCCGCGGCCGATGGTCGCCGAAGCGCCGCGCATCGAGCCCGTCGAGGTCGAGGAAGAAAGAACGCCCGCGCTCATCCGCGCGGTCGCGCCCGATCACGACGACGAGCCGGTGATCAGCTTTCCCGAGATCCTGGCGCGCGGTGAATCGGTGATCGAGTTTGCGCTGGAACCGGACGAGGAAGACGAGCCCGTCATCATGGACAACGGATCGATTCGATCCTTCAACACCGAAGCATTCCGGGTTCCGACGTTCGTACGCAAGCAGATGGACTGACGCCCGGGAGGGTCGGTGTCATTCTGGAGCCGTTTGCTGAGGGGTTCGGCCGGCGATCAGTACCATCGCGGGATCGCGCTCTTCAACGAGGGTCGTTATGACGAGGCCGTCGAGGCGCTCGAGGGAGTAATCCACGGCGGGGGAGATAGTCCCTTCGCCAAGCTCGGCGCGTTCTACGCCGCCGAGGCCCACGCCAAGCTCGGGCTCGCCCACTTCCACCGCGGCGAACTGGAACGCGCTCGCGGCCACTTCGACATCGCGCTGCGCGAGAACCCGCTCTACCCGGACCTCTACTTCTACCTCGGCGTGGTCGAGCACCACGCGGGCAATGCCGCCGGCGCGATCGCGCACCTGGAAAAGGCGGTCGAGCTGAACCCCGAGTACACCGAGGCCATGTGCCTGCTCGGCATCGCGCAGCACGACGCCGGCTACTTCGACGCCGCCGAGCGCGCCTTCGGCCACGCCCTTGACCTGGTGCGCCGCAGCGACCATCCCCTCTCGCGCATCCTGGTGGAAAAGCTCGATTCGCGGCATTTCGACCTGGCGCCGGTGCGCGAATTCCGCACGCTCATGAGCGACGGCGATTCGTATGCAGCGCTCGTGCACGACGCGACCACCGCGTACAACGCGGGCGACTACGAGCGCGCGGTGGCTCATTTCCGGCAGGCGGCGGAACTGCACCCCGGCTACGCCGATCTCCACGCCCGCCTGGGCATGGCACTGCTCGAGCAGGGCGAGACGGCGGCGGCCGAAGGCGCCTTCACGCGCGCCCTGGAGATCAACCCGGACTACGCCGAGGCGCGCTACTGCCTGGGCATCACCCTGCTCCGCTCGGGCGACTGCGCGCGCAGCGCGCAGGAGCTCGATCGCGTCGCCGACTCCAATCCCTCCTACGCCGACGTGCGCGCGCACGCGGGACTCGCGCGGCTCGCGCTGGGCGACTTCGCGGGCGCGCAGGCCGCCCTGCTGGCCGCCGTCGCGGTGGCGCCCAATTACGCGCGCGCCTACTACCTGCTCGGCCTGGCGCGCTACGCGCTCGGCGATCGCGCCGGCGCGGCGGATGCCCTCCACACCGCGGTGGAGCTCAGCCCCGACCTGTACTCCGCGCGTTTCGAAATGGGATTGCACGCCCTCGACGAGGAGCGCTTCGAGGATGCGGCGCAGGATTTCGACGCCGTGCTGGCGCGCGTGCCGCGGCACGCCGACGCGTACTGCCTGCTGGGAACGGCGATGCTCGGGCTGGGGAGGAACGACGACGCGCTGCGCTGCTTCGAAGAGGCGGTGCGCATCAACCCCGCCTACACCGACGCACGCAAGAAGGCGGCGTTGATCCACTACCAGCGCGGCGACCTGGATCGCGCGGAGGAGGAGCTCACGCTCGCCACCAATGCCAGCCCCGATTACGCCGACCTGCACAAGATCCGCGGCGACCTGCTCATGCACCGCGGCGACGCGGCGCGCGCCCGTGCCGCCTACGCCGAGGCGGCGGACATCAACCCCGACTACGCCGATGCGGTGTTCGGGCTGGCGCTGTCACTGCGCAGGGAGGGGCGCGGACGCGAAGCGGACCAGTCGCTGCGCCGGTTCATCGCGCACCACCCGGAAAACGTGATGGCGCGGACGCTGCTGACGGTGGATCAGATACCGATGGTGGAAGGGTAGGGGGGCAGAAAAACTAAAGGGGTTCCCGGTGACACGTACGCCGTAAACTTCTTGGAACGGGATACAGGAAGAGGAAACTAGTCCCAGAACTACGGGCGACGATGTCGCGAGAATCCCTTCGGCAGAAAGTCTAGTCAGGTTCCTTCCGGGCGTCAACGGCACCACCCATACGGTTGTGCAAAAATCTGGTGGAAAACGTCCCGTCGTCCCGGCACCCGTGCCGGTCCGGCCAGACAAAACGAAAATGGCGACCCATCCCGCGGATGAATCGCCGTGTTCGCGTCGCCGTTCTGTTGAAAAACTAAACGACCTTGCGGACCTTGCCGGTTCGAATGCACGACGCGCAGACGTACGCTGCCTGCACCTTGCCGTCGCGTTCGATATGGATCTTCTGCAAGTTGGGAAGCCAGCGGCGCTTGGTTAGATTGTGCGCGTGGCTGATGCGATGACCCACGGTGGGGCCTTTGTCGCAGATGGCGCATCGACGGCTCATGAACAGGTACCTCCGTTATAGACCCTTGCGAAAGGTTGCACTACAGTATCAAACCACGCGTTACCACGCAAGGAGAGGTTGATGAACCGGGCCGGAAGCACAACCGCGGGTGTCCGCCGCGAAAAATCCCTGGAGGACGCCTGCCAGTTCCTCAAAGGCGTCGGCCCGGGCCGGGCGAAGGACCTCGAACGCCTCGGCATCGAGAACGTCAACGACCTGCTAACTCATTTTCCGCGAAGCTATTACGACCGAAGAAAGCTGGCCCCCATCGGCACGCTCCAGCCCGGCGTGGACCAGACCTTCGTGGGCCGCGTGCTCTCGGTGACGCAGCGCGCCCCGTTTCGCCGCCGTACCATGGTGGTCGCCGCGCTCGGCGATGACACCGGCATCGTCCAGGTGGTGTGGTTCAACCAGCCTTACCTGGGCCGTCACCTCAAGGCGGGCCGCGAGCTGATCGTGAGCGGCCGGCTCGGTTTCTACCGCGGCCAGCGCCAGGTCGTGAACCCCGAGTTCGAGTTCACCGCCGAGGACGACGAGGGCGGCCGGGCCGCCGCGCGCATCGTGCCGGTCTACCGGCTCACCAACGGGGTGAGCCAGCGCTACCTGCGCGGGCTGATCGCGTACACGCTCGATCTCTATGCGGGCGCGGTGCCCGAGACGCTCCCGGCCTCGCTTCTCGACGACGGCACGCCCGCGCGCTTCGACGCGCTCCGCGGCATCCACTTTCCCGGCGACGAGCACGAGTTCGAGGCCGCCCTCGCGCGCATGAAGCTCGAGGAGCTGTTCTACATGCAGCTCGCGCTCTCGCTCTCGCGCCGCGAGCGGCTCGCGCGGCCGGTGCGCTACCGCGTCGGCGCCTCCTTCGAGCTCGAGCGACGTCTGATCGACGGCCTTCCGTTCCCGCTGACCGGCGCGCAGCGCCGCGTGCTCGACGAGATCCACGCCGACCTCGCGCGCGACCGGCGCATGAACCGGTTGCTCCAGGGCGACGTCGGGTCGGGGAAGACGCTGGTGGCGGGGGCCACGCTCCTGGCCGCGGCCGAAGCGGGTCACCAGGGCGTCATGATGGTGCCCACCGAGATTCTCGCCGTGCAGCACTTCCGCACCCTGGTGCCGCACATGGAGCGCATCGGCGTGCGCATGTCGCTCCTGATCGGGTCGCTCAAGCCGCCGGAGAAGAAGGCGGTCCACGCGGGGCTGCGCGACGGGAGCATCCAGGTGGTGGTGGGCACGCACGCGCTCATCCAGTCCGAGGTGCGCTTCAAACACCTGGCCATCGCCGTGATCGACGAGCAGCACCGCTTCGGCGTTCGCCAGCGCGCCGCACTCCTCGCCGGCGACCCGCACATGCTGGTCATGACGGCGACGCCGATCCCGCGCACGCTCGCGCTCACCGCCTACGCCGATCTCGACCTCTCGGTGATCGACGAAATGCCGCCCGGGCGCGCGCCCATCCGCACGCGCGTGGTGCCGCCCGAGAAGCGCGAGGCCATGTACACGTACATCCGCGAACGCCAGGCGGCGGGGGAGCAGGCCTACCTGCTCTACCCGTTGATCGAGGATTCCGAAAAACAGGAAGCGGAAACCGTCGAGAGCGCGCACGAGGAGCTCAAGGCGGGGCCGCTCAAGGGCGTTCCGATGGCCATGCTGCACGGCCGCATGACAATGGCCGAAAAGGACGAGGTGATGGTGGCGTTCCACCGCGGGGTCGTGCGCGTGCTGATCGCCACCACCGTGGTCGAGGTCGGCGTCCACGTCCCGCAGGCCACCATCATGGCCATTCACCAGGCGGAACGTTTTGGTCTCTCACAGCTCCACCAGCTGCGCGGGCGCGTCGGCCGCGGCGGCAAGGAGGGCTACTGCTTCCTGCTGGCGGGCGACGGCGCGTCGCCCGAGGCGATGGAGCGGCTCGACGTCATGGTGCGCGAGGCGGACGGCTTCCGCATCGCCGAGGAGGACCTGCGGCTGCGCGGCCCGGGCGAGTTCCTCGGCACCCGCCAGCACGGCGTGCCCGCGTTCAAGGTGGCGAACCCGCTGCGCGACCGCGCACTGGTCGAGCGCGCCAGCGCCGGCGTGCGTTCGCTCCTCGAGTCGGATCCGGGGCTCGCGAGCCCGGACGGCCGCCGCGCCCGGGTGCACCTGCGCGCCATCCTGGGCGAGGGCGACAGCGCCGCCACGATTTCCTGAAAAATTTCGAATTGCGCGTCCAATCTGCGGTGGCGACGCGCTATCGTCGGGGCTACGTTGGCTCCCGGATACGGGAGGAGCCATATGAAACACGTGCCTTCAATCCAGGAAATGGAACGCGCGGTGGACAACCGCGACGGGTCGTACGACGGGGTGTTCTTCGTTGCCGTGCGCACGACCGGGATCTTCTGTCTGCCGTCGTGCCCATCGAGACCGGCGCGGCCCGAGAACCGCGAGTTCTTCTCGCGCACCGAGGACGCCGTCTTCGCCGGGTACCGGCCGTGCAAACGGTGCCGGCCCATGCACGTCACGGGCGGGGCGCCGGAGTGGATCGAGCAGTTGCTCGAACGCGTCGATGCCAATCCGGGCGAGCGCATCCCCGACGCCGAAGTCCGCGCCATGGGCATCGAGCCCGCGCGCGTGCGGCGCTACTTCCAGGATCGTTTCGGAATGACGTTCCAGGCCTACTGCCGGGGACGGCGCCTGGGCGGCGCGCTGGCGTCGCTGCGCGAGGGCGCGCGCATCGACGACGCCGTCTTCGACCACGGCTACGAATCGCACAGCGGCTTCCGCGATGCCTTCACGAAACTCTTCGGGGCGACGCCCGGACGCGCGGAGTCATCGCGGTGCGTGCGCGTGAGCCTCGAGGAGACGTCGCTCGGGCCGATGATCTACGGCGCCACCGACGACGCGGTGTGCCTGGTCGAGTTCGCGTCGCGGCGCATGCTCGAGAAGCAGATCGAGTCGGTGCGCCGCCGCTTCAACACGGCCGTCGTGCCCGGAAGCAACGACGTGCTCGCGGCGCTGCGCGCGCAGATGGGCGAGTACTTCGCCGGCACGCGCACGTCGTTCGATCTGCCGCTGGCCGCGCCGGGCACGCCGTTCCAGGAACGCGTGTGGCGCGCGCTGCGCGACATCCCCTACGGCGAGACGGTGAGCTACGAGGCGCTCGCGGCGCGCGTGGGTGCCCCGGGCGCGGTGCGCGCGGCGGGGACTGCCAACGGCGCGAACCGCATCGCGATCGTGATCCCGTGCCACCGCGTGGTGCGGAAGAGCGGCGACACGGGCGGCTACGGCGGGGGGCGGTGGCGCAAGGTGGCGCTCCTCAACCTGGAAGCATCGGTCATGAAGCGCGACATCCCATCGCTGGGCCTTCCGTCCTTCGCGCCGCGGGGCGCAACTATTCCGCACCGCTGAGTCCCTTTTGGCTTGATGGGGCGGGCAGGTTGACGTAGGGTCGGCCTGTAATCGCCCACAACGCTTGAAGGGAGCCCCGGGCCATGATCCATCGCAACACTCTCGTGGCGGGCGGCGCATTTCTGCTGCTCGCCCTCGCGCTTTTCGTGTCGTGCTATCCCGGTGACGAGCTCACCGTGTCCGAGACGGACACGGTGGTCACGCTGTTCGACAAGACGGTCGATTTCGGCGCGCTCACCACGTACGCGATGCCGGACACCATCATCCACCTCGTCGGTGAAGGCGACGAGGACAACGTCGGCCGTAATTACGACGACGAGATTCTCGCCTCCATCGCGTCCAACATGGAGGCGCTGGGTTTCACGCGCGTCAACGACGCGCCGGGCTCGCCCGAGATCGACACCGCGGACGTGCACGTGCTCGTGGGGGCGACCGTCCAGGACTACGTCGGCTACGCCTATTACGGCTGGTACTGGGATTACTGGTACGGCTACTACCCGCCATACTGGGGATGGTACCCGTGGTATCCGAGCGGCGGTGTGGCGTACTCCTACAGCGTCGGCACCATCCTGATCACGATGACGGAGCCTCACCGGACCGATTCCAGCGGGCAGCGCGTTCCGCCGGTCTGGTCGGCGGGTCTCAACGGACTCGCGGACAAGGGAACCAATGCGCAGCGCATCGAGCGCGGCATCGACCAGGCATTCGCCCAGTCCAAGTACCTGGGCGCGGGAAAGTAGGAGGAACGCATGAAGATCATTCGCACCATTCTGTTCGCCGGAACCGCACTGCTGTGCGTCCCGGGCGTGTCGAGCGCGCAGCGGTGGTTCGGCGCGGCGACGTGGAACATTTCGATCCCGGACGGGGATACCAAGAAGTTCGTCGATGAGACGAGCTACCGCGGCTTCGGGATGGACTTCCGCAAGCTGATCAACGACAAGACAACGATCGGGCTCACGACCTCGTGGGAAGTCCTCCACGAGCGCACCACCGAGAGCATCGAGGTGGAGAGCGACAACGCGGGCATCACCATCACCGGCTCGCAGGATCGCTACATCAACTCGTTCCCGATCATGCTGGGCCTTCACCGTTATCTCGGCGTCGAGGGCGGCACGCGGCCCTACTTCGGGATCAACGCGGGCGGATTCTGGCTGATCCAGACCCTTCGCGTCGGCCTGGCCGAGTGGGAAGTCGACTCGTGGGAGTGGGGCGTCATGCCCGAAGCCGGGCTGATCATCCCCTTCCAGAGCGGCGCCGCGCTGATCGCGAACGCGAGGTACACGCTCGGGCTCACCGGCGAGAACCTGCGCGGCGACGACTCGACGCTGAGCTACTGGGGAGTCCGCGTCGGGTTCGCCTGGGAGCAGTACTGAGAGCGCAGCGTTCGCGCGCGATCGCGTCACCCGTTCCGCCCCGTTCGCCCCTGCGGCGCGCGGGGCGGAATTTTGTTCCCTCCCGCGGCGTGTCCGGCGCGCGCCGGCCCGGGCTCCGGTCGCTGGCGTGATTGTTGCTCACTCTCACCGGCGCTTCCCGTCGCGGCGACGCGAAGCCCGGACGAGGTGAAAAGGGCATGATCATTCAGTGCCAGAGCTGTGCAGCGAAATACTTCCTTCCCGAAGAGAAGGTCCCGGTCAATCCGCTCAAGGTGCGCTGTCCGAAGTGCCGCGCGGTGTTCATGCTCGCGGGGAAACGGGACCGCGTGGAGGTCGGAGCCGGCGTGGCAGCGGCTCCGCAACCGAGGGTCGCGACCATGGCCGCGCCCGACGCCCCGGTGGCCCCGGCCGCGGTCGCTTCACAGCGCCCGGCGGACCTCGGCAACGACGATGCGCCCGCGCCCACCACGATGACGGCGAGCGCTCCGATGGAGGGGCTCACCACCGACAGCCATTTCGCCGCCGCGGCGAAACCCGCGCCGGCGCCCGTTGAGACACCCGCTCCCGCACCGGTCGCGAGCGAGCCCGCGCCCGAGCCCGCGCCCGAGCCCGCGAAGGCGGAGGCGACGGCGAAGCCCGCCGAGCCGAAGGCGCGCGGCGGGAAATCGGCCGATGATCGCGCAAAACGATTGGCGAGAGTTCTCGTCTCGGATATTTTGTGGTACAACCGCGAGCGGCGCGACGAGGCGTTGCGTGACGGAACCCTGATGACGTCGCTCGGCGAAGAGATCAAGAAATCCTGGGAACTGTACAAGGAAAAGGTCGGACCCGAGGCCGCCCATTCGACCAATTACTTCAAGGAAGCTCTGAACGAGATTCTGGCCGATGGCCAACAGGTCTTCTGATTCACCGCGTTCCGCTCCCGCCGCCCCGCCCCCGGCGCGAAGCGGAAGGGCGGTATTCATCGTCGCAACCGAGGCGGATTTCCTCGAGCGCGTTATGCGCGAATGCCAGGATCCGCCCGCCGGCGCGGTCCGCTATTCCGACCTCGCCGCGCTGTCGCAGGCGCTCGGCCAGCTCGAGCGCATCACGCTCGCGTTCGTGCTGATCGTCGAGCGCCACGGCAAGGACCTCGACATCCCCGAGCTGCGCCGGCTGCGCCTCGATTTCCCGCAGCTCGTCATCCTCACGGTACTGGAGAGCTGCGACCAGCAGAGCTCGCTGCGGCTCCACTCGGTCGGTGTGCACGAGATCCTGCTGCCGCCCTTCGACCACATCAACCTGACGCGCGAGATCACGTCGGCGCTGCCCAACGTCCCCAATTTCAAGCGCCACCCCGACCTCATGCGGCGCTCGACCGTGCGCATGGACTTCCTGATCCCGAGCGACCTCGCCTACGTGATCGGGGTGAACTACCAGATCTCGAACCTGCTCAAGGAATTCGGATTTCCGCCCCAGGACACGCGCGTGAACATCCCGCTCGCGTGCGACGAAGCCATCACCAACGCCATCATCCACGGCAACCGCTCGAACGCCGACAAGAAGGTGAGCATCCAGCTCTACGTGAGCCCGAACCGGTTCCGCATTCGCGTGCGCGACGAGGGGGAGGGATTCGAGGCGGAGCGCGTCGCCGATCCGACGCGGGGCGAAGCGTTGCTGCGCTCGTCCGGACGCGGCGTCTACCTGATGCGCAACATCATGGATTCGGTGGAGTACAAGGAAGGCGGGCGCGTCGTGGAGCTGGAGAAACGGAACGCCAACGGCGCGAACGGGGTCAACGGCGCCAATGGCCACGAGCCCGCCGCCTGACGGGCCCGGTTCGAGAACCTGATTTCGCAACGATGAAGCCCCGACCACCGTGACTGGTGGCCGGGGCTTCTCGTGGGTTAGAAGTTCTCGGTTAGCGGTTTCGTTCTGAGATGCGATCCCCGAAGCGATTCTGATAGAAGAACGTCAGCTGTATGGCCCCATCCGAACTCGGCAGTTGATCCTTCAGCGTTACCGTTCCCACCGAAGGGCCGGTTAACGAGCCGAATACGAGACCATGGTTGCTTGACGGATCCTTGATCCATCCCTTGACGATGTCGGTGATGTCCACTCTGACGATGCGATTCTCTCCGCAGGCGACGGGTCGAGCGGAGGGAACAATCGCCTCGAACGCCGAGGTGTCGATTCGTCCCGCCGCGTCACTGATACCGCCGTCCGCGTTGCGTTTGAGCGGATACACCCCGACGACCGGAGTCGCCGCAGAGTCCTCTGTTGCGGTGGCATTCACCGCAAACTCGAGGAGCACCGTGTCGAGCCGCTTGCCGATCACGTCTGCCGGTACAGACACACTGACCGCGTAGTACGAGCCGCGGTCGTTTGCGTAACTGTCAACGCTGGACATGGGAAGCGTGACCGTGATGTTCTTCGCGGACGCAGTGCCAGCGACCAGCAGGCCACAAACCACGAGTATATGCATGAGTGACCGTTTCATTTCATCTTCCCCCTCACTTGAGCAACAGCATTTTCTGGGTGAACGTCTGCCCCGGCGTCGTCATGCGAACAAAGTAGACGCCGCTGGCCATGGGTGAACCCCGTCGGTCCGTGCCATTCCAAACCACCGCGTTCGGTCCGGCCGGTTGCATTCCCTGAACGAGAACCTCAACCAGTCGGCCGGCCACGTCATAGACCGTGATCTCGACGTTACCGGCGCCTGAGAGCGAATAATGAATCGTCGTTGAGGGATTGAACGGGTTCGGGACGATTGCGACCAGGCCCGATGCCGTCGGCTTTTCAGGTGTCGGGGTAGACGGACCTGTGAAGGGCAACTGATAGACCAGTTCCTGTGGATCAGGCGGAGGCGGCGGGTCGATCGACGCCCAGCGTTCAAACTCGCAACAGTTGGGGGAGTTTCGGTCAACGCTGCCCGTAAAGAAGCCCGCGCTCGGGGCACATGGGGACGTGTTCTTATCCCAACAGTTCTTCCGCGCGTAAATCGGGTCGACGTTGTAATTCACGACATACTTGGGCGTATGCGCGATGCTGTTGTAGCCAATGGACTGGCTACCTGACGCCGGGTAGTGGCCGACATCAGGATATGCTGCGGATGTAGCCGTCACCGCATTGCCCGAGGCTTGCATCAGGTTGCGCTGAATCCTCGGCGACGAGCCGTTGCTACAGTAGATTCCGCTACCGTTGAAGCCAATGGTGTTGGTGTCGATGAGGGGGCTGCTTGAAATCTCGCAGAGGATCGCGTTGCTCGTATTCTCCGCGATGATAGAATTCTTGACCACCGATGCCGACCCCGCGTTGTAGAAATGAATGCCAATGTCGTTGTTGTAGAAAGAGCACGTCGAGTCGACATTCGCTGTTCCCCCGCTGACGTAGATCGCAGTGGCCGCATTCTCGAAGAGGGAGTTTCGGACCGTGACCGACTCCGACGGCTGTAAGTGCAGCGCCGTGCCCACCGCGCCATTGACCCAGGTGTTGCGGACGGTGGTGGTATACGCTCCCGTGCCAAGGTAGATGCCGAACGAGCCGGAGTTGAACAACTGACAGCCCCGGATCGTCGCCCCGCCGGCCAGTGAGGCCACGTGCGCATAGCGGCAACCGTCGAAGGTCGTGTTCCTGACCGCCAACGGCACCCATGATTCAATCCCGTACTCGGCGTGCCGGATCTCGCAGTAGTTGAACGTGCCGCCCGCGCTCAAGCTGTCGAAGTAGAAGCCGACCCAGTCCTCGGTCGTTTCCGAATTCCACGAGTCAAAGACAATCGGGTCCGACGATGTTCCCTGCGCGATGAGGTGACCCTCGATGTTGAATTCGATGCGATCGGTGTCGATGCCCGTGTGCTCGTTATCATTGCGGGCCACCTTGATCACCGTCCCCGGCTGGATGGTCAGCGTTGCGCCTTCGGACACAGTTATGTCGCCCGAGACGTAGACCGTACTGCTCACGTCTGTGAAGCCCCACGTCGCGTCCGATGCCACCACACCCCACTTCGTGAGCGACCGGTACGGGTTGACCATGCCGGCGCCAAGCTTACCCGCGTACGTTGGATCCGCGAGCGGTTTGGCGCCCCTGAACAACTCACTCTTGATGAACGACGCCAACTCAAACGGGTATGCCGCCCTGAGGAGAGCGACCGCG
The DNA here is from genome assembly GCA_036376395.1 of Candidatus Krumholzibacteriia bacterium. Taxonomy (GTDB): domain Bacteria; phylum Krumholzibacteriota; class Krumholzibacteriia; order WVZY01; family JAKEHA01; genus JAKEHA01. Next base: position 13,289 of record DASVAK010000148.1, read on the forward strand.
GCGGTCACCTCGGCCGCTCCTCCCGAGGTCTTGATCTGGTTATAAGCGAAAATGTGCGGAGGGTCGTCGCCCGGCATGGTCGCCGTTGCCGAGGGATTGAACGTACAGGTCGCGATTCCATGGAATTCGGTCAACGCGGAAGGCGCCGAGATATCGACGGTGGTCCCGTACGAGGAATCAGGAGTCTTGTGCAGCGTCGAGTCGACGGCCGCGACCCGTATCACCTCGGCGTAGGCGCCGGGGTACCGCAGGTCCTCGTTATTGTAATCTCCGGCCGAGCCCACGAACAGCACGCCTTGCGACGCACCCGCCTGAATGGCGGCATGAAGATCGGTATCATCGATGATGGATGAGAAGCTCATGTTGACGACCTGCGCCCCGTTATCGATGGCGTAGTTCACCGCACCGATTGCCTGAGCCAGTCCGATGTAGCCGTCGTATCCGACTCTCAACGGCATAAGCTTCGTCGACCACATACCACCCGCAACGCCGAGCGCGTTGTCCGTTTCGGCCCTGATGATGGAGGCTACGCCGGTCCCGTGGTTATCGTAGTTTCCACCGTCCGATGGATAGGGATTGTTGTCCGGATCCCAGAAATCCCAGCCGATGACATCGTCCACGTAGCCGTTTGGGGGAACATCGTTGTCCACCCAGTTGATATCTCCACCCTGCGCCGCAGGGTAGTTGTCGAACACGCCGTTGTGGTTGGTGTCCTCACTCGTGTTGATCCACACCACGTCATCATCGAGATCCGGGTGCTCCCAGTCGAGGCCGGTGTCGATGACCGCCACGATCACCGACGCATCGCCTGTCGTGACTTCCCAGGCACGGTTGAACTGCATCTTGTAAAGCGTCCATTGGTCCAACTCGCCGGAGTTGTTCCAGTCGTGGTTGAAGTAGTAGTCGTCCGGCGTCGCGTCCACCGTGAAGAGCCAGTTCTTCTCGACGGAAGAAACAAATGGCAGATCGTGAATCGCTGCCACGATTGCGTCGAGACTCGCCTCGGCGGGAAACCGAAGTAGGTAGACGTTCTTCACGCTGCTCCTGGCCGAGAACAACGCGCTCGCGGTCTCGAGGCCGTGCGACGCGAAGATGGCATTCAACTGCGGACTTGAGGTCGTAGGTCTGATCCCGGCGAGATCAACGGTGGGAGCGTCAACGTCGTTGAAGAGCACGACGAGCTCACCGGGCACGTAGCTATCCGCCGGTGAGGCGGATGTCACAAGAACACTTCCAAGCAGCAGAGCGGCCGCGCAGATGGCTGCTGCCGAGCGTGCAATATTGCTCACTTTCTCTTCCCCCAACTTGCGGCTCTGCTAAAACTCACCTCCTGTATATCGCCTTGATTGCGCCCCATGTCGCCGCTTTCGTCGACACGGTTGCGCACCCCACACTGAAGGCGCCTATTCCTTCGCACTGGTAACCGACTGGATGATTGCCCGCCGCGCACGGCGAATCGCTCTGAAGCGCGTAGTTTCCACTGCCCGCGGCGCCGCAGAACTGAGGATCGGCCGAAATGTTGCCGTTGACCCCCGTCTGGTCCGGGCAGTCACCCGCATACCCAGAACCCGCATCGAAGATGTTGTTGCACTCAAGCGTCGGAAACGAAAACCACACACAGCTCACGCCACCGACGGAATGGACAATGATGTTGCGGCGAATAATTGGGCTCGAAGCCCGTTGGCAGAATATCGCCGCTCCAAAAGTGGTCCTATCGATCGTGTTCTGTTCGATGATGATCGTTCCGTTCGGGTTATCGGAGAGGCTAATCGCCCCCGAAATCTGGTTGTAAAACACATTGCCGCGCACGACACCGGTACCCGTTATTCCGTTCAGGAAGATACTCAGGTTCGTGTTTGTAAATCGGTTATCTTCCACGGTGATCATGCCACCCGCCACAATCCCGTGCGGGCTAAATTCATGAATCGTGTTTTTCCTGACGGTCGGCGATGACCCGTCTCCTGACGTGATCCCTTCGCAACCCTCGTACATGTCGTTCGCAATAATCTCTGGCGCCGAGCCCACGCAGTGAATCATGATGGCGCAATCATGGAGGACGTTGTTTCCAATTTGTGCATCCGAACCCGCTTCACACTGCACGCCTTCAGCGGCAAACGTGACTTCATTCTCCGTCACGATTGCCGGCGATGCCGTCAGCTCGATCCCGATGCCATTGTTCGCAACATGATTCCCGACGAGCGTGCCAGAAAAGTTGCGGCACTTGATTCCGATCTGGAAGTTTGGCGCTGCCGATGGCTTCGCGGCTGTCACACACCCGTAAGGAAAGAAGGTCGTCGCGATACGGAACCCGTTTACGGTTGCGCCGGCCCCGGCATCGTGAAAATAGATCGCCACCTGAACTGCTGGATTGCCGATCGTCGTCGTAACCGGACCGTCCTCGGAGACAAGCTGGATATCCTTGCTGATCGCCACGCAAACGGTCGTGGATACACCGTCGATGTCGACGGTTGACATGTCCGCGTACGTTCCCGGGCCAACAAGAACGATATCTCCGGGGGACGCCAGGTCGACGCCCGCCTGAATGGTCGGCGCGTCGCCCGTCCCATCCGCCTTGATGTACCAGGTGCGGCCCAATGCCGGCCTCGAGAGCGTCGAAGCAAACAGCAGGAGCGCGGCGACCAACTGCGCCGCGAACGCAAGGCGTCGCTTGGCAAAGTGCGGTTGCATGGGTGCTCCCGTCTGGATGGACGGCCCGGTTGAAGCTCGATATGACATGGATATGGAGCGGCCCAAGTTCTGACACTCAGAGAGAGTTTGCGGCGCGGAGGCCACTCTCTCCCTTGCCGGGGGCCCGGCGTGAATGGCCTGAAGGATGGCGGGTCTGGAGGGAACCGCGTCCCTCAACCGACATCTCTAGTTTAGGAGCGATCTGTCTGTTGTCAAGGGGCTTTTTAACACCGGCGTGATTTTCGAGTCCGAGGTGCGTTCAGCTGCCGAGTTCGAGTCCATCCGAAATGCCGTCTCGAACAGCTCCACACCGACGAAGTTCTTTTTGCCACAGCGATTAGTCCTGCCACTTTTCCTTCGCGAGCTTCTCCAGCATTTCGTCGATCGATCCCCAGATGCGCGCGTTCTGGTCGGGCTCGAAGAGCGCCTTGCGCACGCGGCCGTACTGGTCCTTCTTGACGTAGCGGATCGATTTCATCGTCTCCATCGGCACGAGGATGTCCTTGCACACCTTGGCCTCGAGCATCTTGCCGTCGAGGTTGACGTTGGGGTTGTTGTCGGGGTGCATGCCGAGACCCCACCCGTGCGCGATCATGCTGCAGATCAGCGCGCGGAACGTGTTCTGACCCTGGACGGTGTCGAGGTTCATCTGGCCGCCGTCGATCTTCTCGCTCACGCCGTCGATCACGGGGACGAGTTTTTCCATCACGGCCGGAGTGACTTCGATGTTGAGCAGGCGGGCGAACATTTCCTTCATCATCTTCTCGGTGACGCCCGCGGAGGTGTTGTTCTTCTTCATCGCTTCTCCAGTCTGAGCCACTGTGTTCGTTCCAGGATGACCCCCAGCAAAGCAAGAAACAGGCCCAACCCCACCAGGATGGACGGTTTGGAAACGAACGCGTTGACCAGCGTGGCGAGCGCCGCGGCGGCAATAAACGCCGCCTTGATGAGCGCCTCGCGCGCGGCGAAGACGCGCCCGGTGAACTGGCGCGGGCTCGCCGACTGCATCAGGGTTTCGGTCACGATGAAGACGGGGGAGATCGAGATACCGAGCACGGCGGCCCAGATGCCCATCGGCAGCGGCGTGGACGCGCGCCCCATCCCCGCGATCGCGACCCCGCCGAGCAGCGCGCCCACCGACACGGTGCGCTCGGGGAGCGTGCGGTCGCGGAACCACCCGGCCAGCAGCGCGCCGAAGATCAGCCCGAGGATCAGCGCGGCGCCGACCTCGGCGAGAATCAGCGCGCGGCCGGCGCTCGCCACTTCGTGAACCCGCGCGATACCGATCACGCTCATCGCGCCGCCCACGGCGAAGAGCGCCGCCTGCGTCCACAGGCTCGCGCGCAGCTCGCGGCTCTGGCGCAGGAGGTCGACCGCGTCGCGCGCCGAGCGCGCCAGCACGGCAACTCCGTGGCGCGGATCGCGCGGGAGCGGAACCACGACCGACGACGGCCGGTGCAGGATTGCGATCGGGATCATCAACGCGGCCGCGGCGGCGTACACGACGGCGTTGGCGAAGAAGCTGCTCTGCCAGGAGAAGGAG
>DASVAK010000171.1:0-29366 GCA_036376395.1 Candidatus Krumholzibacteriia bacterium
GCCTCCGCAGACTACGACAACATGCTGAGCGCGGGCTGCAACGGGTGCCACGCGGCCGCGCAGCGCCCTTTTGTCAAAATCGTTCGGAGCAAGACGAATCCTTACAACCAGGACTTCAACCCCTGATCCTGCACGCGAGAACGGCGGCGCAAGCAGGCAACACGGGGCCAACGCGGGGAGCGTTCAAGGGAGAACAAGTCTCACAGACTTGCGTGGGAATTAGAAGATGGCGACCCCGGGAGGATTCGAACCTCCGACCCACAGCTTAGAAGGCTGTTGCTCTATCCGACTGAGCTACGGGGTCGCGCGCCCATCATAGCATTGCCATTCTCAAACCGAAACACGACCTCCGGCTTGGATTATCCGTCGTTGGTGCGCGGCTTGCTCAGCCGTGTCGAGGCCGCGCCATGGCCGGCCGGCATTTCACATGGAGGCAATGCAATGAAACGAATTAGCGCTGTGTTGGCGGTCGGGGCAATTTGCATGCTCGTCGCCGCCAACGCGTCGGCCCAGGCCAATCTTGCCCTGCGCGGCATCGGCCTCAAGGCGGGCGTCGTGAACCCCGAGGACATCGACGCGACCCTCGGTTTCGGGCTCATCTTCGACCTGGGGACCGTCCATCCGCAGTGGGCGCTCGAGAGCTACGCCGGCTACTGGTCGCAGACCGAAGAGGCGTACGGCGTGGAAGTGGGCATGAGCGATTTCAACTTCGGCGGAAAGCTCAAGTACACGTTCGAGACGTCGAACCCGGCCATCCAGCCCTTCGCGGGCGGCGGACTCGGGCTGCACGTTCTCGACGCGCACGCCGAGATCGCGCCCGTGTACTACGGCGGCACGCTTCTCTACCCGGGCAGCGAAGTGAGCGAAACCGATTTGAACCTCGGCCTGGACCTGGGCGGCGGTCTCCGCATCGACCAGGGCGGCCAGTTCGCCTTCATGGCGGATGCCTGGTTCACGATCGTGAGTGACGCGAGCCACTTCTCGCTGATGGCGGGCGCTGTCTACATGTTCGGCCGCTGACGCGCGCACCGCTCGAGCGAGCCGAAACAAAAAGCGCCCCGCGTGTTGCTGCGCGGGGCGCTTTCGCTTTTCGGTGTCGGTACGGCCGGTTGTCTACTTCTGAACCAGCTTGCGCAACTCGTCCATGTTGATCTGCATGTCGGCCGGCACGGCGCGCGCCGGCACCACGTACCCGGAGCGATGATATTCCTCCAGGAACGCCAGCGACTGCTTCGCGGTATCCGACTTCGGCGCGGTGCGGATCGCCTTCTCGAGCAGGTAGTCCGTCTCGGAGATCCAGTCGGAGCGCGACACGAACGACTCGGAAACGCCGAGCAGGTAGTACGCCTCGGCCTTCTCCATGTCGCTGCGACTGCCCTCGCGCAGGTAGCGGTGGACGAGCGAAATGGCGCCCACGAAGTCCACCAGGCGCGAACGATCGCTGAGCGCGGCCGTTTTCGCCCGCGCGTCGGCCACCATGGCGCGTGCGGTCACCAGCTCGCCGCCCTTCGCAGCATCCAGTTTCAGGGTCTGCAGCGACTGGATCCACACCGCCACGTCGGCCTTGAGCGCGGGCGGCATGTCGGCGCGCTTCGCGAACTTCTCCAGCGTCGCGGCCGGGCGCTTGGTGTCGTTCATCGAGCCCACCGACACGCGGAGATAATTCGGAAACACGTCGAACGCGGCCAGATCATCCGCCGTCATTTTCGGATCGGCGAGGACGTCTTCGTAGGTCTTCTGCGCGTCCGCGAACTGCCTCGCCGCGATCTGCAGGTTGGCGCGCACCGTGAGCGGCAGCTTCTCCATGTCGATGCTGTCGAGAAACGCCTTGCCCGGACCGAACTGCCGTTCGGCCGGAAGCTTGGTGTGGCAGGTCACACAGTTGTCCGTGATGCGGTTCAGGATGAAGCGCGAGCCGATGAAGTTCTGGTCGCGGTAGCTGGCGAGGGCCTCGGTCGCGTCGCGCGAGATGGAGCGCCGCGCGAGATCGAAGCTCGGGTCGAGCCCGCCGCCGTGCGCGTTCAATTCTTCCGCGTTCCGGGCCAGCGCCGTGAGCGTGCCCAGGATCTCGCTTCGGTTCTTCGGGTCGGCGAACGCGGTGGCATCGAAGCTGTAGTCATAGACCTTGGACAGCGTGACGAAGATGCCGCGCATCGCGGCCTGGGTGGTCGCGGGCTGGGTTTGCTGGGCCTGTGCGCAGACGGACAGTCCAATGATGAGGGCGGCCAGGACGACCGCCGCGCTGGCGGAACGAGATCTCATCGTGCTCACCTCTTTGCGGCTCCTACCCACAAGATAGCACGATCCGGCCAAAAAAGGAACGAGGGGTCTTTATTTTCCGACCCTTTCGGTCGAAGCTATGTCTTTACTTCACAATAGAATGCCGGGGCGGATGGAAGAACTCTCCGGAACGGGATCTATTGCCGGTAAATCGCCTTCACCCGGCCCCAGGTGCTGTGATCGACAGCGACGTCCCCGCTGCCGGTGGTAAAGGAAAACACCTCGCTGATGCCCGCGTTGCCGTGTACGCACCCGAAGCACACGTTGAGCGCGCGCCAGTAGTACGTGGTATTGGGCGACAGCGGCCCCGGGCTCAGGGGAAGCGTGCACGGCGGCTCCCCGGGCGGATAGATGCTGCTCGTGCAGATGATGTCCGTGGCGGAGTCGGGATCGAGCACGGGCGAGGTGCCGAGCAGGACGAGGTTGGCCGGGCCCACGTACGAGAGCAACGGGTTGATCGACACGCCGGTGGCGCCGGTGGGCGGATCGGGGCGATACGGCGCCAGCATTCCCCACCACTCGCAGTCGATGTTCTCATCGTGCGGCCAGGCTCCGATCATCGCGTAGCCGTCACAATCGGTGAGCTCGATGGCGGACGACCCCGCCAGCGGCACCGCCTTGATCGTGCACACCTGGGTCGACCCGGAAACCAGGAGGCCGAAGTTTGCGATTTCGTCTCCCGCCTCCAGACACGTCGTGAAGGTGAGATCGTATTCCTGGTTGGCCGGCGTGCCGAAGAAGGCCACCGGGCACGACGAGACGACCTGGAAGCGCGCCGTCTTGACCGGAGCGACGGTCGCATCGAGCCGGATGGAGAGCGTGTGAAGGCCCGGAATCAACGAAACCTCGCACGTGTTCTGCACGCCGTTATCGACGGTGATTTCGATTGTGGCCTGCTGGGCGCGGACGGATGCGGGCAATACCAGCGCGACGGCAAACAGGATTCCGATATATCGACAAGCAGCGCATCGTGACATGGCAGTTCCTCCTTATCTCCGTTCCCGGTACATCGAGCGGCGCGATGCGCCGGCTACTTGAGACGGATCAGCTTCTTCGCAGCGGTTCCGCGAATTCCCTCGAGCCGGTAGAAGTACACGCCACTTCCCACCGCATTGCCGTTGTCGTCCCGGCCGTTCCATTCGACGCGGTGCGTTCCCGCATTGCGTTCCCCGTCGTCGAGCCGCGTAACCAGCCGTCCCGCGGCGTCGTAGATACCCACCACGACGCGCGAGCGCTCGCCGAGCGTGTACTCGATGGAGGTCCGGGTACGGAACGGATTGGGGAAGCTTCGAGACATGACCGTCTCTACGGACGGCACGGTCGCCGTTGTCACCTGCGAGCGAATGTCGCCGCCCGCCTGGGTGTGGATGACGAGCTCGTAGTGATACGTCTTGCCCGGCTCGACATTCGCGTCGACATGCGATCGGGTCGCGATATCGAACGCCCCCTGCGCGATTGCCACCGGCGCTCCGTGTTCATCGTCGCCTCGGTAGAGCGTGAACCCTTCGAGATTCTCGTCGCTCCACACAGCCCACGTGACCACAACGCTCCCATCCCGGGGCGTTGCACTGAAGCCTGTGATCAACACCGGGACGATCTGCTCGCATTGCGCGGGCACGACGGTGATGCCGCCGAACCAGTAGTACGGGTACGAATCCGCGATGTACACATGGTCGCCGGATACCGCGGCAGCCATCGCGTAATACGTCGTGTTGATGCTTCCCAGGAGGGCCGGTGCCCACGGGTCCGATACGTCAACCACCTGGAGCCCGTCGATGTCGTCTGCGACATACGCATGCTTGCCCGAAACGGCAACACCCCGGGGTCCGTGCGACGGCGTGGCAACGCTCGCTATCAGCAGTGGTTCGACGGCGACCGCAACATCGACGACACGCAGGCCGTAACCGGGATCCGCAATGTACGCGTAATGCCCGTCGACGGCGACATCCCAGGCATTACCGACGTCGACGCTTCCGACGATCGTGGGTGACGCCGGCGTCGCGATATTCACGATCTGGAGTCCGGACAGGTAGTCGGCAACATAAGCGTAATTTCCCGAGACCGTGACTTGATACGCTTCGTGCGGCGTATCGGCCGTTCCGACGATTACCGGCAATCCGGGTGTGCTGATGTCGACGACGTGCAGACCGTGGTCGAGGGCGGCCACGTACGCGTAGTTCCCGGACATGGCCACACCCATGGCGAGCCCGGGTATGCTGATGCTACCCACGATCGCCGGCGCTTGCGGCGTCGCGACGTTGATCACCTTCAGCCCGTAGTCGTAGTCGGCGATGCACGCATGGTTGCCGGCGACGTCCACACCGTGCGCCCAGCCGTTGGTGTCGGCGGTGCCCACGATGGAAGGCCCTGCAGGGTTGGTGATGTCGAGAATGCGCAGCCCTTCGCTTCGATCCGCGACGTAGGCATAGTTTCCCGAAATCGCCACGTCGAGCGCCTGGTCGAACATGCTCACGCTTCCATCGACGTCGGGCGAATCGGGGGGCGCGATGTCGATGATCTGGATTCCACCCGGGTAGCTGCCAAGATAGGCACGCTCCCCCGAGACGGCGACGGCGTGCGGCTGTCCGTTCGCGTCGGCGCCCACTTCGCCAATGACCTTTGGCGACGCCGGCGTCGAGATATCCAGAACCCGCAGCCCGATTCCACCGGCAACGTAGAGGTAGTTCCCCGCGACGACGAGATCGGCGGCGCCGCTCTTGCTGAACATGGCGTTACCGCTCCACACCCGCGTCACCTCAAAGGGTGAATACGGGTTGCTGACATCCATGACATAGACGCCCAAATTGCCGTCCGCGACGTAAGCGTAACTCCCCGAGACGGCGACGCTCGTCGCGTTGTTGTGCGTGTCGACCATGCCGATGACAAAGGGAGCCGTCGGGTTCGAGATGTCGATGATCTTCAGCCCGAACGTTCCGGCCGCAACATAACCGTGGTTCCCCGACAACGTGATTCCGCCGAGTGAACCGTCCATTGGAACGTGCGCTTTGACTGACATCGTGTCCGCTGTCGCAATGTCCACGACGCTGAACCACCCATTGCCAGATGTCACGTAGGCGTAGTTCCCGGCGAGAGCAACTGAGCGGCTATCCTCTGCGAAGACTGTGTGCACAATCACGGGCGAGGAGGGCGTCGTGATATCCACCTTCTGAAGACCGCCGAGGCCATGAGCGACGTACGCATATTGCCCCGCGATCGCGATGCCATGCGCAACGTCATTATAGTAATTGGGGATACTGGCGATCATCGTCGGCGACTCCGGCGACGTGACGTCCACCACCTGGAACCCGTTCGGGCCTCCCGCGACGTAGGCGTAGTTCCCCGAGACGGCGATGCCTCGAGGGCTCTGATTCTGCATGTGGGTACTGCCCAGGGTGCGGATATGGCTTCCGTAATCGACGCAGCCGGACTGGGCACGGGAGACAGCAGGAGCTACAGCAAAAAGGACGGTGGCGAGGACGACGCGGCAGCAAAGACTGAGCATGACTGCCTCCCTCGGGGAGGGGTTGAACTGCGGCCGTCGGAATTATATCACGCAGTGAACAGTCGTTGGATGGGCCGTTTTCTAACCGGGCTAGCCGCGATTCGATTTCCGCAGCAGCATCCACGTCATGAAGAGGAGCGCGGCCAGAGAGACCAGCTCGATCACGCCGGCGCTTGCCCACGCGCCCATCAGCGGCATGGGGAACTTCGCCACGACGAGCCCGGCGATGACGATGCCCATGATGGCCTCGCCCGCCACCAGCCCCGAGGAGAACAGGAAGCCGCGGTGGATCGCCGCCTGGGCGGCGTCAGGAGAAAGATTACGCCGCCGGTTGTTGCGTTCCACCAGCCAGTACACCACGCCGCCGAGGAGCAGCGGGGTGGTCACGGTGAACGGCAGGTACATCCCCACCGCCAGCGGCATCACGTAGAGCCGGAACTTCGCATTGCGCGGCGCGAGGAAGATGGCATCGATGATGATCGCGGCCACCCCCACGCCGGCGCCGGCGAAGAGCAACGTCCACGGCATGGGCTGGTGGGTGAAAATCGTTCCGACCAGCTGGCGGAACATCATCGCCTGGGGTGCGGCGAGCTCGGTGGCTCCTTCGTGCGCCGGCGCGCCGATGCCGTACGCCTTGTGCAGCAGCGTCAGCACGGGTGCCACGATGAACGCGGAGAGCACCGTCCCCGTGATGGCCGCCCACGCCTGGTTGCGCGGGGTGCCGCCCACGATCTGGCTGATCTTCAGGTCCTGGCAGATGTCGCCCGAGAGCGACGCGGCGCAGCACACCACGCCCGCGACACCGAGCGTCGCCAGCATGCCGCGCGTTCCGGTGATGCCGAATACGAGGATGATGCCGGCCGCGATCAGCACCGTGCAGATGGTCATGCCCGAGGTGGGGCTGTTGGACGAGCCCACCAGTCCCACGATGTACGCCGCCACCGCGACGAAGAAGAAACACAGAACGAACATCAGCGGCGTGGTTACCGCCGTCACCACGATGCTTCCGGTCATGCGGTAATACACCGCCACCATCAGCGCCACGCACACGATCGTGAGCCCGATCAACCACCGCCCGCTGATCATCTTCTCGGTGCGGATGGTGTCCTTGCTCTCGCCGAAGCGGAAGCCGTGCACCGCGCTCGCCATGCCGGCCTTGATGCTCCCCATCACCTTGATGATCGAGTACACGCCGCCCACCACCATGGCGCCGATGCCGAAGAAGCGAATCTTCTCGTCCCAGATGGTGTTGACGACACCGGCCACGTCGCCGCCGAAGTCGACGCCGTTGGCGAGAAGAGGAATCGCAACCCAGAAGCTGATGGCGCCGCCCAGCACGATGAGGAGGCTGATCTCGAAACCGCAGATGAACCCCACCGCGACCAGCATGGGCGAGTTGTCGATGCCCGCATAGATGGCGGTCTTCCCCACCTGCGCCGCTTTCTCCACCGTGGGCAGGAACAGCCCCACCACCGACACGATCGTCTTGTAGAGACCACCGATGCCGAGCGCGCTGAAGATCCCCTTCATCTCCTCGCCGCCGCGGTCGCCCGCCTTGAGCACCTCCGCGCACGCCACGCCTTCGGGGAAGCGGAGCTCCTCCTGCTCGATCACCATCGCCTTGCGCAGCGGCACCATCATGGTGACGCCAATGACCCCGCCCGCGAGCGCGATCAGCGTGGTCGAGACGTAATCGAAGTCGGGCCACAACCCGAGCAGCACGATGGCGGGAATGGTGAAGATGACGCCCGCGGCGAGCGATTCACCCGCGCTCGCCACCGCGTGCACGATGTTGTTCTCGAGGATGGTGCCGCGGCGGAACACGCCGCGCAGGACGCCCATGGAAATGACCGAGGCGGGGATCGCGGCGCTCACCGTCATGCCGGCGTAGAGGCCGACGTAGACGTTCGCCGCGCACATCACCAGGCACAGGATGCCGCCGAGCACGAGCGCGCGCAGCGTCGACTCCGGCATGGTCGTGTTTTCGCCGGGGACGTACGGAACGATCTTGTTCGCCATCGGCTGCGGCCTTCGCTCCTACACGATCGCCGCCGGCGGCGCCGGTTCATCCGCGCGACCCGCGTTGGCCAGCGGAACCCGCACGAGAACGAACGCGATCAACCCCAGCACCAGGAGGCCCACGATGTACGACGGGTGCGCGAAGATCACCGGCAGCGGTTTTTCCATCCACGCGAAGGTGGCCGTCACGAGACCCGTGAGCGCCTCGCCCGCGATCATGCCGGACGCGGCCAGGATGCCGACGTTCTCGACGCGCGTGCGCTGCGCCACGTTGAACCCGCGCTTCTCCGCCTGGCGGTCGGTGATCCAGCGGATGCAGCCTCCGACGAAGATCGCGGACGTCGTCTCGAGCGGCAGGTACATGCCCACCGAGACCAGCATCGGGCTCTTCACACGGAACAGGATCATCGCGAAGCCGAGCAGCACGCCGGTCACGATGAGCGGCCACGGCATGTCGCCGCCCACGATGCCGGTGGCCAGCGCCGCCATGAGTCCCGCCTGCGGGGCCGAGAGCTGCGGATCGCCGAAGCCCTCGCCACCCATCTTGATGTTGCCCTCGTGGAGCACCATCAGCGGGAAATACATGAGAAGACTCGCCATGACGACGGCGATCAGCTCCACGATCTGGATCGAGCGCGGCGTGCCGCCGAGAATGTATCCGACCTTGAAATCCTGCAGCAGCTCGCCCGCCACCGCGGACGAAACGCACACCACCGCGGCCACCGCCAGCACCGCCGCCACGCCGCTCTGGCCGTGCACGCCCAGCGCCACCATCATGAGCGCGGCGATGATGAGCGTGGAGAGCGTGAGGCCGGAAATGGGATTGTTCGACGAGCCGATGAGGCCGACGAGATAACCGGACACGGTGGCGAAGAAGAAGCCCGCGACCAGCATCACGATGGCTGCGACGATGGAGCCGACCACCAGGCCCGTCATATAGATATAGACCGCGATCATGAAGATGAAAGTCAGGCCGATCAGCCCGAACACGGTCCGTGACGACATGTAGCGCTCGGTGCGCCCCACGCTGGCGAGGTCGGAACCCTTCATCGACAGCTCTTTGACGGCACGGATCAGGCCGCCGAAAATGCTCTCACGGCGTCGATACAGCGTGTAGACCGTGCCCACCAGCATGCCGCCCACCGCGATGGGCCGCACGATGAAGCGCCACACCTGCACGGTGAGACCGCCCCAGGCTTCCTCCCCGGTGCCAGCCGGAATCAGGTTCTGCAGATTGGGTCCGAGCAGGTAGATGAGAAGCGGCACCATCAGGCCCCACGCCAGCACACCACCCGAGAAGCTCAGCGCGGACAGCTCGGGGCCGATGATGTAGCCGACGCCGATATACGCCGGGCTCACCGCCGGCGCCGAGATCTCCGTGATGCCACCGGCATTGACGGTGGGCGCCGCGGCGGTGGCGCCGAGCTTCACCTTCGAGAGGCCCAGTTGGCCCAGGCGGATCACGAACACCTTGGCCGGGTTGAACAGGCTGATGGCGCCAGCGAAGAACACCGCGGCGCCGAATGCCATGTTGTAGAAGAGGTACTTGGCCGCCTGCGCGCCGTGCTGGCCGGCCTTGTGGATCTCGCCCGCGGCCACCGATTCGGGAAACGGCAGCGTGCGGTCTTCCACCATGACACGGCGGATGAGCGAGCAGAACAGCACGCCGAGGACGCTGCCGACCACCATGAGCGCGGTGGATTTCCAGTACGCATCCTCCGGCGCAAACGAGGGCCACACGCCCGCGATGTAGAAGGCGGGCAGCGTGAAGATCGCGCCCGCGGCCACCGACTCACCGATCGAGCCCGCGGTTCGCGCGATGTTCTCCTCCAGGATCGAGCCCTTGAAGAAGCGCAGGAACACCATGCTGATCACGGCGGCGGGATACGTCGCCGCGATGGTCTGGCCCGCGCGCAGGCCGAGGTACGCATTGGCCGCCCCGAGCACGAGGCTCATGATGAGTCCGGGGATCACCGCGCGCAGGGTGAGCTCCGTCATGGAAATGTGCTGGGGAACGAACGGCTTGTAGGAAGAACCGGCGTCGGGCGTCTGATCACTCATCGTGCTTCACCCTCCCGAGAGAAACTGGGTTCGCGAAGACTAGCGCGCCGCCTAAACCGGCGTCAAACAACAAAAACGGCTCCCCGTGGGAGCCGTTCCTGTGACCGTATGGATGACAACGTCACTTCGCCGGAGTATAGAGCGCCTTGATCCGGCCCCACGTCGTCGACTGGGTCTTGACCGGCGCCTGCTGCACGACGATTTCACCCGTCATTCCCATTTCGCAGTGGAAACGACAGTAGTAGGTGGCGGTGCTGATGGCGCTGAAGGTGACGTACGCGCTGAACGCGCCGGGATTGATGCTGCCCGTGTTGAACCCGCCATCCGGCAGGCAGTCGCTGCCGCGCGTGGCGGTATGAATCACGGTGGTGACGTTCGACCATCGCACACGATCGCCCACGTTGACGGTGATCGTCGGCGGATCGAAGAACATGTTGCCGAAGTAATCGCCGTTCATGAGCACGGTGTGATCCGCGGCGAACGCGGTGGAAGAGGCAAGCACCCCGAGGAGCGGCACAACGAGGAACACCTTTGCAATACTGCGCATGGCATCCTCCCTCCGAGTCTTTGAGAAGCCGGGCGGGGCGATCGGGGCCTGCCCCCACAGCAGGTGCGTCCCGAACTGCGGCGCGACGTCCCGCCCTGTTGCTGGGTAGGGGGATTATATCATTTCGCGGGAGTCCGGGGCGTCAGCTGTCAATTCGCCCGAAGAAGCCACAGTTGGTAGCGCCCGCTGGACGACGCAGTGCAGGACAACGAGCTCCGGCATGCGCGGCCCAGGCTCGCCGGCTCGCCCCGGCGGGAGAGCAGGAGCTCGCTCCGACCCGGAGTGGCGTTGAGCCGGCTCCGGGCCGCATCGAGTTCGGCGCCGAGCTCCCGCCCGGTCATCCGGTGCAGCGACCCATCCAGGTAGAACTCGAGGCCGTAGAGCGCCGTCTCGTCTATCACGGTGATGCGATCCGCGTTCGTCGCGCGAGCGGCCTCCGCCAGCGGTCGCATGTCCTCCCGTGAGTGCATGCGGGCCGAGACTCCCTTCGCGGCGACGAGAAGAGTGGCTGACACGATCCCCACCCACGCGGCACGTCGCAGTGCGCCCGCTTCGCCGCACGCGCGAACCGCGAGCCTCGCCGCGCCGAGTGCGAGCGGCGCGCCCAGCGGCAGCACGTAGAGAGGCAGCCGGCTCTTCGAAATGCAGAACACCATGAGCGGCAGTGCGAACCAGAGCAGCAGGAAGCCCGCCTCGCGGCCGTGTACCGTGTCGCGCCACCGCGACCGCGCGGAGAATCGCCACGCGTCGATGATGGATGTGATCAGCCACGCGCCCCCACCCACCAACAGCGGCAGGCCGAATACCACCGCCGGCATGTACCAGCGCGCATTGCGATGGTGCATGCCCGTGGCGACGCGTCCCCACACCTCCTCGCCCAGCAGGTAGCCGGCGAGCGCGTGGTCGTGCGACACCACCAGGGCGTACCAGCCGAAGGCCAGCAGCACGAACAGCAAGACCCCGGCCGGTTGCGCGAGACGCGGTGTGCGATCGCCGCGGCGGCGCTCGATCATGACGAATGCGAGAATCGCCGCCAGCGGGAGCAGCCCCGGCGGTCCCTTGGTGAGAAACGCCAGCCCGAACATGGCCCACATGCCCGTCACCCATCCCCGCTGCGAGCGGCCCTCGCGCGCGCGCACCGCCCGCCACCAGCACCCGACTGCCACGATCTCCCAGCACGCCAGCAGCATGTCGGGCGAGACCACGTTTTCACCCGCCACCACGAACGGCGAGGTGGCGAACACGATCCCGGCGACGACTCCCGTCGCTTCGTCCCACAGCGCGGCGCCGAGCGACGACACCGCCACCACGGCGACCAGGAATGCGATCGCTCCCGGGATACGCGCGGACCACGTATTGCGTCCACCGACTTCGAGGCAGGCGGCAATCGACCAGTAGGTGAGCGGTGGCTTCGACCAGTGCGGCTGGCCGTCGAGCCGGGGCGTCATCCAGTCGCCGGTCGCGACCATTTCGCGCGCGACCTCGGCGTAGCGTCCCTCGGTGGTTTCGTAGAGCCCGCGACTGCCCTGGAAAAGCAACGCGACGCACAGCGCGATCACGAGCAGCGCACCCTGGCCCGGAAGCGACCGGCGGCGCAAACGCCCGACGTTCACGGCGTATCGGACGGAGCGTCGTGGTGCGGGTGACGGATCAGGTAGAGGTTGCGGATGTAGACAATCGTCCCGGCCGCCTGTCCCAGGATGAAGACCGCGTCGCGTTGGTGCACCGCGTACACCAGCAGCAGCAGCGATCCAGCCAGGCTGAAATACCAGAACGAGGTCGGAATGATGCTGCGGCGCGCGCGCTCGCTCTTGACCCACTGCACCAGGAAGCGCGCCGCGAACAGACTTTGCGCGAAAAAACCAAGCGTCATTGATTGAGACGAGGTCATGCGAGGTGCGTCCTTTCGAGTTGCGCGGCCTCGAACGTGGTCGATTTGACGACGGGATGAACGGCGCGTGCCTGCATCCAGCGCACCGCGAGACAATCCGCAATCCCGCGCCAGAGACGGTTGTGCACGCCGTACTTGGTGCGGCCGTAGCGGCGCGGGCGGTGACCGACCGGAACCTCGACCACGATGAATCCGTGCATGCGCACCAGCGTGGGCAGGAAACGGTGCATGCCGTTGAAGACGGGCACGTCGACGATGCAGTCACGGTAGAAGGCGCGCAGCGAGCAGCCGACGTCGCGGATGCGATCGCCGGTGACGGCGTTCCGGAACCCGTTCGCGATACGGGACGAGATGCGGCGGGTGAGGTTGTCGCGCCGGTCGACCCGAACCCCCGTCACCATGTCGACACGACCACGCTCGAGCTGCCGGATCAGGCGCGGAAGCTCGGCGGGGTCGTTCTGGAGGTCGCCATCCAGCGTGGCGATGACGCGTCCGGTGGCGTGATGAAAGCCCACGTAGAGGGCGGCGGATTGCCCGCTCGAGCGGGCCAGCGAGACGTACTGGTGACGCGGATCGCGCAGGTGGAGGGCGTCGAGCGCGCGCAAGGTGCCGTCGGTGCTGCCATCGTCCACCCAGACGCATTCCCAGGCTGGGACAGAGATTGCGGCCTCGATCTCCTGCGCGAGCCGGGGGATCGACTCTTCTTCATCGCGCACCGGAACGACAATGCTCAGTTCCATACGCCTGTCCTGTACACATCAGCGGGGTAAGGGGTTCCCTGAAATGGCACAGCCGGGGGAAATTCTATGGTCGGGGCGAGAGGATTTGAACCTCCGACTCCCTGCTCCCAAAGCAGGTGCGCTACCGGACTGCGCCACGCCCCGACGGCCGGAGAATAGCACAACCGGGGCCGGCTAGCGCGCCATGCGATACCAGTGAACCATCTCGCGCAACGACGGCCGCTTGCCGTGCATCAGGATACCCACGCGAAACACCCGCGCCGCGAACGTCACCGCGAAATAGATGGTAATCAGCATCAGCGCGATACCCAGCGCGATCTGCCACGTGGGGGGCATGAGCAGGGCGATGCGCGCCTGCATGACCAGCGGCGTGAAGACCGGGATCAGCGACATGCCCACCGCGACCCCGCCGTTCGGATTCTGCATGAACAGCATGAGCGACATGAGCGGAACCAGCATGGGCAGCATGACCACCGTCTGCATCTGCTGGACGTCCTGGTCGGTGCTGCTCACGGCGCCGACGACCATGAACATCGCGGCGTAGAGCATGAAGCCGAGCACGAAGAAGATCGCAAAGAACAGGAACACCACCGGGGAGACGTGGATGGCGCCCGCGGTGGCGGCGATCGCGGGCAGCGCCGAGCTCGTGATGGCGAGTCCCACCACGGCCCAGATCAGAAGCTGCGTCATGCCCGCCAGTCCGACGCCGATCAGCTTGCCGAGCATGAGGTCGCGCGACGTGAGCGTGCTGAGCAGCACCTCGATGATGCGCGACTGCTTCTCCTCCGTGATGCTCCTCGCAATGGTCATCCCCCACTGCAGGATGGCGCTGTAGAGCACCATGACGAAGAAGAACACCAGGCCGTACTCGGAGATGAAGCTGCGTTTCTCGACGCCGCCCGCTTTCGTGAGCTGGTTCATCTCCAGCTCGACGTTGGTGGTGAGCTGGCGCACGCGCGCGTAATCGAGCCCTTCGGCGGCCAGCCGCTCCTTGAGCACCGCGTCGCTGAGCGCGTCCTCGAAGCGGTCCATCACGTTGAAGTTGCGATCCTGGCGCGTGATGTACGAGGCCTTCTCGCCGTCCAGCACGCCGGCGGGAATGGCGATCACCATGTTGAGGCCTTTTCCCTGCAGGAGCGCGACGCAGCTGTCGCGCGCGGCGCTGTAGTGCGCGCCCTGCGACGGGGCCAGCGTCGCCAGGTATTTCTGGCGGCCGTCTTTCAGCGTGTCGGTCAGCGCCGCGATGAAGCCGTCGCCGATCCGCCCCGTCTCGTCGACCACAGCCAGCCTGAACTGCTGCTGCGGCTCGAACATCGCGAGCATCACGGGCATTCCGAAAAACAGCGACATCAGCACCGGTACGAGGATGGTGCTGATGATGAAGCTGCGCCGGCGCACGTTGGTGAAGTACTCGCGCCGGATGACAGTGAGCGCCTTCATCGGTTATCCCCGGAGACCTGCTCGATGAAGATGTCGTATACCGACGGCTCGGCGAGCTCGAAGCGCGTGAGTGACACCCGTCCGCGCGCCGCATCGAGAATCACCGACGGATCGACGCCTTCGTGCAGGCGCAGGAACAGCTCGTTGCCGTGGTCCTGGAAGCTGGCGACGCCGGGCAGCGTCTTGAGGTGGCTGCCATCGCCCTCGAAACGGAGGTTCACGCCGTTCTTGCCGTAGCGCTGCTTCACCGACGCGAGCGTGCCCTCCAGCACGACGCGCCCCTGGTTGATGAGGCAGATGTGGTCGCAGAGCTTCTCCACCGTGTCCATCTGGTGGGTGGAGAAGATGATGGTGTGCCCGCGCCGGTGGTACTCGAGAATGATCTCCTTGAGGATGTTCGCGTTCACCGGATCGAGACCGGAGAACGGCTCGTCCAGGATCAGCAGCTCTGGTTCGTGCAGGATGGTCGCGATGAACTGGACCTTCTGCTGCATGCCCTTCGAGAGGTCTTCGACCGGTCGCATCACGCGGTCGAGCAATCCCATCCGGTCGAGCCACATGCCCGCGCGCTGCTTCGCCTGCGCGCGCGTCAATCCGTGCAGCTCGCCGAAGAAGAGGAGCTGGTCGCCCAGGCGCATCTTCTTGTACAGGCCGCGCTCTTCCGGGAGGTAGCCGACGCGATCGAGGTTCGCGGCGTGCAGGTCCTCGCCGAGAATGCGAATCGTTCCCTCGTCGGGAAACAGGATGCGCATCATCATGCGGATGGTGGACGTCTTGCCCGCGCCGTTGGGCCCGAGGAACCCGTAGACGGACCCCGTGGGCACGGCAAGCGTGACGTGGTCCACGGCGACGCGGTCGCCGTAGGCCTTGACCACCTGGTTGATTTCGACGGCGGAATTCATGGCGTGCTCTCCCCCACGAGCCGCAGGCGCAGCATCAGCTCGCGCATTTCGATCAGTGCGCGGTAACGATGACTGGTCCGGTTTTTCTCTTCAAGCGTCATTTCGGCGAGCGTGCGCCCCGAGGCCGCATCGATGAAGACGGGGTCGTAGCCGAATCCCCCGCTGCCGCGGCGGTCGGTGGCGATGCGCCCGGGCAGCGCTCCGTCGGCGAGCAGATGGGCCACATTGCGCGCGGCGAGGTCGGGCGCGAGTCGCGCCGCGTCGGCGGGGGCCAGCGCGAGCGCCATCACGGTCCGGAATGTAGCCGATCGTTCATCCTCCGCCACGCCCTGCATCTCCGCGAGCAGCTTCGCGCAGTTCTCGGCGTAGGTCGCCTTCTCGCCCGCGAAGCGCGCCGAGTAGACGCCGGGCGCGCCGCCCAGCGCGTCCACCTCGAGACCGGTGTCGTCGGCGAGCGCGGAGAAGCCCGTGTGGTCACGCGCCTCGCGCGCCTTCTTGAGCGCGTTCGCCGCGAGCGTGTCGCCGTCTTCGATGGTGGCGGGAAAATCGGGGTGGTCGGCGAGCGTGGTGATCTCGACGTCGAGCCCCGCGAGCATGGCGACGATCTCGCGCGCCTTGTCGCGGTTGTTCGTGGCGAGCACCAGCTTCACGTCAGTCGGAGAGCTCGAGGACCTGTCGCTGCGCGGCGAAGAGCCGGTCGCATCCCGCGCGGGCGAGGGCGAGCATGTCGTCGAGCTGCTCTTTCGTGTACGGCACTCGCTCGGCGGTGCCCTGCACCTCGATGAAGGCGCCGCTCTCCGCCATCACCACGTTCAGGTCGACGTCCGCGGCCGAGTCCTCGTGGTAGGCAAGGTCGAGGAACGGCCGCCCGTCCACCATGCCCACGCTGACCGCCGAGACGAGAAAGTTCATCGGGTGCTCGCGCAGCTCGAGAGTGCGGATGGCGTCGTACATGGCAACGCACGCGCCCGTGATGGCCGCCGTGCGCGTGCCGCCGTCGGCTTCGATCACGTCGCAATCGATGAGGATGGTGTTCTCGCCCAGCATCGGCATCGCGACCGCCGCGCGACAGCTGCGCCCGATCAGGCGCTGGATCTCGTGCGTGCGCCCCGTCCGGCCGCGGTCGGCTTCGCGCTGGATGCGCTGCTTCGAGCTCCGCGGCAGCATGCCGTACTCCGCCGTGATCCACCCCTTCCCCGTGCCCATCATCCAGCGCGGCACGCCCGGCTCGAGCGTCGCGCTGCAGATGACGCGCGTCTCGCCCAGCTCGATCAACGCCGAGCCCTCGGCGTGGCGGAGGTATCCGCGCTCGATCTTGAGGGGGCGTAGCTGGTCCGGGGAGCGTCCGTCCTTGCGCATGAAAAGTTCCTTCCTGGCTAGCGAACCGACACGAGCTCGATCTCGGGGGCGCGCCGGCCGAGGAAGCGCGACGCGATTTCCGCGAAGGTCGGGCTGGTGTCGCTGAGGATGATATCGAAGCGGCGATCTCCCGCCTTCGACGCGAGCGTGTGTTTCTTGAGCACGTTGCCGACTTCGCGCGCGGTCTCGATGGCCGAATCGACCAGCGTCACCGACGGACCCAGCAGCGCGCCGATGGCGGGCTTGAGCAGCGGGTAGTGCGTGCAGCCGAGCACGAGCGTGTCGATCTGCAGCGCCGTGTAGTTCCGGAGGTACTCCTCGACCACGAGCCGTGTGACCGGCGTGTCGGTCCAGCCCTCTTCGACCAGGGGCACGAAGAGCGGGCACGCCTTGGAGTGCACACGCGCGTCGGGCAGGAGCGCGATAATGCCGTTCTGGTACGCGCCCGAGCGGATCGTGCCCGAGGTTCCGATCACGCCGATGCGTCCGTTGCGCGTCGCGGCGATGGCCGCGCGCACGCCCGGTTCGATCACGCCCACGATGGGCAGGCTGAACTCGGATTGGAGCTGGGGCAGTGCGTCGGCGGTAGCGGTATTGCAGGCCACCACCACCATCTTGACGCCGCGCTCGAGCAGCAGGTGCACGTTCTCGCTGGAGAAGCGGCGCACGGTTTCGGTGCTCTTGTTGCCGTACGGCACGCGCGCCGTGTCGCCGAAATAGACGAAGGATTCGTGCGGCAGGTGCTCGAGCAGCGCGCGCAGCACGGTGAGCCCGCCGATGCCGGAATCGAAAACGCCGATGGGTTGCTTCGACATTGTCATCGCCACTCGCGAATGAAAAGCGGCTGGTCGGCGCGCACGTGCCCCGCGATCGATTCGACCTGCGAATCGTCCACCAGCAACTGCACGCTCTCGAGCTCGGGAAAATTCTCGCCCACCGTGCGCACGATGGATGCCACCGTGCAGTATTCGGCGGCGCTGCCGCCCGGATGCGCGGCCACCAGCTCGCTGCTGAAATCAAGGTATACGGTGCCGCTGTCCGCGTCCACCATCACGGAAAGCAACTGCGTACCCTCCGGGAGCGCGCTGACGGCACGGTCGTTCGACGGCCCCGCGATGAGCGCGTCCACGACCTGGCGCACCTGTTCGTCGAGACGGTGTCCCACCGCGATCTCGCGCGTCTCCGGGCGGATGCCCGCTTCCTCCGCGTCGGCGAAATACAGCGTCACGGTGCGGGATCCCTCCGGCACGCTCTCGACGCGGCGCGGCGCCGGTTCCTCGACGGGCTTCGGCGTGCGCGTGATGAACCACACGCCCGCGGCCAGCATCGCCAGCGCGACGGCGCCGATGATGACGAGCTGGCGGCCCGAGAGTCCACCGCCGGCGGACGCCGTGTCGTCGTCGAAGGGTTGCAGCTCGCGCTCATCCATCAGCGGTACTGCTCCTGCATGCGCCGGATCGACGCCACCAGGCCGTCGGCCACGCGCTTCTGGAAGTCCGGGTCGGCCAGCATCTTCGCCTCGCCCGGGTTGGAGAGAAACGCGGTCTCGATGAGCACCGCCGGCATGTTCGCCCCCTGCAGCACGACCAGGTTTGCCTGCTTCACGCCGCGGCTCTTGATCCCGAGCTTCGACGTCATCTCGCGCTGGATGGTTTCGGCGAGCGTACTGCTCTCCGAGATGTAGGCGTTCTGGACCAGGTCCCAGAGAATGAAGTCGACGCCGCCCCGGTTCTCGTCGCGCGCCAGCGCGACCTCGGGCTCGCTGCGCGCGGGCGAGAAGAAATACGACTCGAAGCCGCCGGTGCGGGCGTTGAACCAGCTGTTGCAGTGGATGCTGATGAAGAGGTCGGCGCCGGAGCGATTGGCGATTTCGGTGCGCTCGCGCAGGCCGACCAGCCGGTCGTCGTCGCGCGTCATCACCACTTCGAGGCCGAGCTCGCTCTGGATCTGCTCGGCCGCCGCCCGGGCGATGGCGAGCGTGATGTCCTTCTCGCTCACCCCTCCGCGTTCGTGGCCGAGGTCGCGGCCGCCGTGGCCGGCATCGATGCACACCTTCTCGATCGCGCCCGCACGGCCGACCGGCGCTCCTTCATCGAGCACCACCAGGCCGGTATCCGCGTCCGCCGACGCGGTCCGGTCCAGCGTGACCACG
This sequence comes from Candidatus Krumholzibacteriia bacterium, assembly GCA_036376395.1. Taxonomy (GTDB): domain Bacteria; phylum Krumholzibacteriota; class Krumholzibacteriia; order WVZY01; family JAKEHA01; genus JAKEHA01. The sequence goes on from DASVAK010000171.1 coordinate 18,894, forward strand.
ATCTGCGGCGGCGAGTCGGTCCGGTCGACGCGCACCGTCTTGGCGTCGGAGGAAACGTCGAACGTGACGAACGCGTCGCGCTCGGCCTGCTCGGCGCGGACCCCGCGCACCAGGCCGTGCGCCTCGCGCACGGTCAGGGCGCGAACGTCGGCGCGTGCACCGTAGATCTTGAGGCGAACGAGGCCGCGCGTGCCGGTATCGACGTGGTAGACGAGCGGCTCGGTGAGAGACAGGGTGGCCGTCGTTCGCGCGCCGCCGGTGTCGAACGAGATCCGGGTCACGTTCAGGCTTTCCGCCTGCATGTCGAGACGGCGCGCGCGGTCATCCCACGTGAAGCGGCGCGCGGTGTGCTCGTTCGCGATCTCCAGCATGAACTCCAGCGGGACAAGCACGAATCCGTCGGCATAGCGGACGTGGCTGCGCATCATGAACGGCTCGCCGTCGATGACCACCACGCGCGTGTCGACGGTGAGGACGAAGCGGGTCTTGCCGATGCCGAGCACGATCTTGCGGCTCGACGCGTTCCAGAACTGCGTGGCGCGAAACAGCCGGGCCACGTCGTTGGCGCGCAGGAACCAGACGTCGTCGTCGCCGTCGTAGTGCAACAGCGGCACGCGCTCGGTGGGGCGGCCGTCGTCGAAGACGACCTCGGCGGTGTCCTCGGCGCGGGCCGGGGCACCGATCACGATGGAGCCGGCCAGAACGAGAAGCAGGATGAATAGAAAGCGCATCATGGTTGGATGCCGGGACGATATCAGAGCGCTTCAGCGCGGGTCCAATGAACTCGCCCGCCATGGCGACGTCAACGCGACCGCGCGGGTCCTGTCCGCGAGCAGCCCCCTTCGGACTTCGCCGCGCGGCCGTTGCCTGGTACATCAGCAGACTCAACGACTTTACCCGGGCGCGGCTCCGTCCTCGGGGCGCAGCCCCGCTCGCGGCCACCCGCGCGTGGACCGAGCTCGTTCTGCGCCGGAGGCTCGCTCACGGTGCGATCCGAACGGCCCAGTCCCGCGGGAGCGAGCGAAGGATCACCCGACGAGGCCGCTACGAACATGAGTGCGGCCGAGGAAGGGAAGCCGAGCGAAGCGGAGCGGGGGCCGGAGGACGCACCGTGAGCGGGCCGGAGTTCGTGCCGTGAACGAGATTGAAAACGAAGGCGTCAGTCGCCCTGGCGGGCGCGCTTCATGGCGCGATCGACGTCGCGCTTCGACTCGCGCTCCGCGATCGTCTCCCGCTTGTCGTAGAGCCTCTTGCCCTTCGCGAGGCCCAGCTCGACCTTCGCGATACCCCGGGGGTTGAAGTAGACCTTGAGCGCGACCAGCGTCATGCCCTTCTCGTTGATCTTGGCCGTGAGCTTGCGGATCTCCTCGCGGTTCAGGAGCAGCTTGCGGTCGCGCAGCGGATCGATGGCGCGATCGGAGGTGTGTGAGTAAGGCATGATCTGAAGACCGCGCAGCACCACTTCGCCCTTCTCGACCAGGGCGTATGAATCACGCAGGTTCGCCCGCCCTTCGCGGAGCGATTTGACCTCGGTGCCGCGCAGCGCGATGCCCGCTTCGATTGTCTCGAGGATGGCAAAGTCGTGACGTGCTTTCTTGTTTTGAACGACGATCTTCATGGCTGGAACAGGGCCAGACTACGGGTCCGCGACGCTCCACGCAACTGGCAAATGAGAAACAACTTAGTATTTACCGGAATCAATACGACATATCGGCCAACAGGCCGGGCCGCCGCCCACATGGTATTGCGTAAGTTTTTTCTCCACAATATCTTGTGTTACGCAAAACGACCTCGAATCGGGGGCCTTTCAATTGACTTTTCCACCGTTCTGGGCTACTGTGCCGGTCGCTGAAGGACGCTGATATTGGCTTCTTGGCTTTGCCTTTGTCGATGTCCTTTTAGCTGCCATAAGCCTGCTTTGAGTTTTTCAAAAAGGCCGAAGTGGTGGAACTGGTAGACGCGCTGCGTTCAGGGCGCAGTGAGGGCAACCTCGTGGGGGTTCGAGTCCCCCCTTCGGCACCAATGAAATGCAACAGTAGGTCGACCCTTCGGCCCTCTACCAACCGGGGCCGAAGGGTCTTTTTCTTTTTGACCCGTTGCCCCGATACTCCCCGCTCATGACCCGGATTCTCATGGCGGAAGCAACCGACTTCCAGGGCACGACGCAGGTCGGGTCGCACGCGCTCGCGCGCGAGTTCGCGCGCCACGGCGCCGATGTGTGCTGGATCGGGACGCCGCTCTACCCCGGCTCGCTTTTCGGCGGCGACGAACACACCCGCCGCCGGATCGAAGTATGGAAGCGCGGCGGCGCCCGGGCCGACGGACGCATCACCGAGTACTACCCGATGACGCTGCTCCCCGTGGTGGACTACCCCGGGTTCCGGTCGCGCGCCGCGGCGAAACAGACCCTGCGCGCGACGATCCCCACGCTCGAGTCCGTGTTGCGGCGGCTCGACTTCCAGGCGCCCGACCTCCTCTGGCTCTCCAACAGCCGCTTCTCGCACGCGCTCCCCCCGCTTGTGCGCGCGCGCGTGAGCGCGTGCCGCATCTCGGACGACTGGGAGCATTTCGGAAACGTGCCGCCCGCGCTGGTGTCGCTCCACGACGCGATGGTCGATGCCTGCGACGTCGTGTTCGTCACGTCGCTGCGCCTGCAGAGGAAACTCGAGCGCCGCCGCCCCGACACGGTCTATCTTCCCAACGCGGTGGCGGATTTCTTCTTTTCTCCTCCTGGCGCGGAGCCGGCCATGCTGGCGGCGTATCCCCGGCCGCGGCTGGTGTTCGTCGGCAAGCTGGATGCGTGGGTGGACTTCGATGCCATCGCGCGGGTGGGCGAGCGCCTGCCCGACGCGTCGGTGCTGGTGGTGGGTCCGGGTGAAGCGCCGGCGCGCGCGTATCCACCCAACGTGCACTTCACGGGCGCCTTTCCGTACCGCGAGCTGCCGTCGCTGCTGGCGGCGTGCGACGTCGGACTCGTTCCGTTCATTCGCAACGAGCTCACCCAGGCGGTGAGCCCGCTCAAGCTCTTCGAGTACCTGGCGTGCGGATTGCCCACGGTCGCGACCCGGCTGGATGAAATCGAGGCATCGCGCGCCCCCGCCCGGCTGTGCGATACCACGCAGGAATTTCCCGAAGCGGTGGCCTCGATCCTGCATGAACCGGGCATGGACAGGAATGCGTTGGTTGCATTTGCGCGCGAGAACACCTGGTCGAAACGGTTCGACACCGTGCGTGCCGCGCTGCACGATCGGGGTGTGATGTGAGCCTTCCGCCGGTATTTGACGTCGCGATTCCGCTGATCGGTTTCAACCGCTCGGGCGCGGTGCGCATGGTGGTGCACGTGGCAAACGCGATCGCCGCGCGCCGTCGTCGCGTGGCGTTCGTCGTGCCGGCGCACGCGTCCGTCCCGCCCCTCGACATGCGCACCCACGTCGAGATCATCGTGCGCGGCCACTCGCGCGGCTTTTCCGACCGCGTCGACTTCGTCACGCATCTGCCCGAAGCGAGCGTCTACGTCGCCACCAACTACCAGACCCCGCTGCTGATCGACCTGGCGCGACTGCGCTCGCGCCGCTACGCGCGCATCGTGTACCTGATCCAGGCCGACGAGGAACGCACCGAGGTCGCGTACGGACCGCAACCGGGATGGCTCAAGCCGGCGCTCCACCTGGTGGCGAAGCGCTCGCTCGCCGTGCCCGCCACGCGCATCGCCGTCAGCGCGGCGGTTGCCGACGCGGTCGGGCGCCGCCACATCCAGCGGGTCATCAACCCGGGGATCGAGGCGCGCTACCTCGAGCAGGCGCGCCAGGCGACACCGCTGCGCCGCCTGCGACGCACCGACGTCACCGACCGGCTCACGGTCGGGTTCTTCGCGCAGGCCGGGCGGCTCAAGGGCAGCACGGTGGCGATCGACGCCGTGAGCCGGTTGTCCACCGACTCGTCGCTGCGCCTGCTCGCGCTCGACCTGCCCGGCGCACCGGCGATGCCGGATTACATCGAGCGTTTCAGCATCCTGCAGGCCGAGCGCCCCGTCGACATGATGGCCTTCTACAATACGTGCGACATCTTCGTGTTCCCGTCGCTCATCGAAGGGTTCGGCCTGCCGCCGCTCGAGGCGATGGCGTGCGGCGTGCCGGCCGTGATCAGCGATTGCGGCGGCGTGCGCGAGTACGCGCGCAACGAATCGAACTGCCTGCTCGTGCCCCCGGGCGACGCGACCGCGATGGCCGCCGCCATCCAGCGGCTCGTCGACGACCCGCCGCTGCGCGCGGCGCTGGCCGACGCGGGGCGCGAGACCGCGCTGCGCTTCCCGGTGGAACGCTTCGCCTCCGAGTGCGCCGACGAGATCGAACGCTTCCTGCGCGATCGGAGCGTGTCGTGACCCGGCCGGGTCCGTTCGGCGTCTCCTTTCCACTGCTGGGCTTCAATCCATCCGGCGGCGTGCGCATGTTGATCCGCGTCGCCAACGAGCTCGCGCGGCGCGGGCACCGCGTGGCGTTCTCGGTACCGCCCCGCGCGTCGACGCCCCCGATCGAGCTCGCGCCCGGGATCGAGGTGTGCGTGCGCCCCGATGCGACGGGCCTGCGTGCGCGCACGGTGTTTGCCACCGCGCTGCCGCGCGCGCTGGTGCACGTCGCCAGCGGATACCAGACGCCGCTCCTCATCCAACTGGGCCTGCGCCTGCAGCGTTCCCGTGCCCGCATCGTCTACCTGGTCCAGAACGACGAGGTGACGTCGCACGTGCGCCACGGTCGGGCTCCCGCCGCGCTCAAGCCCCTCCTGGAGGCCGTCGCGCGCGTGGGATTCCGCGTTCCGGCGCGGCGCATCGCGGTCAGCCGGTTCGTCGCCGCGCGCGTGGGCGAAAACGCGATCCAGCGCGTGATTCCTCCCGGCATCGAGGAGCACTTTCTCCGGCCGGTCCCCGCGCGGGATCCGGCGCGTGAACGTGTGCGTGTCGGAGTGCTGGCGCACCCCGGTCGCGTGAAGGGAATGGACGTCGCGCTCGCGGCGCTCGAGCCGCTCCGGGACGATGCGCGCGTGGAGGTCGTGGTCTTCGACGGCGCCCACGCCACCGACATTCCCGCATGGGCGACGCAATTCTCGTCGTTGCGCCACGACGCGGCCGGCCCGACGCCCGACATCGATGACTTCTATTCAACCATCGACATCTTCGTCTTCCCGTCGTGGGTCGAGGGCTTCGGGCTTCCCCCGCTCGAGGCGATGGCGCGCGGCGCGGCTGTTGTTCTCACCGACAGCGGCGGCGTGCGCGAATACGCCGAGGCGGATCGCAACTGTCTCCTGGTCGCGCCGGGCGATGCGGGATCGATGCGCGCCGCGGTCGCGCGGCTGGTGGCGGACCCGCCGCTTCGCGACGCCCTCGCTCGCGCCGGCCGCGAGACCGCGCAACGGTTTCCGGTTCAAGAATTTGCCCGCGCGTGCGCGGACGAGATCGAGCGCGTTCTGGACGCGGCGCGCGCGGGTGATTCTGATTGAACGCCGGGCGGTTTGTGCCCGATGATGCGGCGATGATTCGTGCGTCCTCATGGTGCCGGCGACTGCGCCCCGCGGGCATTGCGCTCGGTGTGCTCGCCGTGTGCGTGTCGGGTTGTTCCACCGCGAAGTTCTCGGTCGGCCACGTGATGGTGCCCGTGCTCGACAACGCGCGCGACGCCACCATGGCATCCAACGATCTGCGCACCTTCCAGGACGGCGCCGCGGCGAACCTCGTGCTGATGGAAGGCCTGATCCGCACCGATCCGGACAACCAGGCCCTCCGTCTCAACGCCGCCATGACGTATTTCAGCTACGCGTTCTCCACGCACGAAGAGACGGACCCGGAGTACGCGTCCCAGCTCTACCTCAAGGGCATGTCGCACGGTCGCGCCGCGCTGCTTCACAACAAGAAGCTCCCCCGCGACTGGGACGTGCCGCTCGAGCAGTTCGAGCAGGCCATGCCGGCGCTGCGCAAGAAGGACGTGCCGGCGGCGGTGTGGACGGCGGCCAACTGGTCGCAGTTCATCGCGCTGCACCTCGATTCCACCGCGGTGCTGCGCGACATCCCCAAGGTGACCGCGCTGCTCACGCGCTGCACCGAGCTCGACGGCAACTATTTCAACGGGCTCCCCTACGTGATGGTGGGAAGCCTGCATGCATTCCGCCCGCCGATGTTCGGCGGCAGCCCCGAGAAGTCGCTGGAGAATTTCAACCAGGCGTTCGCGGCCGCGGGCGAGTCGTTCTTGCTCCCGCGCTATTTCTTCGCGAAGTTCTACCTGTACCGCATCCAGGACGGCGACGAATTCCGCCGCGTGCTGGGTGAAGTCACCGCGGCACCCGTCCCCGCCGACGACCCCTATCAACTGCTCAACCTGATCGCTCGCAGGAAATCCGCATCCTTGCTGGGAGAAGCCGATGATCTCTTCTAGGACATTCGTGTGCTCCGCCCTCGTCGTCGTGTTCGCCGCCGCGCCCGCGCTCGCGCAGAAGCAGCCGAAGGCGCAGACCGAGATCAAGCTCGCCACGCTCGCGCCCGAGGGCAGCACATGGATGAAGGCGATGCACCGGATCGACGACGACGTGCGCGCGCAGACCGCGAACCGCGTGGGCTTCAAGTTTTTCCCCGGCGGTGTCCAGGGCGACGAGAAGGACGTCATCCGCAAGATCCGCAACGGCCAGGTTCACGGCGCCGGCTTCACCGGCTTCGGACTCGGCAGCATCGTGCCGGAGACGCGCGTGCTCGAGCTCCCCTTCATGTTCGACAACCTCGAGGAGCTCGATTACGTCCGCAAGCAGACCAACGACTACTACGAGAAGGCGTTCGACGAGAAGGGCTACGCGCTGCTGGGCTGGACCGACGTGGGCTTCGTGTACCTGTTCACGCGCACGCCGGTGAAGAGCCCCGCCGACATGGCCACCTCGAAGTGGTGGATCTGGTCGGGTGACCAGCTCGCCGAGATCTTCTTCAGGGCTTTCCGGATCGCGCCGATTCCGCTCGCCGCCCCCGACGTGCTCACCTCGCTGCAGACCGGGGTGATCGACGCCGTGTATGCGTCGCCGCTCGCCTGCGTCGCGCTGCAGTGGTATTCGCGCGTCAAGTTCATGACCGACATGCCGATCACGCACGGCATCAGCGCGGTGATCGTGTCGAAGAAGTCGCTGACCGGGGTGAGCGAGGCCGATCTCGCCATCATCCGCCAGGCCACTCAGAAGCACCTGGGCGATCTCACCGCCAAGACACGCGTGCAGAACAACGAAGCCGTGGCCGAAATCAAGAAAGAGGGCGTCCAGATCGCCGTGGTGGATCCCGCCGCGCGCAAGGAATTCGCCGACCGCGGCCGCGCCGCGTGGAGCGACGGTGTGGGCACGCTCTACTCGCAGGAGCTGCTGGACCGGGTGAAGAAGCTCCTCGCCGACTATCGCGCCTCCCACGGCGCGCGCTGAGCACTCGCACCCCGCAATGAACAACTACGCCCTCGTCGTTGCCGGCCTCATCGTCCTGGTGGGGCTCGCCGCGGCGCGCGCGCGGCTCGACCGCCGCGACGGCGCGCGGCGCGTGTTCGACTTCTTCTGGCGGCTCGAGATCTTCACCGTGGTGCTGCTGGTTGCGTCGCTGGTGGTGCTCGGCACCGTCCAGGTCGTGATGCGCAACCTGATGCATTCCGGGCTCCTGTGGGCGGATCCGTTCATGCGCCACGTGGTGCTCTACCTCGGCGCCATCGGCGCCACGGTGGCCTCGGCGCGCATGAATCACATCACCGTCGACGTGGCATCGCGCATCCTGCCGGCGCGCCTCAAGCCGGCGCGACGCGCGGTGGTCTACGGCGCCACCGCCATCGCCACCTACCTCCTCGCCATCGCCGCCATCCGCCTCGTGATCGACGAGCGCAGCTTCGGCGAGGTGGCGTTCCTCGGCATCAAGGCGTGGGTGATCCAGTTGATCCTGCCCGTCGCCTTCGTGGTGATCACCTACCGCACGCTGCTCGCCATCTTCCTCGGGCGTGAGCCCGCCGAAGCGGGGTCCGACGTCGCGTGATGGCGCTGCTCGGCATTCTCATCGCGCTGCTCGCGCTCGCCGGCATGCCGCTCTTCGCGGTGTTCGGCGCGCTCGCGATGGCGCTGTTCTTCTTCGCCGGCATCGACATTTCGTCGGTGGCGGTGTCGATGTACTCGGTGGCGGGCTCGCCGCTCCTGGTCGCCATTCCGCTCTTCACGCTCGCCGGGTACATCTTCGCGCACAGCAAGGCGCCGGACCGTCTGGTGAAGTTGTCCGCCGCGGTGTTCCCGGGCGGGCTGGCGGTGGTGGCGCTGGTCGCGTGCGCGGTGTTCACCGCGTTCACCGGGGCGTCGGGTGTGACCATCGTCGCCATGGGCGGGCTGCTCCTGCCCGCGCTGCTGCAGGAGGGTTACGACCGCAAGTTCACGCTCGGTCTCGTCACCGCGTCGGGAAGCCTCGGGCTGCTGTTTCCGCCCAGCCTGCCCATCATCATCTATGGCTACGTCGCCGAAGTGCCGGTCGACAAGCTGTTCCTGGCCGGCATCCTTCCCGGCATCCTGCTGGTCGGACTTCTCGCCGGCTACGGCTACTACAAGGGAAAGCGGGAGCGCGTCCACGGCGTGCGGCCCTCGCTGACCGCGATCCGCGCGGCCGCGCGCGACGCCGGCTGGGAGATTCCGCTGCCGTTCATCGTGCTGGGGGGAATCTACGGCGGCATCCTGACCGTGAACGAGGCGGCCGCCATCACCGCGCTCTACGCGCTCATCGTCGAGGTGTTCGTGTACCGCGACATCCCGGTGCGCAAGCTGCCGGAGATCTTCTCCGAGAGCGTCGCGCTGGTGGGCGGCATCCTGGTCATCATCATGTGCTCGTTCGGCTTCGTGAATTACCTGATCGACGCCGAGGTGCCGATGCGCATCCTGGACTGGATGCAGCGCTACATATCGAGCAAGTACACGTTCCTGCTCATCCTGAACCTGTTTCTGCTCGTCGTCGGTTGCCTGATGGACATCTTCTCGGCGCTGATCGTCGTCGTGCCGTTGATCGCGCCGGTCGCGACGGGATTCGGCGTCGATCCGGTGCACCTCGGGATCGTGTTCCTCACCAACCTCGAGATCGGCTATCTGACGCCGCCCGTCGGCCTCAATCTCTTCATCTCGTCGTTCCGCTTCAAGGAGCCGGTGGTGAAGCTGTACTCGGCGAGCGTGCCGTTCCTGCTGTTGATGCTGCTCGCGCTGGTGGTCATCACCTACGCGCCGGCGCTGAGCCTCGCGCTGGTGAATCTGGTCGCACGGTAGAGCAACGCGTATACTCGCCTGATCGCGCCATCGGCCGCCGCCCGGAAGGAACCGTCATGGCCTCGAATCATCCCAAACGGCTGCGCATCTTCGAACGCTACCTGACCCTGTGGGTCGCCCTGTGCATGGCGGCCGGCGTCGTGCTGGGAAAGATCGCCCCGGCCGCCGTCGACGCGCTGCGGCGGCTCGAATTCGGCGCCGGCAGCCAGATCAATCTGCCCATCGCCGTGCTCATCTGGCTGATGATCTATCCCATGATGCTCAAGATCGATCTCGCCAGCGTGATCGAGGTTCGCCGGCGGCCGCGCGGCATCCTGGTGACTCTGTTCGTGAACTGGCTGGTCAAACCGTTCTCGATGGCGCTGCTCGGCTGGTTCTTCTTCAAGCACGTGTTCGCCGCGTGGATCGGCCCCGAGCTCGCCGACCAGTACGTCGCGGGAACGATCATTCTCGCCGCGGCGCCGTGCACCGCGATGGTGTTCGTGTGGTCGTATCTCACCGACGGCGACCCCGCGTACACGCTGGTCCAGGTCTCGCTCAACGATCTGATCATGCTGGTGCTGTTCGCACCGATCGTCGGGTTGCTGGTCGCAGGCGCGAGCAGCCTGCGGGTTCCGTTCCAGGTGCTCATGTACAGCGTGGTGGCGTTCATCGTGATCCCGCTCGTGCTCGGCAGCCTGAGCCGCCTGGTGCTCATGCGCTGGCGCGGACGCGAATGGTTCGAGCGCGTCTACCTGCCGGCGTTTCATCCCGTGACGACGCTCGCGCTGCTGGCGACGCTGGTCCTCATCTTCGCCTTCCAGGCCGACAACATCACCACCCGCTGGTTCCACGTGCTCCTGATCGCCGTCCCCATCCTGATCCAGGTCTACTTCAACGCGGGGCTGGCGTACTTCCTGATGCGATGGCTGCGCGTGCCGCATCCGGTGGCCGCGCCGGGCGCGCTGATCGGCGCCAGCAATTTCTTCGAGCTGGCGGTCGCGGCAGCCATCAGCCTGTTCGGCCTTTCCTCGGGCGCCGCTCTCGCGACCGTCGTCGGCGTCCTGATCGAGGTGCCGGTCATGCTGTCGGTGGTGCGGATCGTCAATTCCAGCAGGCGCTGGTACGAGCAGGGACCGGCTGTGGCGCGCCGTCCTGCCGATGCGAAGACGGACGCGAGCGGAAAAATCGGTCGCGCGGGGGCTT
>DASVAK010000179.1:0-17154 GCA_036376395.1 Candidatus Krumholzibacteriia bacterium
CTGCGTGCCGAAGTCGGCCAGGTTGGCGTCGCTGGACAGCGCGCCGCCCACGCGCATCTTCTCGACGCGCGCGGTGAACTCGCCGCCCTCTTTCAACTGCTTGCTCATGCCCACCCAGCCCGGGATGATGGTGGCCCCCGGCGCGGCGAGCTCCACGATCGCCGTCGTCATCACGAGCCCCACCGAGACGCACATCAGCTGCAGGACCTGCTTGAGCCGTTTCTCGTCGTTGATGAAGGTGACGATCATCGCGAAGAAGGTGATGCACGCGATCTGCCGCCAGATTATCTGCAGGCTTTCCACGAGCGCGAGGTGGCTCTCCACGTTCATCAGCGACACGAAGTAAGCCATGATGAAGAGCACGTGCGGCCAGTCGAGCGGGGTCGCGCGGAACAGCCTCGTCCGGGTGGACGCGGCGCGCACCGCCCACACCATCGGGATGACGGTCATCAGCACGATGTTGCTGCTGGCGATCGAGATGCCCGACGGGAACGGGAACAGCACCACGAACATGTAGATCGCGTAGACCATGTCGAACCGGAAAATGAAGGCCGCGATCGCCAGCATGAGCGCGAACTTGATGGAGCGGTGGCTGGGACTGGTGGCCTGCTGCGCGGCGAAGAGCGAGCCGAGCGCGATGAGCGCGCCCACGGGCACGATCCGCATCGCGATTTCGAGCGCCCGGTCCAGGGCGGACCGCCTGACTTCAGTGCGTGTGTGTTCCAACAGCAGTACCCGGGGCAATAAAATCCGGTCGACGGTGGCTAAGACATCCCGAACAATGGTGCGTAATTTCGCGGGCGGCAGTCAACAGGCGCGCGCCGCCCGCCCCGGAGAGGCGGACGGCGCAAGCATCGGGCCAATCGAGAGTCGTGGCTGGCCTCAGGACGACGGCCACATCGATCCGAAGACGCCCCCGGTGAACAGGCCGTAGAGCAGCGCGTCGAACATGTTCTTGAACGTCGTGCTCCATTTGCGCTGGTACCAGATGGAATCCTGGGCCTGCGCGAGCCCGAAGGCCGCGAAGGCGGTCGCGCCGGTGAAGCGGAAGACCTCGAGGTAATTCGCGCCCGCCGGCAGCGCGTGCCCGGCGATGTAGGCCGCAAACAGGCTGACGAACAAACAGAAGCAGAACCACAGGCCGAGGCTCTTCCCCATCGCCATCTTGCCCGGCGGCATGAAGGTCATGATGGCCACCGGGCCCTTCTTGAACTTGTCCAGGAAGGCCGGGTCCTTCATCGATTCGGGGCCGCTGCCGCACGGCATCATGTAGTCGCCGGGCGGGATGTCGAACTTCCGCAGCGCCTCCATCACGCCGTCTTCATTGGCCAGCTTGACCCAGTCGCTCTTGTGGTACTTGAGCACCATGTGGATGAGCCAGCTCAGGAAGAAAACGACCACCGCGGACACGAGCATGGGAAGGAGGAGTGAACCGAGGGGAACCATGGGAACCTCCCTTTGAGGAAGCGGGCATGCTGCCCGTCACGCGCGTCTCAGGCGTTCAGGACGCGCGCGAAGATGGTGTCCACCTCGCGCACGTAATCGTCAAGTGAAAAGACGCCAGCGAGGGTAGCGGGGTCGAGTTTCGAGGTGATTTTCGGGCGCGCACGCACCGTCTGTTCGAACGGCTTGCCGGTTTCCCAGGTTTCCATGGCCGCTTCCTGGACCAGCGCGTACGCCTCCTCGCGCGAGAGGCCGGCGCGCGCGAGCTCGAGCATGAGCTTCTGCGAGAAGATGATGCCGTTGCTCTTCTCGAGGTTGCGCTTCATGTTCTCCGGGTAGACCACCAGGTCCTTCACCACCGCGGTGAACTTCACCAGCGCGTAGTCGAGCGCGATGGTGGCGTCGGGCAGGATGACGCGCTCCACCGAGGAATGCGAGATGTCGCGCTCGTGCCAGAGTGCGACGTTTTCCATCGCGGCGACGGCGTAGCCGCGGATCAGCCGCGCGAGCCCCACCACACGCTCGCACACGATCGGGTTGCGCTTGTGCGGCATCGACGAGCTGCCCTTCTGTCCCTTCTTGAACGGCTCCTCGGCCTCCAGCGTCTCGGTCTTCTGGAGCGCGCGCACCTCGGTGGCGAACTGCTCGAGCGACGCGGCGGTGAGCGCCAGCGCGGTCACGAACTCGGCGTGCACGTCGCGCTGGACCACCTGTGTCGAAACCGGCGCGGCCTTCAGGCCCAGCTTGCGCGTCACGTACTCCTCGACCTTCGGGCTCGCGTGCGCGAACGTCCCCACCGACCCCGATACCTTCCCCACCGACACCGCGTCGAGCGCGGCGCGCAGCGTCTGCTCGCGGCGTCCGAGCTGGTCGTACCACATGATGAGCTTGAGCCCGAACGTGATCGGCTCGGCGTGGACGCCGTGGCTGCGTCCGATCATGATCGTCTTCTTGTGTTCCAGAGCGCGCGTCCTGATGGCCTCGCGCAGGGCGGCGACGCGCTTGAGCAGCAGCTCGCCGGCCTCCTTGATCTGGCACGCGAGCGTCGTGTCGAGCAGGTCGGACGACGTGAGCCCGAGGTGGACGTAGCGCGAATCGTTGCCGATGTGCTCGGCCACGTTGGTGAGGAACGCGATGACGTCGTGGTGGACGACCTCCTCGATCTCGAGGATGCGCTTCACCTCGAAGCGGGCGTTCTTCCTGATGCGCGCGACCGCCTCGGGCGGGATCTCGCCGATTTCGGCCATCGCCTCGCAGGCGAGAATTTCAAACTGGAGCCACTTGGAGAATTTGTTGTCGTCGGACCAGATGCGGCCCATGTCAGGGAGCGTGTAGCGTTCGATCATATCTCTCCGGGTCGTTCGGCGAGCGTCACTTTGACCTGGATCAGCTTGTCCTTGCGGTTGACCGTCATGTTGAGCGTGCTGCCGACCGCCGACCCGAAGATCACGCGGTTGGCCTGCTCGCGGCTTTCGATGGTGACACTGTTGATGGCGATGATCTGGTCACCCGGCTTGAGCCCCGCTTTCGCGGCCGGCCCGCCCTCCTCGATGCCCTGCACGATGACGCCGTTGGCAGTGGGAAGGTCGAGCGCCGCCTGGAGCTCGGGCGTGATGGTCGCCGCGGTCATTCCCAGCCACACGTCGCGCACGTGGCCGTGCTGGACGATCTCGTTGAAGACGAAGCGGGCGCGGTTGATCGGGATGGCGAAACCGAGCCCGATGTTGGTGCTCGAACCCTCGCCGCCGGTGAAGATCAGCGTGTTGATGCCGATCACTTCGCCGTTCGCGTTGACGAGCGGACCGCCCGAGTTGCCCGGGTTGATGGCGGCGTCGGTCTGGATCATGTCGTTGAAGATCTGCTGGCTCTCGGGATCCTGCTTGATGTCGCGGTGCATGGCGCTGATCACGCCGACGGTCACCGTCGGCTGCACGTCGGCGAGCTGGTAGCCAAACGGGCTGCCGATCGCGATCGCCCACTCGCCCACCAGCAGGGCATCGGAGTTGCCGAGCGGAGCGGCCGGGAAATCCTCCGTGCCCTCGAGCTTGATGAGCGCGAGGTCGTAGCTCGGCGCGGTGCCGACCAGCTTGGCGGTGTAGTTCTTTCCGTCGCTGGTGGTCACCTGGATGCGCTCCGCGTTCTGCACCACGTGGAAGTTGGTGAAGGCGTAGCCTTCCTTGTCGATGACGACGCCCGAGCCGAGCACCGACTGCGGAACCACCCGGCCCGGGTACCAGCGGTTCCACCACAGGTCGTACACGGGACGCGTGCGCACGGTGTAGAACGCGTTGATGCTGATCACGGCCGGCGACACCTGCTCGGTGGCGCGCACGATCGCGTTGCGGCGATCGTTGGAGATGGTATCGATGGTGCTCTGCTTGTCGCCTTCTCCGACCACGGGGCTGGACGCGGTCATGCCGCCGCCCATGTTGACCTGCGCGGGATTGCGGGCGAACATCACCAGCAGGATCACCGAGACCGCCACCGCGATCCCGGTCAGAGACCCGAAGATATAGGGGAAGAAACGCGCGCGCGAGCGCGGCACCACGCTATCGTCGTACATTCGCTTTGCGCCGCTCCAGGACCTTCGCCCAGTCTCGATTGAACGCATCGATCCCGAGATCGGTGAGCGGGTGTTTGAACATGAGCTGGAAAATCTTGTACGGAAGCGTGGCCACGTCGGCGCCCAGCTTCGCCGCCTGGACCACGTGCATCGGATGGCGGATGCTGGCCGCGAGCACCTGGGTCGGGAGCGCGTGGCGCTCGTAGATCTCGACCAGGTCCGCGACCACCTGCATGCCGTCGTTGCCGGCGTCATCGAGACGGCCGACGAACGGGCTGATGTACGTCGCGCCCGCCTTGGCCGCGAGCAGTCCCTGGTTGGCCGAGAAGCACAATGTCACGTTGGTCTTGATCTCGTCGGCGGAGAGCTTCTTGACGGCTTTTATTCCTTCCGGGATCAGCGGGATCTTCACCACGATGTAATCCGAGAGCTTCGCGAAATCCCGGCCCTGCCGGATCATCTCCTCGGCATCCTCGGCCACGACCTCGGCGCTCACCGGTCCGCGCACGATGTCGCAGATCTCCTTGAGCATGTCCTTGTAGTCGCCGTCCTCCTTCGCCATGAGGGAGGGATTGGTGGTGACGCCGTCGACGACGCCAAGGGCCGCACCTTCGCGGATTTCATCGAGATTGGCGGTATCGAGAAAGATCTTCATTGCCGGGGTAATCCTTTCAATGGGCCTGGGAAGGGGTTAACGCGTCCATAGTATCACGTCTCATAGTGGACGCCCACCAGCATCAGGCCGTGTGCCGCCGCCGTCGGCCCTGCCGCCCGGCGATCCCTTTTACGCAGAATCTCGGCGACGTGTTCCGGGTGGATGCGGCCGCGACCGGCCTCCATCAGCGTCCCGGCGACGACGCGGACCATGTGGAAGAGAAAGCGGTTCGATTCCACCGTGATGTCGATCCGGCCGCCGTCGCTCTCGGCGATCTCCAGCGACCGCAGGGTGCAGACCGGGTTGGCCTCGTTGGCCTGTGCGGTAAAGCTGGTGAAATCGTGCTCGCCGAGCAAATGGCCCCCGGCGGCGAGCAT
This sequence comes from Candidatus Krumholzibacteriia bacterium, assembly GCA_036376395.1. GTDB lineage: Bacteria > Krumholzibacteriota > Krumholzibacteriia > WVZY01 > JAKEHA01 > JAKEHA01. The sequence continues at coordinate 5,039 of DASVAK010000179.1, forward strand.
GCGCGCGGTGTCGAGCGCGTGGTGGCAGTGGAAGACCGTCCGGCGCTCCACCGCGACCGGCGCGGTGGTGATCCGGTAGGTGTAGCGCCTCGCGCGGGCGGAAAAGCGGGCGTGAAAATCCTCCGCGGCGTCGGTCGCCGACTTGACCACGACGTCCTCGGGAAGGCAGCCGTTCACGCCGCTCACCAGCCGGGCCAGGTCCACGTCGCTCCCGGTGTGGAAGTTGGCGACATAGTGGAGGGCGTGGACGCCGGCGTCGGTGCGCGCGCATCCCCACGCCTGGACGGGCTGCCGGAGCACGGTCGACACGGCGTGCTCGAGTGTTCCCTGCACCGTGCGCACCTCCGGCTGGCGCTGCCAGCCGTGGAATTCGGTGCCGTCATATTCGAGCTCGAGACGGATGTTGCGCATGGGTCATCCCTGGCGCGCCAGTGACGCGAGCACGACCGCCGTCACCGCGAGGGCGAGCCACGCCACATCGACGGCGCGGAGGTGCAGCGGCGGCAGCGATGGGATCAACCGCGACCGCACGTCGCGAAGCTCCACCGCCAGCGCCACCTGGCCGGAGCGCCGCACGGCCGACATCAGCACCGGGATCAGCCACGTGCGAACCGCCGCCGCGCGCCGGAACAGCCCGCGCTCGACGGCGCCGCCACGAAAGGCCTGCGCCGTTTGCACGCGCGCGATCTCGTCGATGAAGAGCGGCACGAAGGCGGCCGAGACAAAGGTGAAAAACGCGACGCGGTCCGCCAGCGAGCGCGACACGCGGCGCAGCAGATCGTGGATTCCCTGCGCCAGCGCCTCGGCACCGGCTCCCGCGACGAGCACGGAGACCGCCATGAGCATCACGCCCAGCCGGAGCGCGAAGAGAATCCCGTCGTGGAGGCCGGGCGCCGACACGACGCGATGACCGGCGATCGAAACCAGCGCCGGGCCGGGCACCAGCACGATGTTGATGATCAGGATCACCAGAGCGAACGGCAGGAGGCGACGGACCGCGCGAACGGTCGCGGCGGCTCCGGCGGTGACCGCGTACCATGCCGCGACGAACAGGAACAGTCCGAGCATCCCGGGGATGGTGCGGACCGTGGTCATGGAAGCGACGACGATCAGCAGCGACGACACCAGCAGCACGCGGGGATCCGTGGCACGGAACGAGGCGGTGGCGGCAGCGGGCATGATGTTTACATCGGAAGGCATGGTGTTGAGCGCAGGATACATCGCGGCGAGAGACGAGACAACCGGGGGGCCAACCAACCTGGGAGCGAAACACGGCACGTTGGTCCAAAGCGCCGTACTTCTGGAGACAGAGCTCGATGCGTGCGATATCGCCGCGAATCCGGCGCGCTGGACCAACGTGACGTGTTTCGCCGCCAGGCTGACCGGCGGCAGATGTTGACACGAGTCGCGCCCGGTGGAAGCATGTGCGCCATGTTCAAACCCAACCGAATCGCCATGACAGCGCTCGTGCTCGCCGGGCTTGCCGTGTCGGCCAACGCCGCGAGCCGCTATGACTCGCTTCTGTCCACCACCGCCGGGACCGATACCCTCCGCAACATCGCCCTCTTCGAGGACCAGCGCGTCACCGGCGAGGGCAAACTCTTCGAGTATCTCGCCGACGGGAGTCCGCTGGTGCAGCTGCGGGTCGCCGAAGCCATCGGCCGCATCCAGGACCCCGGCGACGCGCCGCGCCTGATCCCGCTGCTCGCATCGACCGACCGCGCGCTCGCGCGCGCGGCCATCTTCGCGCTCGGCCAGCTCGGCAATCGCGACGCGGTGGACCCGCTGATCAAGGCGCGCACCGACGTTCCCGAAGAGACGCAACTGATCGCCGAGGCGCTGGGCAAGCTGGGCGGAGACGTCGCCGTCGCGGCGCTGCTCGAGCTGCTGCGCGATCCCGCCCCGGTCGTGCGCGCCGAAGCGGCGCTCGGGCTCGCGCGCAACAAGGACGCGGGAGCGGCCACCGCGCTCCTGCTCCTCGTCTACGACCCCGACCCCGTGGTGGCGCGCAACGCCATCTACGCGCTCGAGAAACAGGACCCGCTGCCGCGCTCGTGCACGGCCGTCCTGTCGTGCCTGGACAACACCGACCCCGGGATCCGCGCCGCGGCGGCCCGCACGCTGGGCAAGCTCAAGTGTGCCGCCGCAACGGATGCGCTCGTGCACTGTCTCGACGACCGGGACATCCATGTCGTGGTGAACGCGGCGGCAGCGCTGGGAGACATCAAGGCGAAGTCGGCGGTGTATGAGCTGGGGCGCATCATCGAAGCGCACAAGTCGCAGCACGCGCGCGCCCAGGCGGCGATGGCGCTCGAGGCGATGGCGTCCGAGGACCTCGAGAAGACGGCGGCGCGCGACGCGCTCTCGCAGGGCCTGCTCGATCCGAGCACGATGGTGCGCATCCATTCCATCCGCGCCATGGCGCACTGCCTCAAGGCGAACAGCGAGATGTACATCGACCAGATGCGGCACGATGGCAGCCGGCTCGTCCGCGCCGAAGCGATCGAATGCTACGGGCACGCGGGACTCGAAAACCACGCGGCGGAGTTGCTCGAGATCGTGCTCGACGAGAAGGATCCGATGATGCGCGTCGCCGCGATCCATTCCCTGTCGAAGTTCAAGAGCACGTCCACTCCGCCGCGGCTCGTGCCGCTGCTCCTGGACCCGGATTTCACCGTGGCGGCGGCCGCCGCGGAGTATCTCGCGGCGCTGCAGTACCGCCCCGCCATCCCGCAGTTGATCGACGCGTACTACACCGCCGGCGAGCACGCGTTCGTCGACGTCGAGATGGCGTCGCTCTCGGCGCTGGCCGATCTCAAGGCCACGGAGGCCGACACGGTGTTCGTCCAGGCCATGTCGCACCCCGACGTGCGCGTGCGTACGCTGGCCAACGACACGCTGGTCAAGATGGGCAAGACGCCGCCTCCCATGCAGACGCCGCGCGAGTTCCACGAGGCCGTTTTCGACCGCTCGCGCAAGAAGGCGGTGAGCCCGCCGCTGGGACTGCGCCACGCCGTCATCAAGACGTCGCGCGGCGATATCGAGGTGGAGCTCTTCGGAGATGACGCCGTCCAGACCGTCATGCACTTCATCGAGTGGTCGAAGCAGGGGTTCTATCGCAAGCTCACGGTGCACCGCGTGGTCCCGAACTTCGTGATCCAGGGCGGCGATCCGCGCGGCGACGGAAACGGCGACGCGGGATTCACGATTCCAGCCGAGGTGTCACAGCGCCGGTACGACGAAGGCTACCTGGGCATCGCGGACTCGGGGATCGACACGGGCAGCTGCCAGTGGTTCATCACGCTCTCGCCGCAGCCGCGGCTCAACGGCCGCTACACGGTCTTCGGCCGCGTGACGAAAGGGATGGAGACGGCGTGGAAGATCGACCAGGGCGACACGTTCGACGTGAAGATCCTGGACTAGACGGCGAGCATGCTGCGCAGGTCGGCGAGCGCCTGCACGTGAGCCTTGAAGGCGATCGGTGCGGGAAGTGACTCGACGGGATAGAAGCCGGCGTCGATGGCGTCGTCGCCGGCGCGGAGGTCGCCGCCGGTTCGCGCCGCGAGATAGAGCAGCAGCACCACCTGCACGCGCGGATCGTCCATCGCCATGTATGCACCGAAGAGCCGCGTGAGCTCGACGCTCAGCCCCGTCTCCTCGAGCGTCTCGCGCACCGCGCACTCCTCGACGTGCTCGTCGTACTCGACGAAACCCGCCGGAAGCGTCCACGCACCCTTGCGCGGCTCGAACTTGCGCTGGACCATAAGGACGCGGCCACCCTCCACCACGACCACGCCGGCGGCGGGCACGGGGTTGCGGTAGGCGACGTGTCCGCAGTTGCGGCACACGGCGCGGGCGCGGCCATCGACGGTCTGCAGCACCATGGCGTGGCCGCAACGCGCGCAGTAGGCGGCGTGACCGCTCAGTTGTAGTTCTTGATCAGCCACTGGTGGAAATCCTGCTCGGCCTTGTCCAGCGGAATACCGAACGAGGTCTCGAACGCCTTCGAGATGGGCATGTACGTGTTCATGCCGTTGGCCGCCCGGTAGAATTCGATCAGGCCCTGCTGGCCCCAGCGGAAGTTGATGAACTTCACGAACGCGGTCGCCGTGGTCATGGCCGCGGTCGGATCCGCGCGCTGGACGTTCTCCTGCTCGAACAACTCGGTGAATTTGGTCACCATGTGGGACTTCACGACCGAGCTGATCTGCTCGTCCAGTGACTTCTCGCCCCAGCGGTCCTGCAGCCAGAACACGGTTCCTTCGGCGATCACCCGCGGCGGCCTTCCAACCGAATCGGTGATGAAGTGCACCACCTCGTGGTCGTCGCCGGGATACACGGTGTGGAACTCGTAGTCGTCCCAGTTGGTGTACATGATCCCCTTGATGCCGATCATCTGCTGGATGGTCGTCGTGTCGGGGTAAAAGTAGTAATTGATGACCACGTCGCTCTTGAGACCAAGACGGGTGGCGTAGTCGTCGAAGCGCGCCTGCTGCTCTTCCGGAGCCTGCGCGGGCATAGGGTGGCCGGGCAGCCAGTGGAAGACGTAGTTCTTGGTGGTCCGGGTTTCCCAGGGCACCGGGTTGGGAATCTCGAGCGACACGTGGTCGAACCACGCCTGCCCGTTCATCCCGAGGATGGCGGAGAACGCGATGTAGTGCGTGCCGTCGGGGACGTCGAAGGTGTAGACCTGCTCCTCCCACGGGTGCGTGCCGCCGCGCGGCGGTGTGCGCCGGTCGGCCTGGCGTTCAACCTGGAAGCGGTTGTGGTCCTTGTCGAAGAAGGTGACCAGGAAATTGCACATCGAGCTCTGGTTGGGCTTCATGCGCACGCCGTCGGCGAGGATCCAGCCCCGGATGCGCACCTGCGACGCGCCGACCAGCTTGATCTCCTGTTGCAGCATGTAGAAGCGCCGCGTGCCCGGGTCGGCCTTGAACATGAACGAGCGCTTGCCGTCGGTCGCGAGCGTATCGGAGCCGTACTCCACGCCCGGCTCCTCGGGCGCGCCGCGGAAGAGCACGAGCTTCCAGCCCCTGGGAATGCCGTCGCCGCCCACCTCCTCGAACGAGCTGTTCTTGAGCAGGTTGGTGTCGTACTTGATCGACTTGTCGCAGGCGCCGAATGCAGCGACCAGCGCGGCCAGCGCCGCCGCCGCGACGACGCGGGGGAACAGGGTGGTGCCTTTCATCGCACGCTCCGTGGAATCAGGATTTCTTTTTTCCCAGCATTTCGTAGACGAAGAAGTTCATCTCGCCACGAACAATGACGCCGTCCTTGTCGACCCACAACTTCGCGGGTCCGAGCTTTTCCCGTTCGAGGTCGAACAGGCTGGCTTTGACGTTTTTTCCCATCACGCGAATGGTCTCTTCCTTTTCCATCTGGATCTCGCCGTTGTTCACACCGAAGACCACCGGGTCGAACCACTGGAAACGCTGCACGCCTCCGACGCTGCGGTCGTACCAGAAGAGGATCTGCGGGTAGTACCCCAGGATGCCGACCTCGCACATCGGGATTCCGGTCGGAAGCACCTGGCGGCGCGAATCTCCCTTGCCGTTGAGGAGGCTGCTCACCACCGCGACGTTGGAGACCATGTCCACGTCGACGGTGTGCTCGAACTTCGTGCTGTCGGGTTGGATGATCGTCTTGGCGATGTGCAGTGACCGCGGGTAGAACGACTCTTCCTCGAGTTTCAGCACGATGTGCTGCTTCATCGAGACACCCGGCCCGTAGGCCATTTCGGCATCGATGGCGAACTCGACCACGTTGTTGTCGTAGACGCGCTTTTCGATGGTCTCGTGGCCCTTCACATCCTTGTTCTGGAGGATGCGATATTCCCACCGCTCGGTGGACGTGAGCGACGCCTTGCTGCGCTGGTGCGGGTGGGGCGGCATCTGCGCGGATGCCGGACCGGCCGGCGCGACGCTCATCGACACGGCCACCACGCCTGCGAGAAGCGCGCATGCGCGCAACGGGTTATAACAACGCCCGGACATTGGCTGCCATCCTTTGCATGAATTCGTCCACGCGCGAGGGATCCACTTTCGCCTGCGCGAAGCCACCCTTGCCGCCGCCGCTCCCGCCCAGCTCGCGCGCCAGTGCGCCGGCGGGTGTGGCGAGATCGATTCCCGTCTCGTGCGACGAGACGCACACAACGGAACCATCGTCGGCGGCAATGATCGAAATGGTGCCGGCGCACTTCTGGAGCTCCGTCGCGAGGGCCCGCGCCAGCGCTGCGTCCGACTCCCGGTGCACGAGGATACGCGGCGCCGCACTGGCGGTGGACGCCACCAGGCGTTCCGCTTCCGACGTGGCCAGGCGCTGGATGAGCGCCTTCGCGCGCTTCGCGGCCGCCTGCGAGTCCTGCATCATCTGTTGCACCTTGGCCGCCACGTCCAGGGGCGCCGTGGTGAGCTTCTGCGACAGCTCGGTCAGCACCGCGTGTTTGTCGCGGTAGTCAGCGTACGCCCGATTGCCCACCTTGAAGTGCACCCGCTGGTAGCCCTTCACCTTCTCGCTCTTCAACACCTTGATGATGCCCAGTTCGCCCGTCGTTCTGACGTGGGTGCCGCAGCACGGGATGACGTCGAAGTCGCGGACGGTGACGATGCGCGCGTCGCGGACCCCCTCCGGCACCTTGCGCCGGAGCTCGCTCATGTCGACCTGCTCGATTGGAATGGTGGCGATATCGATGGGGCGATCTTCCTGGACTATCTGGTTGGCAAGATCCTCCGCCCGACGGATCGTCGCCGCATCGAGCGACGAGCCGTCTATATCAATGGTGCAGGTGTCCTCGCCCATGTGGAACGAGACGGTGTCGAGCCGGTCGGTCTTGATGAACGCGCGGGAGAGAATGTGCTGGCCGGTGTGCTGTTGCATGTGGTCGAAGCGGCGATCCCAGTTGATCGTGCCCTGGATGGTGCCTTCTCGTGCAACCGGGCCACGCACGGTATGCACGACGGTATCGCGATCGCCTTCCTGGACGTTGATTACATCGGCTCCGCCGAGGCTCCCCGTATCGGCCAGTTGTCCTCCGGATTCGGGATAGAACAGGGTGCGGTCGAGCACCACCGTCGCGCCGTCGTTCGTGGGCTGCGACGAAACCACCGCAGCCTCGAACACAGTCTCGTAGCTGCGATCGAGGTAGAGCTTCTGCGTCATGAAAGCGAGGCGAGAAGAACTAGGATGCCACGAATGAGCGCCGCACTACCTTGTTGTTGTCGTCCACCTGGACGATCCTGGGGGTGTGCGTGCGCGCCTCCGCCTCCGTGTAGGCGGCGAAGGAGAAGATGATCACGCGGTCGCCCACGTGCCCGAGGCGCGCGGTCGCGCCGTTGAGCTCGATCCTTCCGGACCGGGCCGGCGCCGGGATCACGTACGTCTCGAAGCGATCCCCCGTGTTCATGTTCGCCACCAGGACCTTCTCCCATTTGAGGAGCCCGACCTCTTCCATGAGGGCGCTGTCGATGACGATGCTGCCCTCGTAGTGCATGTCGACCCCCGTCACCGTGGCCTGGTGGATTTTCGATTTCATCAGAATGAGTTCCATGCGTGCCTTCTGCCGTGAGGCGACCTCCGGCGGCTATGATACTAAGTTATCGGGGGTTGCACAAGCGCGGCAGGATGGCGCCCGGCCGGCGGTTTCCCGCGCCCCATCAAGCGTTCTGCCTCGAGCCGGTTGTGATAAGCGCACAGCAGCCTGAGATTTTCGATGGTGCTCTTCCCTCCTCGCGCGACCGGGACGACGTGATCGAGCTGGAGCATGTGCCGGGAACCGCAACGCCTTCCGCCGGGGCTCATGAATGTGCATTTTCCTCCATCCCGGGCGAACACCTGGTCGCGAACATGGGCCGGGATCTGCCTGGGGTTTTCAGACTGCGACACCGCGGGTTCCGTGCTGCGCTCTTCACGTCGCTGCTTGCGGGCGACCGGATCCTCCCGTTGCAGGACGTACTCGGCCATGAAATCAATGAGCTGCTCAAATGTGGCGCCGGCCGGAAGCCGATGCGATGCAATCGAGCGGATACGATCAAGCTTCTCCATCAGTTCTTCATGCGCCGTGAATTCGACTCGCGCTCGTCGCTCGAGCTGAAGCTCCTGCGATTGCCCCGCGCTCATGCTCACCGTCGATTCCTCGACACTGGCTGATTCTTTACCGCCAGCGCTGGCGATGGATTTCACCCAATTCTGCCCAGGCACCACGATCGGGCGAACACGGTCCGCCGGAACAACGCTCAAGGGATTGAGCGCGGCGATGAGGCGCTCCACCTCGCGCGTCGACTTGTTCCTGATTGCCTCGATGACCGCGTCCGCATCTTCCGTATTGATGTGCTTGGCTACCATCGACACGGTCGTCGGGTTTACCTCCCCGGATTCCAACAACGGAATGAGTTGCCGGAACCGGGCGACACATCGCGCCGTTCGAATCTTTCTCAGCGCGTCGGTCTCGGACATCCGTTGGTGGCCGGTGCAGTAGTCGAACATCGAGCTGTAGCCGAGCTGGAGGAACAGGCGGCGCTGTTCGATTGCGTGCAGATGATCGAGCATCCTCAACGTGAGTTTGCGATCCTCGATCACGATTCTGTCGGCGTTGGCAAGGACCTGGCGATCGGAAATAGAAGCAAGACCATTGAACATCGCACAACCTCCGTGGAATTGCATGCACAACCCAGCGCGGGAGGAGTGCGCTGTACTTTCAATATAGCAATGTTCGGCAACGCGTCAACACGATAACAGACAATTGTCCGTACAACTTTATGCCGCGATCGATGCGATCAATTCGCGACGATGTAACGACGCGAGACCAGCAACGCGGCGCACACGAGAAGCGCGGAAAGAAGCACCAGCGGCAGGTCGCCGTAGCGCGCGTAGAACGTGAGGCCTGACAGCTTCACCACCGTCGCCGTCTGCACGGCGGCCTGGTTCAACTGGATCGCGTGCGTGATCTCGCCCGTCGGTGACACCACCATGGATACGCCGCTGTTCGCGCTCCGCACCAGGAAACGACGGAACTCCACCGCGCGCGCGATGCTCATCTGCGCGTGCTGGTACGGACCCGGCGTGTTGCCGAACCAGCCGTCGTTGGTGATGTTGACGAAGAGCTCCGTGCTGTCGCGAACGCCGTCGCGGCACAGGTCCGGAAACACCGACTCGAAGCAGATCAGCGGCGTGAAGCGCACCACGCCCGCATCGAGCGGCTTCGTGTATTCGCCGGGCTGGAAATTGGCCTGGCCGAAATCGATCTTGCGCAGCACGCGGAACTTCGCCGACATCGGGAGCGCCTCGCCGAACGGCAGCAGGTGGCGCTTCGCGTACTTCTGCACCGTGCCGTCGGTGCGGAACACGCCCGACGAGTTGAAGATGTCCGGTTCGCTGGTGCGATCGCGGTAGCGGTGGTCCAGGAACCCCACGAAGATGGGCATGTTCAACCAGCGCGCCTGGCCGAGCAGCTCGCTGCGATGGCCCGGGGCGTTTTCGATGAACATCGGCGCGCACGTCTCCGGGAAGACCACGAACTGCGCGCCCTGGTCGTGCGCCATGCCCGCCTGTCGATTGATCTGTGACCACGACGAGTCGCGGAACTCCGGCTTCCATTTTATGGCGAGGTCGATGTTGGGCTGGGCGATCGCTACGCGCAGCGTGTCGCCACCCCACGCGTCCACCTCTTGCACGCGCGCGTCGCCATATAGATAGAGCGCCGCGGCGATACCACACGCCGCCACTGCGTTGGCGCCGCGCGCGCGCGGCCCCTTCGACGCCAGCATGCCCGCCAGCAGCGCGTTCACCAGCACGATGAGGAACGAGAGCCCGAACACGCCCCACCATTCCGCCGTTTGCAGGAGCGACGGGTGGTCCGAGAACGTGTAGCCCAGCACGCCCCACGGAAACGCCAGCTCGCCGCGCGAGCGCGCCATCTCGAAGAGCGTCCACACCGCCGGCGCGGAGAGGATGAACGCGAGCCGGCGCCAGCGCGACACGTACGCCACGACGAGCAGGAAGAACGCGGGATAGAGCGCGAGGTAGAGTCCCAGCACGAGGAGCGCGGGCGTCATCAACCAGGGAATGGTGACATCGGCGGACGGGATCAGCTTCACGATCCACCACAGCATGCCGATGAAGCACGTGAGCCCGAAGAGGAAGCCGGCGCGGTACGCGTCGCGCGGAGACGGCTTCGTGTGCAGGAGCGCCCAGAACAGCGGCGCGAGCGAGACCAGCGAGACCGGCCCGAGCGATACCGTCGGGAAGCAGAGCGTGGTCAGGGCACCCGACAGAATGGAGGGAACGAGGAGCGGAAGCGGCGGGAGGACTTTCCCCGGGAACCAACGAATCTTCATCCGCTCACATCGACTTCTTTTCCCGTGGATGCGGACTCGTACATCGCATCCATGATCTTCATGACCGCGAGCGCGTCCTTGCCCGACGTAGCGGGCTCCTTCTGCTTGCGCACGCACTGGATGAAGTGGTCGATCTCGGCCTGGTAGCTCTCTTTGTAGTAGTTCTTCTGTCTCGCCACGGCGGGCGTCACGTTGACCAGCACGCCCCGGATCGACTTGTGGAGTTGGAGCGGCGTCAGCACGCCCGCGCCCTTGCTGCCGTACACCTGGAGATAGACCACGTCGCGCTCGTCGCGCAAATTCCAGTTCACCTCGAGCATCAGGCAGGCGCCGCTCTCGAAGCGAACCATCGCGCAGCCCGAGTCCTCCACCGTGTCCTTGCCCTTGCGCCCGTAGACCGCGCACGAGATCGCGCCCGTGGGCTTGAGGTTGGAGATCCACATGGAAAGATCGACCAGCGGCGTGCCCAGGTCGAGGAGCGCACCGCCGCCCGACTTCTTCTGTTCCGTGAACCAGCCACGGTCCTTCCAGTCGGTGGCGCGGCGCAGCCAGCCCGCCTTGATGATCTGGATGTCGCCCAGCTCGTTCGCGCCCACGAATTTCTGCAGCATCTGCGCGTCGTCGCGGAAGCGGTTGTTCATCGCGACCATCAGGATGCGGTCGTTCGTGTCGGCCGCATCGACCATCTGCTGCGCCTCTTTCGCATTGCGCGACATCGGTTTCTCGCACAGCACATCGCGGCCCGAGCGCAGCGCGGCGATGGCCATGGGTGCGTGCAGGTAGTTGGGCGTGCAGATATCGACCGCGTCGACGTCCGACTTCTTCAACATCTCGTTGAAGTCGTCGTACGACTCCTTGAAGCCGAACTGCTCCTTGGTGCGCTTGGCCTTGACGGCGTCGTAGTCGACGATGGCGACCAGTTCGACGTCGGGGTTGGCGCGGTAGGCGGGAATGTGGGCGACCTGGGCGACGTGCCCGGCGCCGGCGATGGCGATGCGTGTTTTTCGTGCCGACATGGCGGCGATCCTAGCGCAGGATGCGCGGCGCTGTCACGCCCCCTTGTTTCGCCCCGCTGCGCCCTTACTGCGCCTTCTCCGGCTTCATCTCCCAGAGGACGTTGATGATCACCCAGCGCTCGCCCACCTTGCCGATGTGGAGATAGTCGATCCAGCCCGACATGACCAGCTTCACGCTGGCCGCGTTGCCGAACACATCCAGCACCGTGACGTCGGCCTGCTGCTGTTCCTTCGGCGTCTGCTTGCCGTAGCCTGCGCGGACGCCCTGCACCAGCGACATGGCGGTCATGCTCTCGACCCGGGCCTTGCCGTCGCGCGAGCGCACGATGCGCTTGGCCAGGTCGGGGCTCAGCGCCTTCTCCATGCGGTCGGCATCGCCGGTGTACCAGCTCTGGGCGTAGTCGAGGGCGGTCTGCTTGATGGCCGCGAGGTCGGCTTCGGACGCGCTCTGGGCGAACACGGGCACGGCGGCGAACATGGCAAATACGACCGCGATGAGGACGAGCTTCATTCCGTGTCTCCTTCCTGGTGGAGCAGCGGAGCGCCTTCTTTGGGGCGCACCGGTGCGGTATAGTCTCCGGGTCGACCAAGCACTATACGCCATCCGCCCCGCGGAGGTTCGCTCATGCCGCGCCTCTCCCTCCCCCGCCTGGTCGTTCTGTTTCTAGTCCTCTCTGGTCCTGCATCCGCCGAGCAATGGGACACCCAGTTCGGATCGGCATCGCCATTTCCAATGAATGGCGGTTTCAACGGCCTGGTCCGCGACGTC
>DASVAK010000185.1:0-31723 GCA_036376395.1 Candidatus Krumholzibacteriia bacterium
CGCCGCCACGCCGCAAATTCGCGCACGAAGTCACGTGCATCTTCCCGGTGCGCGCGTGTATTGTCATCCGCTCTGGCGCTATTCGGTGGTATGGACTCGACCCGGAGGTCATTCGCAATGAGCCGATCCTTTCCCATCGACGAAAACTTTTTCTGCGACGGGCACGCCGTCGTCCTGATGTCGCAGAGCCTTGCCAACAGCGGCATCGACCCGCACCAGCTCAGCGACTGGCTCGGCAGCGGCGATGACGCCGCCATGCAGGATCTGCTGAGCCGCGGTGTGTGCCTGCCGGTGTTTTTCGGCACCGACTGCGCGCTCGATGGCGCGACCCGTTTCGTCATCGGCGACCTGGACGAGGCGTATGAGAAGGCGTGGGTCGCGAAATTGACGGGCAAGCTCTCCATTCCGTGCGGTAAGCTGGTGCTGCTGTGCGGAGGAGGGAGCGGGGAAGAGCTTGCGCGTTCCATTTCGGGCGAGGCGCCCGATCCCGACTATTGCATCTACCAGACGATTGACGTCCCGCCCGCGGACTACCGCGTGGACGTGCTCGCGTATCGCACCAGTCCCACCGTGGGCCTGCAGCACGAAGACCTCGACGACGACGAGCTGGAAGCGAAATACCGCCATCTCCCCGCGGTCGACGAGGCGTATGTCGTGCGCCTGTCACCGCTCAAGGGCGATGTGCCCGTGCCCGCACTCGTCGACGAGGTGGGCTGGCCCGGGGTTTTCGAGTTTCGAGCGGCCTGAAAAGGCGCTACAATGCACGTGGTCGCACATCCCGGGGCTGGCCGCGCTCCCAACGCGAGGCCATCATGACATTCGATCCCGCCACTGAGATCCAGGACTTCCTCGTTTTCGGCGAATACGGCGACGTCAATCCGTCGATCTGCGATTCGTCCACCTACACCTTCCTGAGCGTCGAAAAAATGGAAGAGCTCTTCGACCACGAGATCGAGGGCTGCTTCCTCTATTCGCGGCACTGGAACCCGACCAACAAGGCGCTCGCGGCCGCGCTGGCTCGTATGGAAGGCGGAGAATCGGCGCAGGTGATGGCGTCCGGGATGGGCGCCATCAGCACCACGCTGCTCCAGCTGTGCTCGGCGGGAGACGAGATCATTTCCAGCCGCACCGTCTACGGCGGCACCTGGGCCCTGCTCGCCAACGTGCTCCCGCGCTTCGGTATCAACACGCGTTTCGTCGACACCGGCGACGAGGCCGCGGTGCGCGCGGCGATGACGGCGCACACGAAGGTGATCTACTGCGAATCGCTGAGCAACCCGCTGCTCCAGGTCGCCGACATCCCGATGCTGGCCCGGGTCGCCCATGAGCGCGGCGCGCGCGTCGTGGTCGACAACACCTTCAGCCCGCTCATCGTGTCTCCGCTCCGGCTCGGCGCCGACGTCGTCGTCCACAGCATGACCAAGTTCATCAACGGCACCAGTGACGCGGTCGCGGGGTGTGTCGTCGGTTCGCACGACTTCGTCGCGCAACTGAGCGACGTGAAGAACGGGACCAGCATGCTGCTGGGTCCGGTGCTGGATTCGATCCGCGCGGCGGGGATCCTCAAGAACATCCACTCGCTGCACATCCGCATGAAGCAGCACAGTGCGAACGCGGCGTATCTCGCCCGGCAGTTCAAGGACGCCGGGCTGATCGTTCATTACCCCGGACTGCCGTCCCATCCGCAGCACGCGCTGATGACGAAGGTGATGAACGAGGGATTCGGGTACGGCGGCATCATCGCCGTCGACATCGGCGACCAGAAGACGGCGGACCGGCTCATGGTGCGCATGCAGCAGGAGCGCGTCGGGTACCTGGCCGTGAGTCTCGGCTACTTCAAAACGCTCTTCAGCCCGCCGGGCCACAGCACGTCGTCGGAGATCCCGGAGGACGTGCGCCACACCATGGGCATGGGCGACGGGTTGATCCGCTTCTCGGTCGGCCTCGACAACGACATGGAGCGCACGTGGGGGACGATTCACCGCTGTCTCGAAGAGCTCGCAATCGCGAAAGTGCGCTGAGGGTGACGCCCACGCACGGCGCAGCGCCCGGCTCAACCCGGGGGGATGGCACATGCACGCGATTGAACGCACCATCGACGAACTGCGCGACGCCGTGGAGCACGGTGCCGTTGCCGTCCCTTCGGTGTCCCGCTGGACCGTGGGCATGCACGTTCATCATTGCTGCCTGTCGATGATCGGAATTTCGCGGACGTTGCAGAAGTCGGCGCCGCCGAAACCGCGTGCGAAGCCGTCGCTGCAACGTTTCGTCGCGTTGCGGTTGGGCTACATTCCCCGGGGCCGTGCGCAGAGTCCCGCCGTCGTGATTCCGGATGCGCTGGTCGCTCCCGACCAACTCCACCGGCTCCTCGACGATTCGGTCGTCCGGATTCGCGACGCGAGCGCGCTGGATCCTGACCGCTGGTTCGTCCATCCCTTGCTGGGGCACATGGACCGCGACGGGGCTCTGCGGTTCGTTCTGGTCCACAACCGCCACCATCTGCGCATCGTCTCCGATATCATCCGCCGCTCCCGCTGACATCTGTATCAATTGACGCTTCCCGCGACGAGCGTGCTATCCTGCCGGGACCGTGCCGCGCACGCGACTACCCCCATCGATTCAACGGGAGGCAATCATGACCAAGCGGACACCGTTTCCGCCCGTGTTCTGGGTCGCCAACGTCATCGAGATCCTCGAGCGCTTCGCCTACTACGGCATCTACTTCGGCTTCGGCATCTACATGGCGAGCAAGGGCTTCAACCGCAGTGAGCTCGGCGTCGTCCAGAGCCTGTTCCTGTTCGTGAGCTACTGCATCCCGGTGTTCTCGGGGACGTTCGCGGACCGGTTCGGCTTCAAGAAGATGCTGATCGTTTCGTACCTCGCCTACCTCCCGGCCATTCTCCTCCTGCAGGTGGCCGATTCACTCACCGAGATCAAGTTCACGATGCTGAGCATCGCGCTGGCGGCGGGCATCTTCAAACCGCTCATCTCGGGCACGGTGCGCGTCACCTCCGACGCCACCAACAAGACGCTGGGCTTCGGCATCTTCTACGCGATGGTGAACATCGGCGGGACCTTCGGCCCCATCGTGGCCGGGCACCTGCGCGCGATCTCGTGGGATCTCGCGTTCTACTCGGCGGCCGTTGCGGTGGTCGTGATGCTGCTGGTCACCATCTTCTTCTACAAGGAGCCGCCGCGACTGGCCGAGGGCGTGACGCTGCGCAAGACCTTCCGCGAGATGGGAATCGCGCTCTCCGACGTCAAGTTCGCGACCTTCCTCGTGCTGCTGGGGCTGTTCTTCTGGCTTCCGTTCTGGGCCTTCTTCAACCTGTGCGCGGTCTACATCGACGAGAACCTGGACACGGCCCGGCTGTACCTGAGCGTGCAGTCGGCGCTGGGAACGACGGTCGCCAATTTCCTCTCGCACGCGGACGAGCAGGGCGTGCGGCGCATTCTGGGCGAAACCGTCGGCAGCACGGGGTACATCATCATCGTGCTCCAGCTCATCGTATCGCGCACGGTCGAGCGCTGGCGCGCGATGCCGGCCTTCCTGGCCGGGCTCTTCATCGGCGGCGTGGGCTTCGCCATCATCGGGCTCGCGCACAGCATTCCGCCCGCGTGGGTGTTCCTGGGCATCTTCTTTTTCGCGCTCGGTGAGATGATGGCCTCTCCGCGCATCCAGGAATACATCACGTGGATCGCCCCCAAGGAGAAAGCGGGCCTCTACATGGGCTCGAACTTCCTCGCCACCTGCATCGGCGGCTTCCTGAGCGGAATCGTCTACACGGGGCTCTCCGGGCGCGTGAACGACGCCGGGCACCCGGAGTACATCTGGTACATCATGGCGGCGCACATGGTGGTGGCCGTCATCGTCCTGACGCTGTTCATGCGCTTCGCCGGCGAGTTCAAGGAACAGTCAGCGTAGATCCGGTCTGAAAAGCAGGAAGCCTCCGCGCGACGCCCGGTCCCGCGGAGGCTTCCGTGTCCACTCTTTCGTCGGATTCCTACCAGATGTGGATGCGCTTCTCGGGCGCGACGTACATCGAGTCTCCCGGCTGCACGTTGAACGCGGTGTACCACGCGTCCATGTTGGGCACCGGTCCCTGTACGCGGAACTCGGCCGGGCTGTGCTCGTTGGATGCCACCAGCCCGGTCATGTACGCGTCGCGCATCTTGGCCCTCCAGATCTGCGCAAAGCTGAGGAAGAAGCGCTGGTCGCCGGTCAGGCCGTCGATCACGGGCGCTTCTTTTCCCTTGAGGCTCAGCAGGTACGCATGGTGCGCGATCTCGAGTCCGCCCAGGTCGCCGATGTTTTCGCCCAGCGTGTTCTGCCCGTTGACCTTCAGGCCCGGCAGGGGAACGAACTCGCCGTAGCGCGCGACCAGCGCGTCCGCGCGCTCCTTGAAGCGCGCCGCATCCTCCGCCGTCCACCAGTCACGCAGCACCCCGTCGCCGTCGGACTTGCGCCCCTGGTCGTCGAAGCCGTGACCGATCTCGTGGCCGATGACCGCGCCGATGCCGCCGTAGTTGACCGCGTCGTCGGCATACGGATCGAAGAACGGCGGCTGGAGAATCGCCGCCGGGAACACGATCTCGTTCATCGGCGGGTTGTAATACGCGTTCACCGTCTGCGGTGACATGAGCCATTCCTTGCGATCCACCGGCCGGGAGAGCTTCGCCAGCTGGTAGTCGTACTCGAAGGCGCGCGCGCGGAACATGTTCCCCAGCAGATCGCCCTTCGCGACCGAGAGGCCCGAGTAGTCGCGCCACTTCTCCGGATAGCCGATTTTGACCGTGAACTTGGACAGCTTCTCGTGGGCCGCCTTCTTGGTGTCGGCGCTCATCCACGACAGACCGTCGATGCGCTGGCCCATGGCAACCAGGAGGTTGCTCACCAGCTCGTCGATCCGCCTCTTGGCTTCGGGCGTGAAGTAGCGCTCGACGTAGATCTTGCCGACCGCATTTCCCATCGACCCGTTGACCACCTGGACGCCGCGTTTCCACCGGTCACGCTGCTGCTTGGCGCCCGTGATGGCCGCGGACGTGAACGCGAAGGTCGCGTCGTCGAGCGCGGTGGTCATGAACGCGGAGTTGTTGCGCAGCGTGCGCTGCACCAGGTAGTCCTGCCACACCTCGACGGGCGTCTGCTTGAAAACGGTCGCCATGCCGGTGTAGGCGGAAGGCGCCATCACGATGAATTCCTTCTGCGACTTCATGCCGAGCCCGTTCAGGTATGGCTCCCATGCAAAGTCGGGCGCGAGCTTCTTGAGATCGTCGCGGCTGACCTTGTTGTACGTCTTGTCGAGGTCACGGGTCTCTTCGACCGGCCAGTGCGCCTTCGCCACCGCGGTCTCCGCGGCAATGACGCGATCGGCGCGCATGCCGGGCTCGCTTTTGCCGGCCATCGTGAACACTTTTTCGAGGTAATCGCGGTACGCCTTGCGCGCGGCCACGAAGCGCTCGTTGTCATCCTTCAGGTAATAGTCGCGGTCGGGAAGACCGAGGCCGCCCTGGACGAAGTGCGGGATGTACTGCGACGGGACCTTCTCGTCCTGGTCGATGTAGAACGCGAACGGACTCGTGCCGCCGCCGTTGACGCGCCCGAGCTCCGCCATGAGCTTCGCGATGTCGTCATGGCTCTTCGCCGCGTCGATCTTCTTGAGATAAGGGTCGACCGGGGCCAGCCCCTTGGCGTTGAGGCCCTCCGTGTCCATGAAGCCGCCGTAGAGCTCGGCGATCTTCTCGCCGGTCGTCTCCACGGAGCCCTTCGCGCGCGGCTGCTCTTCGATGATGCTCTTGATCCGGTCCTCGTTGCGAAGCGTGAGGACGGTGAATGACCCGTACGACGGAAGGTCGGCGGGAATCTCGAACGTGTCGAGCCACTGGCCGTTGGCGTAGCGGTAGAAGTCATCGCCGGGCTTGACGTTGGGATTGCGCGTCGAGAGGTCGACGCCCCACGCGCCGAGCTCGGGCTTGCCCACCGACGCACCGGCGGAGACGGTGTGGTCAGAAACCAGGAGTGCGGAAACGCCCAGCACCGCGATGATCGCCGCGAGCCGGAGCGGTTTCCAGGAACGGGTACTCATAGTCAATTATCCTCTCTTCCACATGGGATGGCAGAAGCGGGCGGCCGGGGGGACACGGTGCCAAGGTGGGGAATTTGGCGCCCCCATTTTCCCCCAACCTTACGTGCCAATCAATCGTCAAGTTGCGCGTCCGCACGCGCGGGTCCTGTCGCCGGCCACCCCGGAGCAACTCGCCGCGCTCGTTATCGCGGCGAGTTGCCGGGGTCTCCGGCCGGCGCCACCCGCTCGCCTTTCCCGAATTGCTTGACCCGGCAGGCGTGCTCGCGAGAGCATGCAAGTCTCGATTTGGTGCGTGAAAGGAGAGACGATGAGCACGCGTGTATACCTTGCCCTGGTTTCCATCGCCCTCGTCTGCGCCTGTGCCCCCCGGGTGGATGTGCAGCCCATGCTGAGCGATTTCGACGACTACGCCAAGGACCTGAAGACGGTGAACGCCGACGAAAAGGCCCTCACCGTACTGGCCGAAGGCCAGAAAAAGCGCGACCAGGCCGGCGCCCTCGGGACCAAGAAGGAGGCGGTGCCGCTGGCCCAGGAGGCGCTCGCGGACGCCCGGCTCGCCCTGGAAGTCCAGCGCATGAAGGACTCGTCCCACCGGGCGGACATGTGCCGGCTCGAGGTCGAGCAGGCGCGCACGAAGTGGAGCGAGGCGGTCTACGTGCTCGAGCAGACCGAGGAGTTCACCAAGCAGGACGCGTCGACCGCCAAGGTCGAGCCCAAAGTCGACACGAAGACTCCCGACCTGCCGCAGACGACGCTGCTGCCGGATTCGACGCAGAGCCTGGCCATGACCGATATCCCGGCGAAGTGGAGCGCGTGGCGCCAGGCCGCC
This sequence comes from Candidatus Krumholzibacteriia bacterium, assembly GCA_036376395.1. Lineage (GTDB taxonomy): Bacteria > Krumholzibacteriota > Krumholzibacteriia > WVZY01 > JAKEHA01 > JAKEHA01. Next base: position 6,916 of record DASVAK010000185.1, read on the forward strand.
GCAAAAGAAGAGGTGGCCGTGGCCGATCTCGAGAACACCTACCGGCACGCGGTCGAGGTCAAGGAGGGCGCCAAGACAGATGCCGCCACCACGATGCACAACCAGTATCTGGCCGCGCGCGCGGTGCAGGCGCTCGAGTGCCGCGTGCGCACGTCCGTGAACGACGAGGTGTGCCTGCAGGCCGCGCGACAGACTGCCGACTACGCCAACGCGCGCGAGGACGCGCTTCGCGCCACGCTGGAGATGGAGCGCGGGCTCCAGGCCAACCTGCGCAACGATCTCGACAAGCTCCGCGAGGAGGCGCAGAACCGGCAGGAATCGCTGCGCAGCGCGCTCAGCCAGATGGAAGGGAAGTTCGCCACCATCCGCCAGGACGCGCGCGGCACCATCGTGAGCCTGGCCGACATTCTCTTCGACTTCGACAAAGCGACACTGCGCCGCGACGTCGAGTTCAACCTGGTCAAGATTGCGACCATCCTGAACCAGTTCCCCGAGATGAACGTGCTGGTGGAGGGCCACACCGACGCCATCGGCAGCGACGAGTACAACCTCAACCTGTCCAAGAAGCGCGCCCAGGCGGTCAGCGACTTCCTGGTCTCGCAGGACGTGAATGCGAAACGGTTGAGCTGGGAAGGCTATGGCAAGACGCGACCGGTCGCCGACAATGATACCGACGAGGGCCGGCAGAAGAATCGCCGCGTCGACCTGGTGATCCAGGACGCGGCGGCCAAGGCGTCGAACTGACAGGGAATCGCGGGTCTGGATATTTACCTTTTCGGTGACGGCGAGGCGCCGGGCGAATCACAAACTTCGTGACCCATCAGGCTGCCCGCGCCGTCTCACCGAAAAGGATCCGCTGCCATCGGATATGCAACCCCGGGCGCGGTCCGGGCGACGCGCCGCAATTCAAGGGGATGCGCGGGACGCCGGCGACTTCGAGCCGCCGCGTCCCGCACATTCGTCAGCGGCTGGCGCGACGCGCGCGGCGCGAACGGCGCGAGCTGGAGCGATCGTAGTTGGGGCCGCGGCTGCTCGCGCTGCTGCCCTGGTTGCCCCGGCTCTTGAAGGTGCCGTCGGCGTTGCGGCTGCGCCGCTTGGCGATCATCCTGCTGGCGATGACGGCCGTACCGATGATCGCAGCCGCCGTGCCGAGAACTCTGGCTTTCCTCATGGTTCATCCTCCGTTGTTTGGTCCAATCTCCGCTGCCGCCGGGGCTACTCCTGCGAACTGAGGACACGGCACCTGTATATGTAACCGGTTGGGTTCAAGGAAATCTCTCCGGATTTCACTGCAGCCGTGATCTCCTCGACAGACGTGAACTGGTGGCACGGATAGCCGGGATTGAACTCGATCTGGACGCCTCGCCAGAGGCTCCCGGTTCCATCACTGCGAACGCTGTCGATCACGTAAACGAACCCCCGGCCCTCGGGTTCGCACCCATCCGAGGTGTACACGCTGTAAAGGGGCGCGTTACGCGCAAGGATCGCAGCCGACGCGGCGGGCTCGAGCTCCTTCAGAGCGACTTTCACCGACCGGCCGTCGAGATAGGTATTTGTCGTCTCCTGCTGACCGCCCGCTGAGACGTACATCGCGGTGACCAGCGCGAGGCCGATGAGCACGATGACGAGTGATGTCTTCTGATGCATTGCGCATCCTCCTCACATTAGACGCAGGGGCACAGGCAGGGGGTGTGCGAGAGGCACCTTCAATATCCGGGGTGGCAAGTGGCCTGTCAATCGGTGAGGACGCCACAAAATGCCCCTTGCGCGCGATGGACAGATGGAATCCCGTAGAGTACCCTCCGGCGATCCCCGCATGACACTCCGCTCCGGCACCCGGCTTGGCTCCTATGAAATCCTCTCGCACATCGGTGCGGGTGGCATGGGCGAGGTGTACCGCGCGCGCGACAGCCGGTTGGGCCGGGACGTCGCCATCAAGTCGCTGCCCGAGGAGTTCGCGCAGGACGCGGACCGGCTCGCGCGCTTCGAACGCGAGGCGCGACTGCTCGCGTCGCTCTCGCATTCCAACATCGCGGCCATTCACGGTGTCGAGGAAGTCGAGAGCCGCCGCTATCTCGTGCTCGAGTTCGTCGAGGGCGAGACGCTGGCGGCGCGGCTTGCGCGCGGACCGCTGCCGGTCGACGAGGCGGTAGAGATCTGCCGCGACATCGCGGCCGCGGTCGAAGCCGCGCACGAGAACGGCGTCGTCCACCGCGACCTGAAGCCCGGCAACGTGATCATCACGCCGTCGGGCCAGGTGAAGGTGCTCGACTTCGGTCTCGCCACCAGCGGTGGAGGCGGCGCGCGCGGATCCGACCCCAACCTCACCCACTCGCCGACGCTCAGCCACCACGCCACGCGCGCCGGCGTCATCCTCGGCACCGCCGCGTACATGAGCCCGGAGCAGGCACGCGGCCGTGCCGTCGACCGGCGTACCGACATCTGGTCGTTCGGGTGCGTGCTCTACGAATGCCTGACGGGCCAGGCCCTCTTCCAGGGCGAGACGGTCTCCGACCTGATCGCGCGCATCCTCGAGCGCGAGCCCGACTGGGCGTCGCTGCCGGCGAACACGCCGCCGCGTGTGCGCGAGCTTTTGAAACGCTGCCTGCGCAAGGACCCGAAGGAGCGCCTGCGCGACATTGGTGATGCGCGCCTCGAGCTCATGGACGCGTTTGCACCCGTGGCGGGCGCCGGCGCGGCCGCCGCGCCCGCGACGAAAGGGCGCGCGCCGAGGCTGCCGTGGGTCATTGCCGCCGCCATGCTCGTGCTCGCCGTGGCCGGCTTTGCGCTGCGTCCCGCCCCGAAGAACGTGGCGCAGAAGACGATGCGCCTGTCGATTTCGCTCCCGGCCGGGCTGGAAGTGAGCACCGAAGTACCCGACGTGACCATTTCGCCCGACGGCGAGACGATTCTCTTCGCCGCCATGGATTCTTCCGGAACCACGCGGCTCTACGCGCGTCCCATCGGGGCGCAGACAGCGCGCGCCATTCCGGGCACGGAAGAAGCCGCGATTCCATTCTGGTCCCCGGACAGCAGGCAGATCGCGTTTTTCGCCAACGGCAAGCTCAAGCGCATGGCGCTCACCGACGATCGCGCCCAGGTGATCGCGGACGCGCCCAACGCGCGCGGCGGCGCGTGGAGCCCGGGCGACGTGATCGTGTACCAGCCCAACGCGTCGGGGCCGCTCCTGCAGGTGCCCGCCAGCGGCGGCACACCCAGGCCGGCCACGACACTGGATGAAAACAACGGGGAGACCGCGCATCGCTTTCCCCAGTTTCTTCCCGACGGAGAACACTTCATCTACGTGTGCCTGCCCGAGAAAAAAGACGGCCTCGATACACGCGTGGGCACGCTGGACGCGGTGGCGGGCCCGGTGATTTTCACGTCGCCGCTGCGACCCACGTATGTCGCGCCGGGCTACCTGGTCTATTACCAGAACCAGTCGGTCATGGCGCAGCCGTTCGACCCGAAGACCTTCAAGGTGCACGGTACGCCGCAGGTCGTGCGCGACCTGGGCGACGCAACGGGAAATTACTCGGGCTCGTTCCTGGTGGGGGCGTCGGATGACGGGACGCTGATCCAGCGCGAGATCCGGTCCAATTTGACGCGCGTGAGCCTGCTCGATCGAGCGGGTCGTCCGATGCGGACACTCCCGCTCCAGCCGGGCAGTTATGCCGAGTTGAGATTCTCTCCCGACGGGAAGCGGATTGCCTTCACGTACGGAGAGGGAGCCGCGGCGACGCGGGCCTTCACCTGGGTCGCCGACATCGCGCGCGCCGTGACCACGCGGATCGAATTCAACGGCAACTTCGACGCCGGGCCGATGTGGACGCCCGACGGTTCCCGCATCATCTGGGGGTCGCACCGCGAAGCGGGGCGAAACCTGTACTGGAAGTCCTCCGACGGCAGCGGCGAGGACGAGCTGCTCGCGGACGTCCCCAATATTTTCAACGATCCGGAGACGATGACGAAGGACGTGCTGCTCTACCGGTCGCTCAGCGGCGAGACCAGCGAGGACGTCTGGGAGCTGCCGCTCACCGGGGACCGGACGCCGAAGCCGCTGCTCCACACGCGTTTCAACGAGGTGGATCCGTCGCTCTCGCCCAACGGTCGCTGGCTCGCCTATCGATCCGATGAGTCCGGCCGCTACGAGGTCTACGTGGTGGCGTACCCTTCGCTGACCGGACGGGTTCGCCTGACCACCGACGGCGCCTCGCCGGACTGGCGCTCGACCGTGACCCTCTCGGCGTGGAGAGAAGATGGTCGCGAGTTCTACTACATCGGCCCCGACGCAAGAACCGTCATGGCGATGCCTGTCGAAACGGGGAATACCTTCACGTTCGGCACGGCCCGGCCGCTCTTCCGCCTGGCGCGCGAGGTGGTCAGCGTGGACGCCGCGCCGGATGGCCAGTCGTTCATCGTGAGCCTGCCCGTCCAGGCCGAGAACCGTTCCATTCTCAACCTCGTCATCAACTGGCAGAGCGAGCTCGCCAGTTCGAAATAGCGCCGCGCCGCGCCCACCGCGTAAGATAGCCCGCAGTGCACCTTTCCCCCGGTCAGCGTCTGGGTCCCTACGAAATCGTCGCCGCACTCGGTGCCGGCGGCATGGGCGAGGTCTACCGTGCGCGGGACACGCGGCTGGGCCGCGAAGTAGCGGTCAAGGTGCTGCCGCAGCATCTCTCGTCCAACCCCGAAGTGCGCACGCGTTTCGAACGCGAAGCGAAGACGGTCTCGGGTCTCAACCATCCTCATATCTGCGTGCTCCACGACGTCGGCCGCGACGGCGAGATCGACTACCTCGTCATGGAGCTCGTCGAGGGTCAGACGCTGGCGATGCGACTCGCGAAGGGCGCGCTTCCGGTCGCGGACGTGCTGCGTATCGGCGCCGAGATCGCCGACGCGCTCGACCGCGCGCACCGCGCCGGCGTCATCCACCGTGACTTGAAGCCCGGGAACATCATGCTCACACGCGGCGGCTCGAAGCTGATGGACTTCGGGCTCGCGCGCGCGAGCGGCCTCGCGGGCGCCTCGGGGAGCGGTTCGCTGGGGACGCTCACGCACTCGCCCACGGTCGCCCAGCCGCTCACCGCCGAGGGCACCCTCGTCGGCACCTTCCAGTACATGGCGCCCGAGCAGCTCGAGGGTCGCGAAGCGGACGCGCGCAGCGACGTGTGGGCGCTCGGTTGCGTGCTCTACGAAATGGCGACGGGGAAGCGCGCTTTCGAGGGGAAGAGCCAGGCATCGCTCATCACCGCCATCATGGGCAGCGAGCCCGCGCCGTTGTCGCAGGTTGCCCCCATGGCGCCGCCGGCGCTGTGGCGGCTGGTGCAGGGATGTCTCGCCAAGGACCCGGCCGACCGCGTGCAGAGCGCGCACGACGTGAAGCTCCAGCTGGCGTGGATCGCGGAGGGTGGATCGGACGCGGGTGTCCCGAAACCGGTGGCGCAGAAGCGCCGCAGCCGCGAGCGCACGGCCTGGTCGCTGGCCGCATCGCTCGCCGTGGTGTGCGCGATGCTCGCGGCGCGTTCGCTCATGACGCGCGGCGAAGCGCCCGCGCAGGTGACCCGCACGCTCATTGCGGCGCCGCCTGCGACGCGCCTGCAGGTCACAGGCGACGACTCCGGACCGCCCGCCATCTCGCCCGACGGCACCATGGTGGTATTCACCGCCGTCGGCGGCGGCGGTGGCAAACGGCTGTGGCTTCGCCGCCTGGATGATTTCACCGCGCGCCCGCTGGCAGGCACCGACGACGCCGGCTATCCCTTCTGGTCGCCGGACAATCACTCCATCGCCTTCTACGCGTCGGGCGCGCTGCGGCGGCTCGACCTGGCGACCAACTCGGTGGTGACGCTCGTGGACGACATCCCGTCGGGACGCGGTGGCACCTGGTCGACGCGCGGCGTCATCGTCTACACGCCCAGCTACGATTCCGGCCTGCGTCGCGTTTCCGAGGCGGGCGGCCCGACGGACGCGGCCACCGTGCTCGACACGACGATCGCGACGACGCACCGCTTCCCCCAGTTTCTTCCCGACGGGAAACATTTCATCTACCTGGCGGCGAGTCACAATACCAACGGGCCGGCATCTGCGGTCTACTGCGCGTCGCTCGACGGTGGAGAGCCGGTGCGCGTGATCGAGTCGAAGGCGAGCGCCGTGTATGCGGACGGATTCCTTTTCTTCGTTCGCGACTCGACACTCATGGCGCAGGAATTCGACGTCGCGAAGCGCGCGACGCGCGGTGAGCCGCGCGCAACCCGGGAGGCCGTGCACCTCGACCGCTCGACGTGGAACAGCCCGCTCAGCATCAGCGACAACGGCGTGCTGGTCTATGCAATGGGCGGAGGATCGGGGAACAACCGCGCCGCGCTCTACGATCGGACCGGCCGCCGGATTCGCAATCTCACTCCGGTCGGCAACATCCTTTCCGTGAATGCGACGCCGGACGGCCGCCGCATTGCGTTCGAATGGCAGCAGCAGCCGCTGGCGGACATCTGGCTCGTCGATGTCGCGTCGGGCACGCGCTCGCGCCTGACGCGGAGCCCGGACGACGACAACTCGCCGGTGTGGCTGCCCGATGGCAGGAATATCCTGTTCACCGCGCGCAACCAGATGCGCTACCGCCTCTACGAAACCCGCGTCGACGGGTCGAGCGAGCCGCGCATGGTCCTCGAGGATGCCTCGAAAGACGTCTGGCCGCTCGATGTTTCTTCCGACGGGCGCTGGCTGCTCCACGGAGTGGGGGCGGTGGCGGGAAATCGCGCCTTCGGCGCGCTGTGGATCCGCTCCCTCACCGGCGCCGGGCCGCCGCAAATGCTCATCCCCGAGGCGCTGGGTTTTTTCAGCGCGCAGTTTTCCGGTGACGGCAAATGGATCGCGTATGACACCGAGGAGTCGGGGCGCAGCGAAGTGTACGTCTCGCCGATGCCGCTGCCGGGGCAGGGGTTCTCGGCGCGGTGGCAGGTGTCGACCTCGGGCGGAATGCGGCCGCGCTGGCGCGGCGACTCGCGCGAGCTCTACTACGGCCGGCCCGACGGCATGATCGTGGCGGTTGCCGTCGATGGCACCGGCAACGAGTTCCGGGTCGGAAACGAGACGGCGCTGTTCCAGGCCTTCCAGCGCGTGGACGTGCAGACCATGGATGTCAGCGACGACGGCCAGTCCTTCTTCGTCAACACGCTCGGCGGCGATGAAGCCGAGCCACTCGCCGTGGTGACCAACTGGGTGCAGACCCTGCGCCGCAAGTAGATGGCACTCACGCCCGGAACCCGCCTCGGTCCCTACGAGATCGTCGCGCCGCTCGGCGCGGGCGGCATGGGCGAAGTCTATCGCGCGCGCGATACGAAGCTCGGCCGCGACGTCGCCATCAAGGTGTTGCCCGCCGCGTTCGCCGACGATGCCGACCGCATGGCGCGCTTCACGCGCGAGGCCCAGACCCTCGCGGCGCTCAATCATCCCAACATCGCGCACATCCACGGCCTGGAGGAATCCGGCGCCGTGCGCGCGCTGGTGATGGAACTGGTCGACGGCGACGACCTCTCGAATCTGATCGAGCGGGGTGCGATGCCGCTCGCCGATGCGCGGCCGATCGCGCGCCAGATCGCCGACGCGCTCGAGGTCGCGCACGAGCAGGGGATCATCCACCGCGACTTGAAGCCCGGCAACGTGAAGGTGCGCGCCGACGGCACGGTGAAAGTGCTCGATTTCGGCCTGGCCAAAGCGCTCGATCCGGTCTCGTCGTCCGGGATCGCGGACCTCACGCAGTCGCCGACCATCACCGCGCGCGGCACGCAGGCGGGAGTTGTCATCGGCACCGCCGCGTACATGGCGCCCGAGCAGGCGCGCGGGCGCGCGGTGGACCGCCGCGCCGACATCTGGGCCTTCGGCGTCGTGCTCTACGAGATGCTGTCGGGACAGCGCGCATTCGACGGCGAAGACGTCTCGGAGATTCTCGCCAGCGTGATCAAGGACGACGTGAAGTGGTCCGCGCTGCCGGCCGATCTTCCCCCCTCGATCCGCCGGCTGCTGCGCCGCTGCCTGGAAAAGGATCCGCGCAAGCGCCTCGCGTCGATCGGCGACGCGCGCCTCGAGCTCGACGAAGTCGACGCTTCGCACGCAGTGCACGCGGCTGCGGGAACCGGCTCGCGTCGCGGTATTCCGTTGCCGCTGGTGGCAGCGATAGCAGCGGTGGCGATCGTGGCGACCCTCCTGGTGGCGAAGCTGTTCGTTCGCAGCCCGGCGGAATCTGCCGCGGGCAGCGTCTCAAGGCTGTCGATCATGCTGCCGGAGGGGGACCGGCTCGCCGCCGTCAGCATGGTGCCGGTTGCTCTCTCTCCGGATGGAAGCCTGCTGGCCTACGCGGCGATCCACGAGGGGCGCCCGCAGCTCTTCGTCCGCCGCCTCTCCGAGGCCGAGCCGGTCGCGCTCTCCGGTACCGACGGCGCATTGATGCCCTTCTTCTCACCCGACGGCCGGTGGATCGCATTTTTCGCGCAGGGAAAATTGAAGAAGATCGCGGTGGGCGGATCGGAGCTGCAGAGCGTGTGCGACCTGGCAGGCGAACCGCGCGGCGGATGCTGGGGCAGCGACGACACCATCTACTTCGCGCCGACGAACAATTCGGGCCTGTGGAAAGTGCCGGCGAGCGGCGGTGAACCCGTCGAGGTGACGAAGCTCGATCGCACCGCGGGCGAAGTGAGCCATCGCTGGCCGCAGGTGATCGCGGACCAGGGTGTGCTGCTCTACGCGATCTGGACCGGCCCCGGCCTGGAAGAGTGCAGCATCGTCGCGCAGTCGCTCGAGACGGGTGAGCGGCGCGTGCTGGTTCCGGTCGGCGACATGCCGCGCTACCTCGACACGGGGTACCTCCTGTACTCGCGGCGCGACGACCTGTTTGCGGTGCCCTGGCGCCCGTCGCAGAAAGACCTCGGCAGCGCCGCGCACCTCCTGCTTCCCGAACACCCGCGCATGTCGAACGAGGGCGCCGGGTGTTACGCAATATCGAACAGCGGCACCATGGTGTACCTGGCCGGCAGCCCCGCGCGCTACCAGCGCCAGCTGGTCTGGGTCGACCGAGGCGGCGCCACGGAGGCGCTTCCCGTGCCCGCGCGCGATTACCAGAGTTGCTCCATTTCTCCCGACGGGACGCGCGCCGTGGTCCAGGTGATGGAGGCCAGAACCGGTTTGTGGCTCTACGATTTCGCGCGCCAGACACTGACGCCGCTCTCCGCGCCGGCCGGCAGCAGCCAGGGGCCGATCTGGACCCCGGATGGCACGCGCATCATTTATCGCGGCACGCGCAGCGGCACTCGAAACCTCTGGTGGACCGCCGCCGACGGCACCGGCGACGAGGAACGTCTCACGACCAAGGAGGGCGTTTCGCAAACCCCGACCTCGGTGTCGCCCGACGGCAAGTGGCTCGTCTACAATGACGCGAGCGCGAACATGCAGGGAACCGGCGGCGTATGGATGCTCGCGCTCGACGGCGATCGCCAGCCCCGCCAGGTGGTGCAGACGCCACGCGCATTTGCGAACGGACAGATCTCGCCGGACGGGAGATGGATGGCCTACATGTCGAATGCGTCGGGGACGATGGAAGTGTATATCCAGCCCTTTCCGGGCCCGGGCGCGAGCCAGCAAGTCTCGAACGGTGGTGGCTCCGAGCCGCGGTGGTCGCCGGTGGGTGGCGAGTTGTTCTACCTGGATGGATCGAAGCTCATGGCGGTGGAGGTGACCACCGGATCGAAGCTGGTGATCGGAAATCCTCGCATGCTCTTCGAGGGCCGCTACCGCGTGCAGACCAACGCGAACACCGCCTACGATGTCTCACGGGACGGCCGGCGTTTCCTGCGCATCCGCCAGATCACGCCGGAGTCCGGCGAAGACCACCTCGAAGTCGTCCTGAACTGGAGCGACGAGCTCGCGCGGCTCGTCGCGTCGAAGTAACACGATGCAGCTGACACCCGGCACCCGCCTCGGTCCCTACGAAATCGTCGCGCCGCTCGGCGCGGGCGGCATGGGCGAGGTGTACCGCGCGCGCGATACGCGGCTGGGCCGCGACGTCGCGGTGAAGGTGCTTCCCCAGCATCTTTCCACCAACAGCGAGGTCCGCGCGCGTTTCGAGCGCGAGGCGAGAACCGTCTCGTCGCTCAATCATCCGCACATCTGCACGCTCTTCGACATTGGCCGCGAAGGCGACACCGATTACCTCGTGATGGAGCTGGTCGACGGCGAGACGCTCGCGGCGCGGCTCTCGCGCGGCCCGCTGCCCACCGCCGACGTGATCCGCATCGGCACGCAGATCGCCGACGCGCTCGAGCGCGCCCACCGCGCCGGCGTCGTGCACCGCGACCTCAAGCCCGGCAACGTCATGGTGACGAAGAGCGGCGCCAAGCTGATGGACTTCGGTCTGGCGCGCGGAACGGGGCTCGCGGGGTCGAGCGGCAGCGGTGTCACCATCGCGTCGCTCACGCAATCGCCGACGGTGGCGCAGCCGCTCACCGCGGAGGGCACCCTGGTCGGCACGTTCCAGTACATGGCGCCCGAGCAGCTCGAGGGGAAGGACGCCGACATGCGCAGCGACATCTGGTCGCTGGGCTGCGTTCTCTACGAAATGGCGACGGGCGTGCGCGCGTTCGAGGGCAAGAGCCAGGCGTCCTTGATCTCCGCCATCATGTCGTCGCAGCCGGCGCCGGCGTCGCAGATCTCGCCGCTCGCGCCACCGGCGCTCGACCGCATCATCGCGCAGTGCCTCGCCAAGGATCCCGACGAGCGCTTCCAGAGCGCGCACGACGTGCGCCTCGGCCTCGACATGCTGCGCGACGGGAGCGGCGTCGTCGCCGCGCCCGCCATCACCGGCGGCGCGAAGGCGCGCTCGCGCTGGCCGCTCGTACTCGCGGCCGGCGTCGTGATCGGGGCGGTGATTGGTTTCGCCGCCGCGCGCTGGCTCGTGCCCGCGGCGCACGTCGAGCCGCCGCGCGTGAGCACGCTGGTGCATTCGGGGGCGGATCAGCAGCCGGCCGCATCACCCGACGGCAAGACCATCGCGTTCGCGTCCACGCGCACCGGGAGATCGGAAATCTGGATCAAACAGCTCGTGAGCGGCGACGAGGTCGCGCTGACCCAGGGCGAGGATTACGCGCCACACTTCTCGCCGGATGGATCGCAGATACTCTACGCGCACACGGACGCGCAGGGCAGCTCGTTGTGGCGCGTGTCCATCGTGGGCGGCCAGCCGCGACGCGTGGTCGAAAACGCCGTCGAGGGCGTGTGGTCTCCCGACGGAAAGCAACTGGCGTTCATCCGCATCACCGACGAACGCACACAGGGCGAAGTCTGGCTCGCGAATGCCGATGGTTCGGACGCGCGGCGCATTTACCACAACGAGTCGGCGCTGCGATGGATGAGCTGGTCGCCGTCGGGCGACCGGCTGCTCGCGGTGTCGGCGCCCCTCGCCAACGCCGCCATCTGGTACGTCGTGGTGCCCGTCAACGGCGACTCCGCGCAGGTGATTCACCCCGCGTCCGGGCTCTCGCTCACCAGCAACCCCGTGTGGCTGGCCGGCGACCGCATCTGCTACGCCATCATCGAGGCGCTCGCCACCAGCGTCACCGGCCAGGCGTCGCGCATCGTCGAGCACTCGCTGCGGACGGCCAGGGCGCGCGAGATCCTCAACCTGCCCAGCTCGTGCCGCGATCTGGCCGTGCTCGGCGACGGGAAGCTCCTGATCGGCGTGGCGCAGCAGTCTCAGAACCTGGTGCTGGTCGACCACCCGGCGAAGCCTGACGTGCGCGAGCGCTGGCTCACGCGCGGCGCGGCCAGTGATCGCCAGCCCGCGTTTTCTCCCGACGGCCGACGCGTCCTTTTCTCGAGCAATCGCAGCGGCAATCTCGATATCTGGGAGATGAATACCGAAACCGGTGCGCTCACGCGCGTCACCGATCATCCGGGCCAGGACTGGGACCCCGCCTACACGCCCGATGGCCGGAGCATCCTGTGGAGCTCGGACCGCAGCGGCGTATTCGAGATCTGGGAGGCGGCGACGGACGGCTCGGGTGCGCACCAGGTGTCGAAGGACGGTGTCGACGCCGAGAATCCCACCATGACGCCGGACGGGAACTGGATTCTCTATCTCTCCGGCCGGCCGGAGCAGCCCGGCGCCTGGAAGATGCGCGCGGACGGGTCGGAGGCTGCACCGCTCGTCGCCGGCGTCAACTTGCCGCAGATCTCTCCCGATGGAACGCTGTTCTGCGCGCCGGCGGGCGCGGGACAGCGCACGGGGCGCGCGATGCGCGTCTACCACGTGAGTGACGGGTCGTCGCTGCCGTGGTCGATCGACCTCGTGCCCAGCATCGAAATCGCCGTGGGGCGGTCGCGGTGGGCGGGCGCGCGGCGTCTCGCATACACCGACCGCGACGAAGAGGGAATGATGGGCGTCAGCGTGCGCGACATTTCGGAAACGTCCGCGGGCTCTCCCCGCAAGCTGGCCGGCTTTCACCCCCTTTCTCCGACTGAATCGTTCGACGTGACGCACGACGAATCACGCGTCGTGCTTTCCGTTCGCAACCAGGTATTGAGCATCGCGCTCGCGGAGAATTTGCCCGGCGTGAACATCGCGCCCAGACGTTGAGGATGACCATGTCACTCGCCCCCGGCACCCGGCTCGGTCCCTACGAAATCGTCTCGCCCCTCGGCGCGGGGGGCATGGGCGAAGTGTACCGCGCACGCGACACGCGCCTGGGCCGCGACGTCGCGGTGAAGGTGCTCCCGCAGCACCTCTCGTCGAACAGCGAAGTGCGCGCCCGCTTCGAGCGCGAGGCGAAGACGGTCTCGTCGCTCAACCATCCGCACATCTGCACGCTCTTCGACGTCGGGCGCGAGGGCGACACGGATTATCTCGTGATGGAGCTGATCGAAGGCGAGACGCTGGCGACGAAGCTCTCACGCGGTGCGCTCCCGGTGGCCGAGGTGTTGAAACTCGGCGGTGAGATCGCGCAGGCGCTGGATCGCGCGCACCGCGCCGGCGTGGTACATCGTGACCTGAAACCCGGCAACATCATGCTCACGAAGTCGGGCGCGAAGCTGATGGACTTCGGTCTCGCGCGCGCGACCGGGCTGGCCGGTTCGTCGACGGGCGATGCCACGGTCGCGGCGCTGACGCATTCGCCGACCGTCGCGCAGCCACTGACCGCCGAGGGCACCATCGTCGGCACCTTCCAGTACATGTCGCCCGAGCAGCTGGAGGGCAGGGAATCGGATGCGCGCAGTGACATCTGGGCGCTGGGCTGCGTGCTCTACGAAATGGCGACGGGCAAGCGCGCCTACGAGGGCTCGACGCAGGCCAGCCTGATCAGCGCGATCATGCGCGACCAGCCGCGACCGATGGCGGAGATCGCGCCCATGAATCCTCCCGCGCTGGAGCGCCTGGTGCTGCAGTGCCTGGCCAAGGATCCCGACGACCGCTGGCAGAGCGCGGGCGACATCAAGCGCGAGCTGGAATGGATTCGCGGCGGATCATCGGCGGGAATGCCGGCGCCGGTGGTGCAGCGCAGGAGAAACCGCCATGCGGTGCGGGGCGCGGTCGTACTGGCGATCATCGCCGTGGCGGCGGCTGCATTCTTCCTCGGCGCGCGCCGATCGAACGACGCCGTGCCGCGCTTGATGCGTTTCGAGATTCCGTCGCCTCCGGGGGGCGTGTTCGCGTCACCATCCGAGGCCTCTCTTTCCCCGAATGGAGAGATGCTGGCCTTTGTCGTCACCCCGCGCGACTCCGCTGGAGCGGGACGTGTTTTCGTTCGCCCCATCGGTTCGACGGATGCGCGCGCGGTACCGGGGGGCGAGGGAGGAAGTCTTCCCTTCTGGTCCCCGGATGGCCGCTCGCTCGCGTTCTTTGCCCGGGGCAAGCTGCTCCGGGTGGCGCTCGACGGCAGTCAACCCGTGGTCCTGTGCGATGCGCCCGACGCGCGCGGCGGGTACTGGTCGAGCGACGACATCATCCTCTTCGCGCCCAACCGACAGGGGCCGATCGCGCGTGTGCCGGCCGGTGGCGGCTCGCCGGTGACCATCACCACGGTGGACGTCGCGAAGGACGAGTTCGGTCATCGTTATCCGCAGGTCCTCCCCGACGGGAAGCATTTCCTCTACGTCGCGGTGAGTCCGGGGAATCAGTACACGACCTTTGCGCAGTCGGTTGATGGCGGTCCCGCGGTGGCCGTGTGCCGGGGTGGATCGGCCGCGCGCTACGCTCCACCCGGATTCCTGCTCTACCTCGAGACGAGCGCCGGGTACGGCAATCGGCGCCTCCTCGCGCAACGGTTCGACCCCGCGAAGCTGCGCACGCAGGGTGATCCCATCCTGCTGTTGTCGGATGTGCGCTCGAACAACATCGCGTATCCCAACGTGGCCGTCGATGACCGGGGCACACTGGTCGTGCAACGTTTTGAGGATGTTCGCACGGACGTCGAATTGATGGACCGGAGCGGAACGGTGGTGCATGAGGTGGGCCGGCAGCTCGATGGCGCCGGCTTCTCTCCCAGCCCCGATGGAAGCCGGGTGGCTTACGAGGTCGGTGATCCGGGCGATCTGTGGGTGCGTGATCTCGCCACCGGAGTTTCGAAGCGACTGACTTTCAACAATAGCTTCTTCTACACGCTGCTCTGGTCCCGGGACGGGAAACGAATTGCGTACTCGCCGCAGATTGCCGGAACGAACTACGAGATCCGGATCAAACCCGCGGACGGATCGAGCGCGGACTCGCTGCTCTTTCGCGGGCCCGCGCTGTTCTCGCTTCCCATGTCGTGGTCGAGCGATGGGCGCTGGCTCGTCGCGCAGGTCTCGGATTCCACGGGTGATTACGACCTGTGGCGCATTCCGACCGCCGGCAACCGCAAGCCGGAGATCTACCAGCACACATCCGAGAATGAAATCTCGGCCGAGCTCTCGCCCGACGGACACTGGCTCGCCTACATCGCGGCGCAGGAAGGAAGGAACACGTTGTACGTGGATTCCTTCCCGCACCCGGGCAGCAAGCACGAAGTCGCGGCCGAGAACCCGGCGGGTATCGCCTGGCACACCGAAGCGGAGCTCATCTTTACGAACCCGCGTGGTGAGGTGTTCTCCGTCCCGGTGAAGACGACCCCCACGTTCGAAGCCGGCACGCCCCGGCGGATTTTCAAGCCGCGCGCGGGCACGCTGATGATGGGCATCGCGCGCGGCGGGCAATTGTTCCTGACCGGGCGTGTCGACGTGCGTTCGGAGACGTCGCGCCTCGAAGTCGTGCTGGACTGGACCAAACTGATCGCGGGTAAACAGCCATGAACATGTCTCCCGGCAGCAAACTCGGACCGTACGAGATCCTCTCGCCGCTGGGTGCCGGCGGCATGGGCGAAGTGTATCGCGCGCGCGACACACGCCTGGGCCGCGACGTCGCCATCAAGGTGCTGCCTCAGCACCTCTCGTCGAACAGCGAAGTGCGGGCGCGCTTCGAGCGTGAGGCGAAGACCGTTTCGTCGCTCAACCATCCTCATATATGCACGCTCTTCGACGTGGGCCGCGAGGGCGGCACGGACTACCTCGTGATGGAGCTGATCGAGGGCGAGACGCTGGCCGCGCGCATTGCGAAAGGCCCGCTGCCGGTTGCCGACGTGCTCAAGATCGGCGCGCAGATCGCCGACGCGCTCGACCGCGCGCACCGCGCCGGCGTGGTCCACCGCGACCTGAAACCCGGCAACATCATGCTCACGAAGAGCGGTGCCAAGCTCATGGACTTCGGTCTCGCGCGCGCGACCGGGCTCGGCGGCCCGGGCTCGACCAGCGGCGCGGCCATGACGCAGTCGCCCACCATCGCGCAGCCGCTCACCGCGGAGGGCACCATCGTCGGCACGTTCCAGTACATGGCGCCCGAGCAGCTGGAGGGGAAGGAGACCGACGCGCGCGCCGACATCTGGGCGCTGGGGTGTGTGCTCTACGAGACGACGACCGGCAGGCGCGCGTTCGAGGGCGCCACGCAGGCGAGCCTCATCAGCGCAATCATGCGCGACCATCCGCGCGCGATGAGCGAGCTCTCGCCCATGAGCCCGCCGTCGCTCGAGCGCCTGGTGCGCCAGTGCCTGGCCAAGGATCCCGACGAGCGCTGGCAGACCGCGGGTGACGTGCGCCGCGAGCTGGAGTGGATCGCGGGCAGCTCGTCGCAGAGCGCGGCGCCGGCGGTGGCGGGTCGCCGCCGGCTCTCGCGCGGAATGGCCGGGATCCTCGCCGGGGTGCTGATCGCCGCGGCCGCGATCGGCTACTCGTTCGGGCCGGGGCGCAATCGGCCGGCGGACGTACGCCTGGCGCGCTTTTCGTTGGCCGCGCCGGAAGGAACCACGCTCGCGCGGCCCGCGGAAGCGGCCCTCTCGCCCGATGGCGGCACGATCGCGTTCGTCGCCACCGACAGCAGCAGCATCGATCACATCTACCTTCGCTCGCTCGCGAGCCTCGACGCGCGGATCGTTCCGGGGACCGATAACGCGACGCTGCCCTTCTGGTCGCCCGACGGGCGCATGCTCGCGTTCTTCTCCGACGGCAAGCTGCGCAAGGTGGCGCTCGACGGGAGCACGCCGGTGGTGCTGTGCGATGCGCCGGATGCGCGCGGCGGCACGTGGTCACGCAGCGGCGTCATCCTGCTCGTGCCCAACAACCAGGGCGGGATCATGCGCGTCTCCGCCAACGGCGGAACCCCGGCGGCGGTGACGCAGCCGGACTCGGCGCGCGGCGAGCGCGGGCATCGTTACCCGCAGTTCCTGCCCGATGGAAAGCATTTCCTCTACGTCGTGATCGGCCAGGGCGACGACGTCGTCACGTACGCCGCCTCGATCGACGGCGGGACGCCCGTCGAGGTGTGCAGGGCCGGTTCGATGGCGCGGTGGGCGCCTCCGGGATACCTGATCCATCTCGATGGCGGCGTGAACGCGCCGCAGCGCCGGTTGCTGGCCCGGCGCTTCGACGCGAACGCGCTCCGAACGACAGGCGATCCGGAGCTCGTCATCGATGATGTCAAGACCACCAACTTCGGCTACCCGAACGCGGTCGCGGACGAACACGGCACGCTGGTCGTCCAGCACTGGAACCAGGCGCATGCGCGGCTGACGTGGAAGGACCGCCGCGGTGCGAATCTCGGGACGGCGCTCGATGACGTCGTGATGACGGGCGGCGCGCTCAGTCCGGACGGCAAGCGGTTGGCGTACGGTATTGCCGGCGAGGCCGATCTCAATGTGCTCGACATGGAAAGCGGCGTTTCGACACGTCTCACCTTCGAGAACAAGACGGTGACATCGGTCCGGTGGTCTCCCGACGGCCAGCGTGTCGCCTTCTCCCGTCTTTCCACCGACCGCGGATGGCAGATCTACACCAAGAACGCCGACGGGACCGGCCCCGACTCGCTGCTCTTCCGCGCTCCCGGCATCCTGAACTACGTGCAGGACTGGTCGCAGGACGGCCGCTGGATCGTCGCGTTGTGCGCGGGCAGGGACAGCAACTTCGACCTGTGGAGGATTCCCGTCGGCGGGGGCGGGCAGGCCGAGGTCTACCAGAAGACGACGGCGCAGGAAGGCGGCGCGAGCCTCTCACCGGACGCCAAATGGATGGTGTACCGGGCGGACGAGGGCGGCAAAACGTCGCTGTTTGTGCAGTCATTCCCGAGACCGGGCACGAAGTACCAGGTCACCATCAAGGACCCCGCCGGAGTGGCGTGGTCGCACAGCGGCGACGAGCTGCTCGTCGCCACCACCGACAACCAGGTGATGTCGGTGCAGGTATCGACGGCCAACGGGTTCCGCCAGGGCGCGACCACGCGGCTGTTCGCGGTGGTGCCCCCCGATTTCCTGGTGGATATCGCACCCGGCTTCCAGCGCTTCCTCATGGGCCGCGTAACCGACCTGTCGTCCCTCTCCCGGCTCGAGATCGTGCTGGGCTGGCCGCAGCTGCTCGAGCAACGAAAGTAGCCCGCACCGGCAGCCCGGGTTTCCGCCGCGAATAGTGGAGTCGTCGCTCCGCCGCATCGCGGTTGGCGCTGCGCAGCCCATCGCTTAGTATTGCCGCTCATGCCCCTGACCCCCGGCACCCGACTTGGTCCCCACGAGATTGTCTCGCCGCTCGGCGCGGGCGGCATGGGCGAGGTGTACCGCGCGCGCGACACGCGCCTGGGCCGCGACGTCGCCATCAAGGCGCTCCCCGAGAATTTCGCGCAGGACCCCGAGCGGCTCGCGCGCTTCGAGCGCGAGGCGAAGGTCCTCGCGTCGCTGAGCCACCCCAACATTGCCGGCATCTTCGGCATCGAAGAGGCAAGCGGCGCGCGCTTCCTCGTGCTCGAGTTCGTCGACGGCGAAACCCTCGCGCAGCGGCTCTCGCGCGGCGCGCTGCCCGTCGACGAAGCCATCGACGTATGTCGCGACATCGCCGCGGCGGTCGAGACTGCCCACGAGGCTGGCGTGGTGCACCGCGACCTGAAGCCCGGCAACGTGATGCTCACACCGGACGGAAAGGTGAAGGTGCTCGACTTCGGTCTCGCGCGCAGCGGCGGCAGCGAGCGTTCGGGCTCCGATCTCAATCTCACCTCGTCGCCCACGCGCACCTACCAGGGCACGCAGGCCGGCGTGGTGCTGGGCACCGCCGCCTACATGAGCCCCGAGCAGGCGCGCGGAAAGAGCGTCGACCGGCGCACCGACATCTGGTCGTTCGGGTGCGTGCTCTTCGAGTGCCTCACCGGCAAGCCGCTCTTCGACGGCGAGACCGTCTCCGACCTGATCGCGAAGATTCTGCAGACCGAACCCGACTGGAGCCGGTTGCCCGCGGAGACGCCCGCGCGCGTGCGCGCGCTCCTCAAGCGCTGCCTGCGCCGCGACGCAAAGGAACGCCTGCGCGACATCGGCGATGCGCGCCTCGAGCTCTCCGAGATCATCGCGGGTGGTGGTGATGTGCCGGCGGCGGCCGCGCCGACCGCGCGTGCATCGTCGGGCCTGTGGCGGTGGGTGGCGATTGCGGCGGGTGTCGTCGCGGTGGCGAGCGTCGCCATGATGGTGACGAAGAAGCCCGCTCCGGCGTCGCTCGTAAGGCTGGATCTTGTGTCGCCCGACCCGGCCGTGCCGATCCACTTCCTGGGCAACTTCGCGATATCGCCCGACGGACGGTCGGTGGCATTCATCATGTCGGACAAGGACAACGTGGATCGCGTCGTGGTGCGCGACCTCGACAAGCCCGCCCTGCGCACACTCGAGGGAACCGAAGGGGTCGTGTGGCCGTTCTGGTCTCCGGACTCGCGCCACATCGGGTTCTTCTCGGAAGGGAAGCTGCGACGAATCCCGGCGGCCGGTGGCGGCGTGCAGGTCCTCTGCGACGTTCCCTCGGCGCGCGGTGGAGCATGGGGCGACGGCGAAATCGTCTTCGCGCCGGATGCGGTGAGCCCGCTCTACCGGGTCGCCGATAACGGCGGCACACCCACCGTCGCGACGGCACTCGACTCGACGCGCGGAGAGACGTCGCATCGTTTCCCGACGTTTCTGCCCGACGGGCGCCACTTCGTGTTCGGAGCCCAGAGCAGCAGTGACGATCGCGAAAACACCATCCGGATCGGATCGCTCGAAGGTCCGGAGGTGAGGATCCTGCCGGTGCGCGGCCTGTGCGCGACGTTTGCGCCACCAGGCTACGTGCTCTTCGTCCGCGACCGCGCCGTCATGGCGCAGCGTGTCGACCTCAAGACATTCGAGCCGCGCGGCGCCGCGGTACTCCTCGACACCGAGTGCAACACAACGCCGCGCACCTCCGGGGCGCCGTTGGGAAGCGCATCGCGAAACGGCGTGCTCGTGCTCGGCACCGGATACACGCGCCCCTCGCGGCTGGACTGGCATTACCTGGACGGACGCGTCGAGCCCGGTCCGGTGATGGATCAGGTACTTCTTGCTCCGTCGATTTCGCCCGACGGCAATCGCGCCGCGCTCATGAAGGTCGGCACCGGCCGCTTCACGACGTTCGTCGCGGACCTTCGAACCGGGTCGGTCACGCGTGTCGGCCAGGCGGACGCGGGGATTCGCACCGCGGTGTGGGATCCGCAGGGCAACCGGCTGGCGGGGCTTTCGGTGAACGGCGGGCGCAACGAGATCCGCATGTTCGACCTGGGTTCGGGCACGGACAGTCTTGTCGTCGACTCGCACTATGAATGGGGTGTCACCACCTCGTGGAACGAGAAAGCCGGCGTGATGTTCTTCAGCCCGCTGGTCGAAGGCCGCGGCATGGACATCCGCTACGTGACCATGACCGGAACGCGCGCGATGAAGGACTATCTCGCGACGAAAGCAAATGAAGGAGCGCCGGCGCTTTCGCCCGACGGACATTGGATCGCGTACTGGAGCGATGCGACGGGCACCTTCGACCTGGTCGTGGACCGTTTCCCGACCCCGGCGGTCGCGCGGCGCGTGCAGACGAAGTCCACCGCCGGTGGCGTGGTGTGGAACGGCCAGATCTGGTGGAGTGCCGACGGGCGATCGCTGGTGTACCAGCGGGCGGGCGACGCCGCGCTGGGTATGGTGGACGTGCGCTTTGAGCCGGCGCTCGCGCTGGGAGAGCCGCGCCAGCTCATGAACCTCTCCGAGGACGCGTACGGCATCGACTACGATGCACCGCGCCAGCGCTTTTTGGTCGCGGCGCCGGTCGGGACGCCCCGCTCGTCGCTGGTCGTGATCCAGAACTGGCAACGGCAGCTGGATAGCGTAAACTAGCCGGATGCCGATCACTCCCGGAACCCGCCTCGGTCCCTACGAGATTTCCGCGCCGCTCGGCGCGGGCGGCATGGGCGAGGTGTACCGCGCGCGCGACACGCGCCTCGGCCGCGACGTCGCGGTGAAAGTGCTCCCGCAACACCTCTCTTCCAACAGCGAAGTCCGGGCGCGCTTCGAGCGCGAAGCGAAGACGGTCTCGTCGCTCAACCACCCGCACATCTGCACGCTGTTCGACGTCGGTCGCGAAGGCGACACCGACTACCTCGTCATGGAACTCGTCGACGGTGAGACGCTGGCGACGCGGATTGCGCGCGGCCCGCTTCCCGCCGCCGACGTGCTCAAGCTCGGGGCCCAGATTGCCGACGCGCTCGAGCGCGCGCACCGCGCGGGCGTGGTGCACCGCGACTTGAAGCCCGGCAACGTGATGCTCACCAGGAGCGGCGCCAAGCTGATGGACTTTGGCCTCGCGCGCGCCACCGGCCTGGCCGCGGCCGCGGGAAGCGGCGCGTCGCTGCTCACGCAATCGCCCACCATCGCGCAGCCGCTCACCGCCGAGGGGACCATCATCGGCACGTTCCAGTACATGGCGCCCGAGCAGCTCGAGGGGCGCGAGACGGACGAGCGTTCCGACATCTGGGCGCTGGGATGCGTGCTGTACGAAATGGCGACCGGCGTGCGCGCGTTCGAGGGCAAGAGCCAGGCGTCGCTGATCGCCACCATCATGCACACCGATCCGCGCCCGCTGCGCGAGATCGCGCCCGCGAGCCCGCCCTCGCTCGACCGGCTGATCCGCGAGTGCATCGCGAAGGACCCGGAGGAGCGCCGGCAGAGCGCGGGGGATGTGCGCCGCGAGTTGAACCGCATCGCGCGCGGCGAGACCGACGCGCCCTCTGCGTCCACATCGACGGCGCGCACGGGCCTCACGCGCTCGATCGCGGTGGCGACCATCGTGGGAATCTTCGGCGCGGCGATCGGCTATTTTGTCGCCCACCGCGGACACGGCACCGCGTCGCTGGAGAGGATCGCATTCACTATTCCCGCGCCGCCGGGCTCACGATTTCGGTTCACCATCGACGAGGATGGCACGCGCATGGCGCCGCCGGTCATTTCCCCGGACGGGACGAAGGTCGTGTTCGGGCTGGTCGATTCGAAAGGAGAGCGCTCGCTCCTGCTGCGCTCGCTCGATGACAGCGAGCTCCACGTCATCCCCGGGTCGAACGACGGGCGCATGCCGTTCTGGTCTCCCGACGGCCAGTCTGTCGCGTTCGTGTCGGATAGGAAGCTTCGAAGAGTCTCCCTCGCCAACGGCGCCCCGGTCACGTTGACGGACATCGTGCTCAATCCGCGCGGTGGGTCCTGGAGCCGCAAGGGCGTCATCATCTACGCACCGAGCGCCAATTCCGGTATTTACTCCATCTCCGACGCGGGCGGCACCCCGCAGCAGGTCACGTTTCCCGATACCACGCTTTCCGATATCTCCCACCGCTTTCCGGTGTTCCTTCCCGACGACGAACACTTCCTGTTCCTCGTCTGGACCAACAACAGCGCGCTTCGCGATTCTCTCGGCGGGATCTACATGGGTTCGCTCGCCTCGCGCGACGTGAAGCGGATCGAGTCCGCCACCTCCAACGCGGTCTACGTGAACAACGAGCTCATCTATCTCCGCGAAGGCATGGTGGTGCGCGCGCCCTTCGACCCCAAGAGCGGCGCGATCGGCGCCCCCACGACCACGGAACAGCGCGCCGACTGGGATCCGTCGACCGGGCTCGGCCTGTTCGACGTGTCGCAGAACGGAACCCTGCTGGTCCGCGAGTCCAACGTGCTCGCCCAGTCCCGGCTGGCGTGGTTCGATCGCACCGGCGCGGTGATGGACACGGTGAGCGTGCCCGCGAACTACCGGCAGTTGAGCGTGGCGCGGCAGGCAGACCGTGCCGCCGTTTGCATTGGCAGCCGCGACGGCAATGGCGATATCTGGTTGCTCGACTTTGCGCGCAACCTGGCCAGTCGTTTCACCAACAAGCCCGCCGACGAGGGCGATCCCGCGCTGTCGGCGGACGGGTCGATGGTCGTGTATGTGTCCGATGTGGGTGGTCCGTATCACGCCTTCATGGCCCCGTCGGACCAGAGCCGGCCGGCCGAAAAAGTCTCGCCCCCGTCCGACGACTGGAACCTGCTCGACGTTTCGATGGATGGACGTTACGTGCTCGTCGCCATGTCGACGCACATCTGGGTGGTGGACCTCCAGACTCACCAGTCGTTGCGCTGGCACGCGGTGGCGGGTTCGTTCGCGTCGTCCGCGGCCGGTTTCTCGCCGGATGCGCGCTGGATCGTTTACGCGTCTCCCGAATCCGGGCGCGACGAGATCTATGTGCGCCCCAATCCCGGCCCCGGCGGCCAGGTGCAGCTGTCGACGCGCGGCGGCACGCGGCCGCACTGGAGCAACGACGGGCGCGAGATCGTGTACATCGACCCCGACGGTGACCTCATTGCCGTCCCGGTCGACACGAAGAATGGATTCGACACCGAAGCGCCGCGGCGCCTCTTCCGCATCGGCGCGCGGCTGGCGTGGGCGGCGGCCGGAGACCATTCACGGTTTCTCGTCGCGGTGCGCGCGCGCGACACGGTCGATCCGCCGCTCAAGGTCATCACGCACTGGATGGCGGCGGGCAGGTAGCCCCATACGCGCGATCGTCTGGACGTCGACCGCCTGTCCTCCTAGATTACACCCATGGACCGACGCGACATGCTTCGCCTGATGGCGCTCGGCGGCCTGGCCTCGGTGATGGCGCCGCTGCTCGAGGTGTGCCGTGCGCAGGGCGCGAAGCGCAGCTCGGACGAAAAGGGCAACTGCGTGTTGATCCCCGAGGAGACGGCGGGGCCGTTCACGCTGGATCTCGTCGCCAATCCCGAGTACCTGCGACAGGACATCACGGACGGGAAGACGGGTGTTCCGCTCGTGCTCGAGCTCACCCTGGTCGATGTGAACAGGGGTTGTGCTCCCATTCGCAACGCCCGCGTCGACGTGTGGCACTGCGACAAGGACGGCGTGTACTCGGGGTTCGCCGGCGAAGAGACGCGTGGCGAGACGTTCCTGCGCGGCATCCAGCACAGCGACGAAAGTGGGCGCGTGACATTCCAGACCATTTATCCCGGCTGGTATTACGGTCGCGCGACCCACATTCATTTCCAGGTCTTTCTCGAGGATGGACGCACCGTGACGTCGCAGGTTGCATTCCCCGAAGGTGTCACGCGGCAGATTTACCGGTCGCCGTTGTATTCCGGTCGTGGCGAGAACACGACTGTTCCGACCAATGCGGCGGACTTCGTCTTCCGCTCCCCCGCCGGCGCTCTGCCGCGCGAGCTCTGCACGCTCACCGGCTCCGTGGATGGAGGCTATACCGCCGCGCTCAACGTCGGCATCGCGGCCTGATCCCCGCCCGCGGCCGCACGGCTCCTACCAGACCCCGTCGCCCGAAAATGGGGGAGACCCCGATAATAGCTCTCCCATCCGCTGCGTACGTTGCCTTGAGACAGGGAGGAACAATGAAAGCAGTGGTATTCCACGGGACGGGCGACGTCCGCACCGAGACCGTCAGCGATCCTCGCATCGAGACACCCACCGACTGCGTCATCAAGGTGACGCGCACGGCGCTGTGCGGCTCCGACCTCCATCTGTATGACGGTTACAACACCGCCATGAAAGAAGGCGACATCCTGGGCCACGAGTTCATGGGCGAAGTCGTCGAGGTGGGCAAGGACGTGAAGAAGCTGCACCCCGGCGATCGCATCGTGGTTCCGTTCGCCATCGCCGACGGCACGTGCGAACACTGCCGGCACCACATGTTCTCGCTGTGCGAGACCACCAACCCCGGCAACGAGGAACTGATCAAGGTCAACGGCTATCCCGCGGCGGCTCTCTACGGGTACTCGCACCTGTATGGAGGAATCCCGGGCGGCCAGGCGGAATACGCGCGCGTTCTGCTGGCGGACACCAATGCCTTCAAGGTGCCGGAGGGCCTCGACGACGAGCAGGCTCTCTTCATCACCGACATCTTTCCGACCGG
>DASVAK010000188.1:0-3338 GCA_036376395.1 Candidatus Krumholzibacteriia bacterium
CGCGCGTTGTCCGCGTCGTCGTCGAAATACCCGAAGCTCGTGAACATGTTGATGGCCGACCCGAACGCACCCGCCACGAACGGCAGCGCGCGCATGTCGCCGCACACCACCCGTCCCTGCTGGCCGTTCTTCACCGCTTCGCCGAGCAGGTACTCGGAGAGGTCGACGCCAACCATGTCGACGCCGGCGCGCTCGAGTGCCAGCATGTAGCGCCCGTTGCCGCACGCCACGTCGAGCGCCGGCCGCGCCGATCGGATCACGGGCGCAAGACGCGCCGCCACGCGCGCCGCCTCCGCCACGTCGCGGTGCGGGTAGACGAGCGGATACAGCTCGCCGAATGCGACCCGGTACCATTCGCCCATCGTCAGGCTCCCGCCAGCTCCAGCACGGTGTCGTGGCGGAAGCGACCGTCGTCGCGCTCCGGGTGGCTCTCGGTGTAATGAAGACCGCGGCTCTCGAGCCGGCTGCGCGCGGACTCGATCACCAGGCGGCCGACCGCGATGATGTTGCGCAGCTCGAGCAGGTCCTGGGTGACGCGGCTCCTGCGGTAGACCGCGTCCACCGTCTCGGCGAGCGCGCCCATGCGTTGCGCCGCGATGGCAAGGCGCGCGTCGCTGCGCACGATACCGACGTAGTCCCACATCACGCGCCGCGCCTCGTCCCAGTCGTGCTCGAGCACCACCGGGTCCGGTGCGCCCGAACCGCCGGGCTCCACCCACGGCCGCACGCGCTGCAGCTGCCGGCGCGGGTCGAAGTCGACCAGCGCGCCGTCGTGCGCGCGGCGCGCGAACACGAGCGCTTCGAGCAGCGAGTTGCTCGCCAGCCGGTTGGCGCCGTGCAGCCCGGTATGGCTCACCTCACCGATGGCGAAGAGGTTCGCGAGCGACGTGCGTCCGAACGGGTCCACGTCGATGCCCCCGCAGAAGTAGTGCGTCGCCGGCACGACCGGGATCGGCTCGCTGCGCATGTCGATGTCGAATTCGAGGCAGCGCTCCAGGATCGACGGGAAGCGCTGTTCGATGAACTGGGCCGGCAGGTGGGTGACGTCGAGGTACACGCATGGCGCGCCGGTGTGTTTGAGCTCGGCGTCGATCGCGCGCGCGACCACGTCGCGGGGCGCGAGCTCGCCGCGCGGATCGTAGCGGTCCATGAACCGGCTGCCGTCGGCGTGCACCAGCCGCGCGCCCTCGCCGCGCAGCGCCTCGCTCAGGAGGAACGACTTCGCGCGCGGGTGAAACAGGCAGGTGGGATGGAACTGGACGAACTCGAGGTTGGCCACGCGCGCGCCGGCGCGGTAGGCGATGGCGATGCCGTCGCCGGTCGCGATGTCCGGGTTGGTGGTATAGAGGTAGACCTTGCCCCCGCCGCCCGTGGCCAGGATGGTGCGGTGCGCGACGAACTCGCGCACGCGCGCGCCGCGCACGTCGAGCACGTAGGCGCCGTAGACGGCCGGGTTGCCGGTCGGGGTCTCGAGGTGGCGCGAGACGATCAGGTCCACCGCGGTGTGGTACGGGTGCACCTCGATGTTGGGGTGCTCGAGCACCGCGTCGAGCAGGTGGGTCTCGATCTCGCGGCCGGTGTGGTCGCGCGCGTGGACGATGCGTTTGCGCGAATGGCCGCCCTCCAGCCCGAGCGCGAGCTGGCCCTTGTCGGTGGTGAAGGCAACGCCCAGCTTCAAGAGGTCGCGGATGCGCGCCGGGCCCTCGCGCACCACCATCTCGACCACGTCGGGCCGGCACAGTCCGGCGCCGGTGGAGAGCGTGTCGGCCACGTGCAGCGACGGGTCGTCGTCGATCCCCATCACCGCGGCCACACCGCCCTGCGCGTAGTTGGTGTTGGAGTCGGTCAGCTCCTTCTTGGTGACGAGGGTGACCCGCCCCGCCTCGGCCAGGTTCAGCGCCAGCGACAGGCCGGCGACACCCGAGCCGATGATGAGAAAGTCGGATTCAACCACGGGAAAGAACCTGGTTTGGAGACATGGTGGAAGGATGGGACCGGCGCCGCGACGGGCGATCGCTCCATGCTAGGGAGGGCCACCCGTCATTGCAACAACGAACGCGGCGCGCAGCGCAGATTGCACCACCCGGCAAACGGCGCCGGGGGCGCACCCGCCACCGGCTGAACGCAGGCGCCTTAAGCAATTCTGCCATATTGGTTTGCGATGTCAGCACCGGTTATCTTGCTGGCACGTTGATTGCGAATGCTCCCCGCCGGACGAGTGTGGAAACACCGTCCCATCCCTTTCGAAGGTTGTTTCAGGAGGTAGGTTTCCAATGATGAAGCGTCATCTCGTGCTCTTCATTCTGGCCATCGCGGCCCTGTTTGCCGTCGCCTGCGATGACACCGCGGAAGAGGGCATGGCCATCTTCGGCGTCTCCGATATCAACGGCAATGAACCTGTCGTCGTCAGCACGGCCGACGGTACGGGCGGAGTGGTCAGCATGACCTTCCGCTGGCGGCCGTATTTCGACACCGAAGGCTCGATCACCGAAGCGTACCCGCACGGTGATTACAACATCGAACACTACCGGATCACCTGGACGCGCGTGAGCGCCGGCTCGGGCGTGATCGGGGCGCGTGAGACGACCACGTCGATCTTCGTTCCCGTATACGACCTCGTGCCCGCCGGGATCATCGTTGTGACGCCCGACGAGGCGGCGACGATGACGGCCGGTACCATCCTGAACGCGAACATCGAGTTCACCGCCCGCGAAATGGGCACGGACCGGGACGCGAAGTTCTCGACCACGGTCTCGGTGACGTTCAACTAGATCGCGGGACTACCTCCCGGAGACACGGAAGCGCCGTGGACGACTTGTCCGCGGCGCTTTCCTTTTTCACACCGGCAGCGGGTCGCCGTGGAGCGACACCTCGAGCCTCGCCACCCACACCCGCGACGAGAGCCCCCGGCCCCGGAGCTTCACCCAGTCCTTCTCCGTCGTGACCACGTCGAGGCCCTCGCGGGAGGCCAGTTGATCGATCGCGCGCGCATCCTCCGCGTCGTACCGATGATGGTCGCGACGGATCACGTGCCCCGCCACCTCGATGCCCGCCGCGGCGAGCGACTGCTCGAACGCCGCCGGCCGCGCGATCGCAGAGACGGCCAGCAGCCGCCGCGGAGCCGCGCTCGACGAGCCGTCCGCCGCGACGAGTGTCACGCGCCGCGCCATACCCGCAACGATGGCATCCGCGCGCAGCCAGTGCGCGACGCGATCGCGCGCGGCATCCAGGGCCGCGCGCGTGTCGGCGCCGTTGAACACCACGACATCCGCGCGCCGCAACGCATCCGGTTTCTCGCGCAGGCGCCCGGCCGGCAGAAGATGCCCGCCGTCGAGCGG
>DASVAK010000198.1:0-3329 GCA_036376395.1 Candidatus Krumholzibacteriia bacterium
CGCATGACGCGCAGGAGGACTGAATTCCAAAGAGAGAGTGACGTTCACAAGCAGAACCGTCCGGGGATGCAGACGCACGCATGGAGGATGCGAAGCGCGCCCCGAGTCGGTGGAAGGGGCGGACGCCGGGCTGCAGCGTCCGCCCGTTTTTATGCGGGTGCCTTGAGGTCGGGCTCCTCGAAGTCCATGTCGCGCTGGATCACGCGCGTGGCGTCCTTCACGAAGCGCAGCGCCTGCAGACGCAGCCTGCGCAGCGTCTCCGAATCGCCCTTGCTCGTCTCATCCGTCAGCCAGCGCAGCGTCGTGCGCAGGGACATCCATGCGTCCGCGAACGCGGGCGGGAGGAAGAGCCGGTTCGCGGTCAACCAGTCCTCACGGGCGACGAGCAACGTCAGCGCCTCCGCCTCGCCGTGACCGGCGAGATGGCTCTCGATCATCTTCAAGTACCGGTAGGCATCGGCGTTGGCCGATACCTTGCGCTCGGCGATCACCTGGTTCATCCGGGTGCGCAGCGTGATGCGCGCCTGGAACCAGCTTGCGGCGAGCGCGCCGGCCACGGCGAGCAGGCCGCCCACCAGAGCCGCCAGCACTCCGCTCAACAATGTGTCCGCCATGGCACTTGCTCCTCCAATCTCCCGGCGGGAAACATCGCATCAACCGCCGTCACCGGCAAGAAGGCGGCTCGTCGTGAGGGCAAGGAATGGCGCGGAGTGGAACAGAATGGCGCACAGCGGAACCGGCGCCAGTGGAGTGGTCGCGTCTCAGTGTCCCTTTTTGATCTCTTCGCTCGCGCGCTTCTGCTCGTGCAGGCGCTCGAGCATCAGCGTGTAGGACACGTAGTACTTGAGGATGTTGCGGACGTACGTGGTCGTCTCGCGACCCACCTTCTCGGATACCACGACCTCCACGTTGTCGAACCACAGGTCCGGATCGAATCCGCGCGCGGACGCCGTCTCGCGCAGCGTCGCGATACGGTTCGGCCCCGCGTTGTAAGACGCGAACGCGAACAGCGTGCGGTTCAATTCGTCGAACTGGGCCTGTTTGAAATACTTCGTCATGAGCTCGTTCATGTACTTGGCGCCGGCGTGGATGTTGGACTCGGCGACGGTGATGTCGCCCACCTTCATGGACGCGCCGGTGGCGGGCATGACCTGCATGATGCCGACCGCGCCGGTGGAGCTGCGCGCCCCCTGGTCGAGCCGTGACTCCTGAAAGCCGAGTGCCGCGAGCATCAACGGGTCGAAGCCATACTGGTCGCCGTATTTTTCGAACAGGGCGACCGTCTCCTGGAAACGGTTCCAGTCCTCGTGACCGGTCGGATCGCGGAGTTTCTTGACCTTCTTGTTGTACTGCGCAAGCCGGTAGGCGAACGCTCCGGTCTTGCGGTTCTGCTCGTGGAAAGCCGTCAATTCCGCGAGGAGAAGCGGACTCTTTTTGCGCACGGCCCAGCCGACGCGTCCGTTGGTCCGGACCGCGGCGGCGGAATTGATGATCATGCCGGGCAGGACTTTGGCCCACATCTTTGCCAGCCAGTCGTCCGCCACGGTGGCATCGATCAGCCCCGCGTCCACCATCTCCATGATGTCCTCGTCCTCGAGTGCTTCGTGCACCGGCACGATCCGGACCGGCGCAGCGCCCGAGGCCGCGAGGCGCGAATTCAGTGCCTGGAGGCTCGAGAAGTAGCTCGAGGACTTGCGCACATAGACCGTCCGGCCAGAGAGATCTTCCGCGCGCGCCAGTGATCCGGCCTTCTTGCCGGTGATGACCACCTCCGAGACAGCGCGGAGGTCCGGGGGAGTGAAGAAATCCACGCGAAAGAGGCGTTCGGGCGTTTCCGTGAGGTTGCCGGCCGCGATGTCCCCCAGGCCGTCCGCGAGATGTGCGATCAACTGGTCGCGCCGCGTCGGAATCAGCACCACGGTGACCGGGCGGTTGTTCAGGCGCTTGCGGTACTTCTTGTTGATGAAGGTCTCGAAGTCGCGAACCGTCTCGGCCGTGACACCGCGCTCGTGGCCCCGGTCGTTGAAGTACAGGGTGCGTCCCGGCGGGACGAGCACACGGATCACGCGACGCTCGAGCATCGCGTCGAAGTCGCCCAGCTGCTGTGAGTTGGTGAGCCGCGGAGCCACCGGATCGGGCTCCGCGGCGCGGGATGGGTGCGCGGCGCGGAAAGTCGTCGCGATCACGACGGTCAGCCAGAGAACAATTCGCGCGCAACGCGGTGCGGGGGGCATCTGTCTATCTGCTCGTCTCCATCGGGCGATAGTACTTCATCGCTTCCGGCATCAGCTTCTCGAGGTTGTTGATGCGCGTCTGGTCCGACGGGTGCGTGCTCAGGAACTCCGGCGGCTTGCCGCCGCCTTTTTCCGCCATGCGCTGCCAGAACGGAACCGCCACGTGCGGATCGTATCCCGCCATCGCCATGAAGATCAAGCCGAGGTGATCGGCTTCGCTCTCCTGCGTGCGGCTGAAGGGAAGCAGAACGCCCACCTGCGCGCCGAGGCCGAAGGCCGTCATCCACAACTGTTGCGTGGTCTCGGGCTCTTTCTGCACGGCGACCGCCAGCGCGGTGCCGAGTCCCTGCGCGATGAGTCCCTGGCTCATGCGCTCCGAGCCGTGGCGCGCCACCGCGTGTGCGATCTCGTGACCCATCACGACCGCGAGCCCGTTCTCGTCTCTTGTTATGGGCAGAATGCCGGTGTAGACAACCACCTTGCCGCCCGGCATGCACCATGCGTTGGCTTCCTTGCTATCGACCAGGTTGAACTCCCACTGGTACCCGTCGAGCTGGTCGGACATCTTGTGTTCCTTCATGTACGTCTCGACCGCGTACTCGATGCGATGCCCGACGCGTTTGACCATCGCGGTCTGGCTCGCGTTGGTCGAAAGCTTGTTCTCCTTGAGGAACTGGTCGTACTGCTGGTAGCTCATCGCCTGCATCTCGGACTCGGGCACGAGGCTGAGCTGTTTGCGTCCCGTGATGGGCACGCTCGAGCACGACCATGCGAGCATGGTCGCGGTCACCACGGTGAGGACGAGCCTGGGGGCGCGCACGGATAGGAAGCGTTTCATCTGCCCTCTCCTCCGGTTGGTTCATGGCGGGCGTTGTTCTCCTCTATATGAATGCGACTCATCGCGCGCCCCGCAAGCTCGTCGCCGTCGTCTCCGCATTGGCACGGCGACGGCGTCGGTCTCTTCCGCCGGGTTAATCAGGAAATGTACGGAGGAAAGGGGATCGGCCAGCGGGAATCGACCGCCCGGGCTCGAATGAGCGGCCGCGGTCCCCGGCCCGCTCCGGCGCGCGGCCGCCGCGTCGGCGGCCACGCGCG
>DASVAK010000199.1:0-11752 GCA_036376395.1 Candidatus Krumholzibacteriia bacterium
GTGCTCGCCATCCTGGGAGGCATGCTGGTGGCGAACGTGGCCGTCGGTGTCAGCACAAACACGTTCACCGAGGGGCTGCGCCTGTTCTTCTACGTTGACGACGTGATCAGCGGGCTCCTCAAGGCGGCGACGTTCGGCATCATCATCGGCCTCATGGGCTGCTACAACGGCTTTCGCACCTTCGGCGGCGCCAAGGGCGTGGGTGATTCCACCATGCACGCGGTGGTGACAAGCTGTATCTGCATCCTCATCACCAACTACTTTCTCGCCTCCGTCCTCTTCCGCGTTATCTTCTACCGGGGGACCACGTAGATGGGCGTCCGCATCGAGTGTCATGACGTCTGGAAGAGCTTCGAGCGCAAGCGCGTGCTGCGCGGGCTGAGCCTTGCCATCGAACCGGGCGAGACGCTGGTCATCATCGGCCAGAGCGGCACCGGGAAGAGCGTCCTCCTCAAGCATATCGTCGGGCTGCTCGCCCCCGATCGCGGCACCATCCTGGTCGACGGCATCAACGTGCCCAAGCTGTCGCACAAAAAGCTGTTCGAGCTGCGCATGCGCTTTGGTATGGTCTTCCAGAGCGCGGCACTGTTCGATTCGTTGACGGTGAATGAAAACGTCGGGCTTGCGATGCGCGAGCACACCGACATGACCGACGAGGAGATCACGCGCCTGTGCGAAGAGAAGCTCCACATGGTGGGTCTGGACAACGTTGGCGACAAGGTTCCCGCGGAGCTCTCGGGCGGAATGAAGAAGCGCGTGGGATTCGCCCGCGCCATCGCGATGAACCCGAAGTGCGTGCTCTATGACGAACCGACCACCGGCCTCGACCCCATCATGGCGGACGTCATCAACAACCTCATCGTCAAACTCGCCGACGAGCTTGGCATCACCAGCGTCGTCGTGACACACGATCTCGCCAGCGCATACAAGGTGGGTCACCGCATCGCCATGCTACACGACGGCGCCGTCATCTTCACCGGCACGCCGGACGAAGTGAAGAACACCGACCATCCGGTCGTGCGTCAGTTCATCGAGGGGCGCGCCGAAGGGCCCATCGTCGTCGGGAGCAACGAATGACCAGTCGTGGCCTCGAGATCCGCGTGGGCGCGGTGGTGGTGCTGGCGGCGCTCCTGCTCGTGGTGGGCACGATGTGGTTCCAGCGCTTCCAGATCGCGGAGAAGCGCTACCACTTCTTCGTGCGCTTCAGCGACGTGGGCGGGCTGATCAGCGGCGACCCGGTGTTCGTGAACGGCGTCGAGCGCGGCAAGGTGGAGCGCATCGACCTGCTCGAGAACAGGGTGGTGGTGGAGATGGCGGTGCGGCAGGGTGTCGCCATTCCGCGCGATTCACGCATCTCGCTCCAGGCGGTCGGGATCATGGGCGAGCGCCAGGTGACGGTCAAGCGCGGCAGCGCGCCCACCGCGGTCGCCGAGGGTGACACGCTCGAGGGCGAGTTGCTCATGGGCCTGGGCGAGGTGATGGGCCGCACGGGAGAGATCATCGACGAGGTGCAGCAGGCGCTGGAGAACCTGCGCGACGTCACCTCCATGCTCAACGAGGACAACCGGCTCCGCGACGGCATCGGCGATTTCGCCGCGACGGGCAAGAACCTGCGCGAGATGACGGACAAGAACAAGGACCGGCTCGACCACAGCATGGCGAGCTTCGAGCGCGCGTCCAGCCAGCTCGACAAGCTGATGACGGAGCACTACGCCACGCTGGATTCATCGCTCACCGCGTTCGGCCGCGCCGGCGCCAAAGTGGAGACCACGGTCGAGGATCTCACCGCGATCTCCCACGACATGAAGCAGATCTCCGCGAACCTGCGCTCGGGGAAGGGCTCCGCGGGACGGCTTCTCACCGACGATACGCTCGTCCAGCGCATGGAGTCCGCCACGGCGAGCCTCGATTCGCTCCTCAAGGACATGCGCGAGCATCCGGGCCGCTACGTCAAGTTCAGCCTCTTCTAGAAAACGGAAGGTCGACCATGGGTCTCACCGACGATCAGCGCGACGACGCGCTCAAGGCGTTGCGCGGCGCGCAGGAAACACTCGAGTACCTGATCAAGGGCGTAAGGGGTGTCGAGGAAGCGACGACACTGCGCAACCGCATCGACGAGATCGAGCTCTACCTCAAGCGCGCCAAGATGGCTCTCAAGTTCATCTGACCGTGAACGTCATCGCGCTCATCATGGCCGCCGGCGCCGGCGAGCGCTTCGGCACGCGCAAACAGACCACCGTGCTGGCGGGCCGCGCGATGCTGGCGTGGTCGGCGGACGTGCTGGCCGCCTCGCCCCGCGTGTCCGCCCTGGTGCTGGTGACTCCGCCCGCCGAGGAGGACACCCTCCGGGCCGCCATCGAGGGCGACGCGGCGCGCAAGCTCCACGCGGTCATCGCAGGGGGAGCCACGCGGCAGGATTCCGTATACAATGGGCTCGAGCAGGCGCCCGCCGGCGCGACGCACGTGCTGATCCACGACGCCGCGCGGCCGTGTCTCTCCGCCGCGCTTCGTGACCGCGTCGTCGACGCGCTTGCGACGCACGACGCGGTGGTTCCGGCGATGCCGGTCACCGACACGCTGATCCGCGACGTCGACGCGGGCGTGGATGCCATCCTCGACCGCGTGCACATCGCCGGCGTGCAGACGCCGCAGGCATTCCGACTGGACCTGATCCGCCGCGCGCACCGCGAGGCTCGCGGCCGCGGCTTCAAATCCAGCGACGACGGCTCGCTCGTGCTCGCGCTGGGCGAACGCGTGGCGACGGTGGCCGGCGAGCGCACCAATCTCAAGGTGACCTTCCGCGACGACGTGGTGATCGCGGAGGCCATTCTGAAGAATGTGAGGGAGGGGAGATGATTCGAACCGGTATCGGCTACGACGTGCACGCGGTCGGCAGCGGCCGCCCGCTCATGCTGGGCTGCGTGCAGTTCGACGACGCGAAGGTCTCGCTCATCGGGCACTCGGATGCCGACGTGGTGAGCCACGCCATCTGCGACGCGCTCCTCGGCGCGGCCGCGCTGGGCGACATCGGCGAGCACTTTCCGGATACCGACGCGCGCTGGAAGGATGCGCCGGGCCGGGACTTCCTCTCGCGCGTGGCGGGGCTGGTGCGCGGCGCGGGCTGGGACATCGTCAACGTGGACTGCACCGTGCTCTGCGACATCGTCCGCCTGGGCGAGCGCAAGCGCGACATGGTCAAGGCCATCGCCACCCACCTCGGGCTCGAACCCGCGATGGTGAGCGTCAAGGCCACCACGTTCGAAGGCAAGGGCGCCATCGGTCGGGGGGAAGCCATCGCCTGCGAAGCGATCGCCACCGTCCAGGCCAGCGAGAATCGCATGGGTGAATGGCGCGAAAGCGTCCTCTAGCAGACGGGAAATTGATCCATGGCCACGCTCAAGAATGTCCGCGTGCGTTTCGCGCCCAGCCCGACGGGGTACCTCCACGTCGGCGGCGCACGCACCGCCATTTTCAACTGGCTCTTCGCGCGCCATCACGGCGGCGCGTTCATCCTTCGCATCGAAGATACCGACGCCGAGCGCAGCACCATCGAGAGCGAGCGCTCGTTGCTCGAGGATCTGCGCTGGCTCGGGCTCGACTGGAACGAGGGTCCCGATGTCGGCGGGCCGTACGGCCCGTATCGCCAGTCCGAGCGCATGGGCACCTACCGCGAGGTCGCCGACCGCCTGATCGCGGGCGGCCACGCCTACCCGTGTTTCTGCACCGAGGCCGAGCTCGAGCTCAAGCGCGAGGAGATGAAGGCGCGCAGCGAAGCGCCCCACTATGACGGCACCTGTCGCAACCTCACGCCCGACCAGGTGGCGGCGAAGCGCGCCGCCGGAATCCCGGAGGCGATCCGCTTCCGCGTCGCCGAAGGCGCCGCGCGCTTCGAAGACGCGGTGCGTGGACAGATGGACCTCGGCCACGACATGGTGGGCGACTGGGTGATCCTGCGCTCGAACGGCCTGCCGACGTACAATTTCGCCGCCGCCGTGGACGACCAGCTCATGCAGATCTCGCACGTGATCCGCGGCGAGGAGCACCTGCCCAACACGCTGCGCCAGATCATGATCTACGACGCGCTCGGCGCCGCGCACCCGGTGTTCGCGCACGTCCCGCTCATCCTCGCCGAGGATCGCTCCAAGCTCTCGAAGCGCCACGGCGCGAGCTCGGTGGGCGACCTGCGCGCGAGCGGATACCTCCCCGAGGCCGCGTACAACTACCTCCTGCTGCTCGGCTGGTCGCACCCGCAGAGCAAGGAGATCATGCCGCGCGACGAGATGATCAAGGTGTTCGGCATCGAGCGCATCGGCAAGGCGGCCGCCGTCTACGACCGCCAGAAGCTCCAGTGGATGAACGGGCAGTACATCCGCAAGCTCGACCTCGACACGCTCTGCCGCCTCGTCGACCCGTACATTCCGCAGTCGCTGCGCGCCCGCTACAGCGAGGCGCAGCTGCGCGAGATCGTCGCCATCCTGCAGGACAGCCTCGATCTGCTCTCCGATTTCCCGAAGCGCGCCGCCATCTTCGAGCCGGCGGTGGAGTACGAGGAGGAAACGCAGGAGCTCCTGCGCAGCGAAACGGCGCGGCGCGTGCTCACGTCGATGGTTGCCAGGCTCGGCGCGCACCACGCCGCGCTCACGCCCGAAAGCTTCAAGGAGATGATCCTCGCCACCGGGCAGGAAGTCGCCCTCAAGGGCAAGGAACTCTACTTCCCGATTCGCGGCGCGATGACGGGCTCGGTGCACGGTCCCGACCTCACGCGCGTGGCCGCGGTGAAAGGCCGCGACACCGTGCTCGGCCTGCTGGAAGGAGCGATGCGATGAAGACCTGGATGCTCGCCGCTGCCGTGACGGCGTTGGCCGCCACCGCCGCGTCCGCCCACGACACCTGGATCATGTGCACGCCGCCCGCCATCAAGTCGGGCGCCGCGGTCACGCTGCACATCACCAGCGGGATGAAATTCCCCGAGTACGAAACCGCTCCCGACGCGGCGCGCATCGAGAAGTGCGAATGGCGCATCGGCGGTCGTCGCGGGACGCTCGATGAGTTCAAGAAAGGCGAAACGAGCCTCACCGTGACGGGCCGCGTCAGCACCGATGGCGTGGCCGTCATCTACGCCGAATTCCTGCCCAAGGAAATCGACCTCGCCCCCGCGGAGGTCGAGGAGTACATGGAGGAGATCGGAGCGCCCGAGAGTGTTCGCAAAGCATGGACCGACGCCGGTCCAGACGCGACGTTCCACGAGACCTACCGCAAGCACGCCCGGACCTACCTGCGCGTCGGCGACAGCGGCGATGCCACCGGCTGCCTGGGCCCGGTGGGATTCAACATCGACTTCCTGCCCGACCGCGACCCGACCAGCGTCAAGGTGGGCGAGACGCTGACCATCAAGGTGATCCGCGGCGGCGACGAACTGAGCGGCTTCTCGGTGGGCGCGGTGCGTGGCGGCAAGACGAGCATGCAGCGCACCAACCAGAACGGCATGGTGACGCTGTCGATCGACACGGCCGGCTGGTGGCTCGTCCGCGGCACCGAGCTGCGCCGCAACGCCGACGGCACCTGGGAGAGCGACTTCACCACGTTGACATTCTTCGTTGCGAACCACTAAGGTTCGGCTCTTCCGCACACCTGCCGACATACTCCTGCTCTTTTTCGCGCGAGCGACGCGACTGTTTGCGTACGGCTTCCTCTCCGTCGTGCTCGCGCTCTACCTCGACGCCATCGGGCTGTCCAAGCGCCAGATCGGACTGCTTCTCACCCTCGCGCTGATCGGCGACGCGCTCCTGTCGTTCTACATCACCACCTCGGCCGATCGCATCGGGCGACGCCGCATGCTGATCGCCGGCGCGGTCCTCATGGCGGTGGGCGGGGTGGCGTTCGCCACCTCGACCAGCGCGGTCGTGCTGATGGTGGTGGCGACGGTTGGCGTGTTCAGCCCCAGCGGCCACGAGGTGGGACCGTTTCTCTCCATCGAGCAGGCGTCGCTCTCCCAGCTGGTCGAACCGTCGAAGCGCACCCACGTCTTCGCGCGCTACGCGCTGACGGCGTCGTTTGCCACGGCGCTCGGGGCGCTGGCGGGCGGGGGTGTTGCCGGGTTGCTGCAGCGCGCCGGGGTCGGCATCGCCGAGTCCTACCGCGTGCTGCTGTGGGGATACGCCGCCTTCGGCGTGGTGCTCGCGGTCATCTTCCTGCGCCTGTCGCCGCGCATCGAAGCCAAGCGTGCCGCCACCATCGCGAGCCGCTTCGGCTTGCATCGTTCGCGCGGCGCGGTGCTGCGGCTCTCGGCGCTCTTCATGATGGATTCGTTCGGTGGCGGCTTCGTCATCCAGAGCCTGCTCGTGCTGTGGTTCCACCTGCGCTTCGGGTTCGACATTGCATCGCTGGGCGCGCTCTTCTTCGCGGCCAACCTGATCGCCGGGATCTCGGCGCTGGTGGCGGCGCGCATCGCCGCGCGCATCGGTCTCGTCAACACCATGGTGGTGACCCACCTGCCGTCGAACGTGCTCCTCATGGCGGTGCCGCTCATGCCGACGCCGCTCCTGGCGGTGACCGTGCTGCTCGCGCGCTACACCATCTCGCAGATGGACGTCCCCACGCGCCAGTCGTACACCATGGCCATCGTGGCCCCCGACGAGCGCTCCGCCGCGGCCGGCATCACCGGCATCGCGCGCTCGGTCGGCGCGGCGCTCTCGCCGGCGCTCTCCGGCGCGCTCATGGCCAACCCGGCGCTGCTGGCGGTGCCGTTCTACCTCGCGGGCGGGATCAAGATCGTCTACGACCTCCTGGTCTACCGCGGGTTCAAGGCGCACCGTCCGCCGGAGGAGTGACGCAATGCCGTCGTCGTCCGCCTTCGCGCTCTTCCTGGCCGCGTCGCTGGCGCTGTTGATCGTCCCCGGTCCGGCGGTGATGTACATCGTCGCGCGCAGCATCGACCAGGGCCGATGGGCCGGCGTCGTGTCGGCGCTCGGTCTCGCGGCGGGCAGCGCGATCCTCATCGTGGCGGCGGCGGTCGGGGTGTCGGCGGTGCTGGCCGCGTCGCCGGCCGCGTTCAACGCGATCCGCTACCTGGGCGCCGGGTACCTCGCCTACCTCGGTGTCCGCACCGCGCTGGCCCGGCCGGTGGCCGCGTCCGGGGAGCACGCGCCGCCCGAGCCGCTGGCCAGGGTCTTCGCCGAGGGCATCGTGGTGAACCTGCTCAATCCCAAGACGGCGCTTTTCTTCTTTGCCTTCCTGCCCCAGTTCGTCAATCCGGCGGCCAATGTCCGGCTCCAGGTCGTGGTGCTCGGGATGACGTTCAGCGTGATGGGCCTGCTGACCGACAGTGTGTATGCCTTCGTGGCGGGCGCCGTCGGCGGGCGGCTCAAGACCGACCAGCGCTTTCCCAGGGTCCGACGGGTAGCCGTGGCAACGACTTATATGGCCCTGTCGGTGTTGGCGTTGCTGGTCCACCCAACAAAGGGCTAGACGCGAACGACAATATTGTCCAATATCTCGCCCGCAATCGGCATCCCGCCCGTTGGAGCCCTTGGTCTTGTGCTCGGGTTGAGCGGTCGGATTGGCTGGCGCGGATGCCCCGCATACTCGTTCCGTTGCACCGCAAAGAGGGCTCGTCGTGGGTACAGCGCTGCAGCGGCGGGGATGACACACATCGCCGTCGAACAAGACTGGCGACTAGAGGAGATTCCAATGACGAAATCCACCTGGATGCGGTGGGGCATTTGTATGCTCGCCGTGATCGCGATGATTGCGCTGCTCGGCGGCTGCTCCAAGAAGAACAAGGACGCCGAGACGGCGACCACCGAGAACACCGAGACGACGACGCCCGAGACCACGGCGAACACGGCCATGGCGGGCACGTACTCGGCCACCATGGCGAACGGCACCGCGTCGCTCATGCTCAACGCCGACAACACGGCGTCCTTCAGCATGCAGCCGATGGCGGACGCCCCCGCCCAGATCGAGAACGGCACGTGGGCTGCCGGCTCGATGGCGAACAGCGTGGACGTGACCTTCTCGAAGGCCGTCAACGACTCGACCATGTCGATGACGCTCAACTTCGCCGCGAACGCGGACACGCTGGCGCTGACCAACGGCGAAACGGTCGGTCTGGCCGGTCTCAAGCTGATCAAGCAGCACTAGACCTGCGCTTATCGCGAACATTCGGGCCCGCCTCACGCCAAGCGCTGCGGCGGGCCCGTTTTTTTCAAGGAGGACATGAATGAAGCGCGCGTGCGTGTGGTTGATGGCGATCCTCGTCGTCGCGTCGGCGAGCTGTGCGAAAAAGAATGGCGGCCAGGCGGAGCACAACGCCGGCGCCGATTCCACCGGCGGTGTGGCGGCCAGCCCGGGCATGGCGCCCGTGCCCCAGGATTCGATCCCCCGCGGTCCGTGGAAGTGGCTGGGCACGGTGGGCCCGGCCGACACGACCCGGTGCCCGGACCCGTCGCAGTACACCATCACGTTTCTCCCCGACAGCACGGCGCGGCTGCTCCTGTTCTGCAACCGCGGCAGCGGCAAGTACAACCTCGCGGGCAGGTCCATCCACGTCGGACCCATCGCGATGACGCGCATGGCATGCCCGCCGCCCACGGTCGATGCGGAGTTCGGACAGCAGGTCGAGAGCGCCGACACGTGGACGGTTTCGGGTGACACGCTGCGCCTCGAGATCAACGGTTTCGGCACGATGCACTTCATGCGATGATGACGGCCGCGATGAAGCCTGGCTCTCATACCGTTCTCCTGCTCGCCGGCGGCGACTCGGCCGAGCGCGACGTTTCGCTCTCGAGCTCGCGCGGCATCGCCGCCGCGCTGCGCGATGCCGGCCATCGCGTGCTGGTGTGCGACCCGGCGCGACCGCATATCACCCCCACCGAATACGACGAGGCCATTTTCGGCGACGCGAAGATCGGCGCCGAGCCGCCGGTGATCGACATCGACGTGCACGCGGCGCGCGAGGCGTTCCTCAAGCTGCTGCTCAACGCGGACACGTTCAAGGTGGACGTCGTGTTCATGGGGTTGCACGGCGGCGTGGGAGAAAACGGCACCATCCAGGCGGTGCTCGAGTACCTCGACATTCCGTTCACCGGCAGTCGCGCCACGGCGTGCGCGCACGCCATGGACAAGCACCGCGCGAAAATCCTGGTGGAAGCGGCCGGTGTGCCGGTGCCGCCGGGCATTCATCTCGAAGCGTCCGCGCTGGCGGCGGGAACGCTCGAGCAGCAGGTGCGCGAGAACGTCGGGCTGCCCGCGGTGGTGAAGCCCAACTCGCAGGGGTCGAGCGTGGGACTGACGATCGTGGAGAAGTTCTCCGACCTCGATGAAGCCGCGCGGCGCGCGCTCGAAACCGATCGCTCGGTGGTGATCGAGCGATACATCGAAGGGCGCGAGCTCACCCAGGCCATTCTCGACGAAGGCCCCGACACACCCGTGCTCGAGATCCGCCCCAAGGGCGGCCTCTACGACTACTTCCACAAGTACCAGGCGGGGAACACCGAGTATCTCTGCCCCGCGCCGGTCGACGCGCCGGTTGCGAAAGCGGTGCTCGAGTCGAGCAAGCAGGCGTTCGCCGCACTCGGTCTCTCGGTGTACTCGCGGGTCGACTTCCGCCTCGACCACGGCGGACACCACTACTTCCTCGAAGCCAACACGCTGCCGGGCATGACGCCGACGTCGCTGGTTCCGAAAGCATGCGCCGCGGCCGGCATGTCGTACACCGAGCTGTGCGACTGGATCGTCCGCAAGTCGCTCGCGCGTTTCTCGCGCTGACTATTCCGGCCCGGGCACGGGCTGCGTCCTCCCGGGCCCGCGTTCGCTTCCGTCGGCTTCCCTTCCTCGGCCGCAATCACATTACAGCGGCCTCGTCGGGTGATCCTCCTCCGCGACCGCGTGAGGCCCGGTCGGATCGCACCCGTGCCCGGGCCGTCGGCGTTTCTGCCCGCGAGCTCCCGTGAGCGCACTCGCGGGTCCTGTCACCGGCCACCCCGGACCGACTCGCCGCGCTCGTTATCGCGGCGAGATCGCCGGGGTCTCCGGCCGGCGCCACCCGCTCGTGCGCGGTTGTCTCACCCAGAACGAGCCGAGCGTCGGCCGGCGAACGCGACTCACCAGTGCAGTCGGACCGGCACGGGTGCCGGGACGACTGTAGTCGACGCGCGCTTCGGACAGATGACATTGCGCGCGGAGACCTGGAGCGGAGCGGCCGACGCGAGCGAGTCCCCGGCGCACGGACCGCCATACTTTCGCTTCCGGAAAGACCGGAGCGCCGACGCGAGCGAGCCCTCAGTTGCGGCGGAGCCAGACGTAGACGGGAATCCCCGAGACCATCAGAAGTAGCCCGAGCAGCGCGATCTGCGCACCGGCGCCGTAGATCATCCAGCCCGCATACAGGAATGCAATCGCGGAGATGATCGATGACGCGCGCGACGTCGGCGTCTCGATGCCGACGCGGCGGCGGACCAGCACCGGGGCGATCGCGCAGAAAACGTACGGGATCAGCGTTGCGAGCGTCGAGAGCAGGATGGCGAAGTTGAAGATCGAGGTCAGGTTGCGCGTGCCGGAATAGTTGAAGGCGAGCAGCACCGTCACCAGCACGACAGCCACCACGAGCGAGAACACGGCAACACCGCGCGCGTTGGTGTCGGCGAAGCGCGCCGGAAAAAGACCATCACGCGCGGCGGCGCGGGGGAAATCCGCGGCCAGCAGGATCCAGCCGTTGAGCGCGCCGAAGCACGATACGATCGCGCCGATGCCCACCGCGTAGTAGGCCCAGTCTCCCCACATGTGTCGTGCCGCATCCGCAAACGGCGCCTGCGAGGTGACGAGCACGTCGCCGGGCACCGCACCCATCACAGCCACCGTGCTCGCGATGTACACCAGCGCCGAGACCACGGTGCCGATCACGGTCGCCCTCGGGATCGTGCGGTCCGGGTCACGCACCGCATCCGCGGGGATCGTCGCCGACTCCAGTCCGAGCAGCGCCCACAGCGTGAGCGCCGCGGCGGCGGAGACGGCGCCGAAACCGTGCGTCGTCGCAGGCCGCGCGCTGTCAATGTGCTCCGGGTGCAACCACGCCAGCCCGATGGTGGCGATGGCCACGAGCGGCATCAGCTTGATGATCACGGTGAACGTCTGCACGCGGCTGGCCGCGCGAATGCCGCGCGCGTTGACGATGCCGAGCACCCACACCGCGCCGATGGCGGCCAGGCCACAGCCGATCGTGTTTCCTTCCAGCGCGGGGATGATGACGCGCAGGTAGCTTCCAAAGGCGACCGCGATCGCGGCCACCCCCGACCACAGGCCGATCCAGTAGCCCCACGCGATCCAGAAGCCCGGAAAGTCGCCGTACGCGGTGCGGACGTATGCATACGGCCCGCCCTCCTTCGGCAACATGCGCGCCAACCGCGCGAACACCAGCGCGATCGAGATCGCGCCGAGCGACGTGAACACCCACGCCGCCAGCGCGAACTTCCCGTACGGCGCGAGCGACGACGGCAGCAGGAAGATGCCGGATCCGATGATGTTGCCGATGACGAGCGCGACGCAGGCGAACAGCCCGAGCGGGCGCGAGCGGGGAATCGTGGCGGGGTGCGGCATTCGGGATTACCTCTTACCACACCCCGGTGCCGC
Source organism: Candidatus Krumholzibacteriia bacterium (assembly GCA_036376395.1). Taxonomy (GTDB): domain Bacteria; phylum Krumholzibacteriota; class Krumholzibacteriia; order WVZY01; family JAKEHA01; genus JAKEHA01. The sequence continues at coordinate 11,629 of DASVAK010000199.1, forward strand.
TGCTATAGTCGTTTGTCCTATGGCCCTGCGCGTCTACGACACCCTCAAGCAGAAGAAGACCGACTTCGAGCCCGTCCACCCGGGCAAGGTGGGCATGTACGTGTGCGGCATGACCGTGCAGGAC
>DASVAK010000208.1:0-3766 GCA_036376395.1 Candidatus Krumholzibacteriia bacterium
TGCGCGTCGTGCGCGACGGCAAGCGCGAGCAGCGTCGCGGCGACGACCCCTCCTCGTGCGACCTTCAACGCCCCACCACCACGGGCGCCTTGGCGCGGCCCCGTTTCTCGCCGCGGGCGAATCCCCAGTCGACCACGACGATGTATGCGCCGCCGCGCACGATGTGACCGCTCTCGTCGTGGCCGTCCCACGCATCCTCCGGCGCGGCGGGAATCTCGCCGGCCGCGGGCGAGCGCATGTCATCGGCGAACAACGTCCGCACCCGCCGGCCTTCCAGCGAATAGACCGCCGCGCTCACGAACACGGGCGCCGTGGTGTCGATGCGCATGCTGAACGTTCGCGTCTCGCCGCGATCGGGGGCAAACGCGCCGCCCGGCACGCTGATCTCCATGCTTGCGTCTGCACTGGAAGACGCTTCCGCGGTGCCTCCTTCGATTTCCGCCGCGTCACGTGTCGACATCGAGTCATCGGGCACGCCGTCGCGATTCACGTCCGCGACCAGCACGACGCGGCGGTCGAGCACCGCGCGGACGGATGGATCATTGTCCAGGTGCACGGACGCATCCGGCGCGGCATCCCCGGCGCCGGTCCCGACCTCACCGGTGATCGCGGCGATCACGCGCACCGGGCTCGCGAGCGACAGCATCGACCACGGCACCGCCATCTCGAAGCCCACCGCGCCGCCGCGAACACCCGACACGGCGCGATGGAGCGCGCCCCCATCCACCAGCGCGAAGGGGTGCGCGTCGTCCGCGCGCGCCACGTCGGGCACGCGCTGCGGGGATGCGAGCGCCATGATGTTCACGGCAAACCCGGTCAGCTCGATCGCGCGACGGAATGTCCCCGCGTCCTCGAGCGTGCGCAGACCGCCCGCGCGGTTGGCGATGAACATGGAAAGGAACGAATCGAAGGTGCGCCCTTCGACGGCGAGATAGAGGAAGTCGTGGTCCCAGGTGATGGCGACGCGAACGATGTCGTCGTCGCTTCCCCACGCGGAGTCGCCGGCGCGCTCGCGCACGACCGACGAATCATCGAGGACCCACTCGTCGGGGGCGTACTCGTCGAGCACGCCGTCGATCTTTATGCGGTCGGAGAGCGACGGCGCCGTGGTGGCGCGCGCCGTGGCAGGCAGGAGGAGCGAAGCGACGACGAGGCCGGTGGCGAACCGACCCATCACCGGGCGACCCCCTCCTCGTCGAGGCGCTTGAGGCCCTCGAGGATCAGGTGGTCGAGCGGAATGTCGATGAAGACATCCTGCGCCTTGGGCTTGCGGTTCGAGGTGAAGCGGAACCGTCCCGTCTTCCAGCCCACGATCTCGTACATGACTTCCTTGATCTGCTCTTCGATGGCGCGGCGCAACGAGATGACGTCGATGGCGCCGATGTCCACCAGCACCGAGCCCAGGCGGTGGCGGTCGTCCTTGATCTCGAGCGCGCGGTCCAGGTGGTCGCGCGCCACGAGCCCCTGCGACACCAGGTACTCGCCCAGCTTCACGCGCCGGTTGGCGATCTCGGCAAAGGTGACGCTGCCGCGGTCGAAATACACCCGCGCGGTGTTGATCCCGCTCTCGAACGTGAGCTCGCCGGTGCTGCTCTGCAGACTGATCAGCTGCAGCACCGAGATGGGACCAAAAGCCGCCAGATTCCCGCGAAGATCCACGGTGTCAACCTCTTGCGCGCGGGGGCACGCGCCGGACATGCCGGTATCCGATGATCGCCTGGGAGATCACTATAGACACAAAGCCCAGACCCAGGAAAGCAAATAGCGGGCCCGCACCGGGTACGGCCGGGCCGCGCACGCGGGCCGCCAGGATCCACAGCACCGCGGCGGCCTGGATCACTCCGACAATCTTGCCGGGCAGCGTGGAACGGAACTCGAGCGGGCCGCGCGCGCGGGAGATCGCCAGCGAGCCGGCGCCGAGCATGAGGTACCGCACGAGGAGGATAAGATAGAGCCAGAGCGGAACCAGCCCGCCGGCCACCAGCACGGTGAAAACCGCCAGCGTGGAGAGCACGTCCGCGAGCGGGTCGAGGAAGGTGCCGAAGAGGCTCGTCTCGCGACGCCGCCTCGCGATGACGCCGTCGGCGATATCGCTCGCCGCCAGCGCCGCGTAGCAGAATGCCGCCGCGGGATAATCCGGCTTCAGCAACAGCCACACCGTGGGTGCGACGAGCGCGAGACGCAGGATGGTGAGCCAGTCGGCAATGCGCACGCGTTGCCCGTCACCGCGCCAGCGCCAGACGAGCCACGACAGCAGCGCCGTCAGCGCCAGACCGACAGCCGACCAGGCGAACAGACCGCCCACGCGCCGTGGAGGCTACAACGCCGCGTGCGCCGCCGCCACGCGCGCCACCGGCACGCGGAACGGCGAGCAGCTCACGTAATCGAGGCCCACCTGGTGGAAGAAGTGGACCGACTCCGGATCGCCACCGTGCTCGCCGCACACGCCCACCTTGAGGCCGGGCTTCGCGCGGCGCCCCTCTTCCGTCGCCATGCGCACCAGCTGCCCCACGCCGGCCACGTCGATGGTCTCGAACGGGTCGTTGGGCAGCACGTGGGTGTCGATGTAGGCGCGCAGGAACTTGGGCGCGTCGTCGCGGCTGAACCCGAAGGTCATCTGCGTGAGGTCGTTGGTGCCGAAGCTGAAGAAGTCCGACACCTCCGCGATCTCGCCCGCCGTCAGCGCCGCGCGCGGCACCTCGATCATCGTGCCCACCGTGTACGGTACGCGCAGCTTCGCCTCGGCGAGAATTCCCTCGGCGATGCGCACCGTCATCTCGCGCAGGAGCGCGAGCTCGGAGCGCAGACCGACGAGCGGGATCATGATCTCCGGGATCACGCTCAGGTTCTCGCGCGTCACCAGCACGGCGGCTTCCATGATGGCGCGCACCTGCACCTCGTAGATCTCCGGGAAGGTGATGCCGAGGCGGCAGCCGCGATGACCCAGCATGGGGTTGAACTCGTGCAGCATGCGAACCTTGGTGGCCAGGTGCGCCACGTCGACGTCGATGCGCTTGGCCAGGATCTTGATCTCCGCGGGCTCGTTGGGCACGAACTCGTGCAGCGGCGGATCGAGCAGGCGGATGTTGACCGGAAGCCCGGCCATGGCCCGGAACAGTCCGACGAAGTCATCGCGCTGCATCGGGAGGATCTTCTCGAGCGCGGCGATGCGCGCCTCGCGCGAGTCGGCGAGGATCATGCGCCGGACCCAGTCGATCCGGTCCTCGCGGAAGAACATGTGCTCGGTGCGGCACAGCCCGATACCCTCCGCGCCGAACTTGCGTGCGGTGCGGGCATCTTCGGGCGTGTCGGCGTTGGCGCGCACGCGCAGCTTGCGCGCGGCGTCCACCCAGTGCATGAACTGCTCGAAGAACTCATCGAGCTCGGCCTGCTTGGTCGGGATCACGCCGGCGTACACGTTGCCCGTGCTGCCTTCGATCGTGACCTCGGTCAGCTCGGGGAACGTCTTGCCGTGCGCGGTCATCGCCTTCGCCGCGTAGTCGACGTCGATGTCCGTGCAGCCGACGACGCAGCACTTCCCCATCCCGCGCGCGACCAGCGCGGCGTGCGACGCCATGCCGCCCGTGCTGGTCAGGATGGCGCGCGCGACGCGCATGCCGTCGATGTCCTCGGGCGACGTTTCCGAGCGCACCAGCACCACCGGGATGTTGTCCTTCGCCAGCTCGAGGGCGCGCTCCACGGTGAAAACGATCTTCCCCGACGCCGCGCCCGGCGACGCGGGCAGACCGATCGCGATGGGCGCCGG
>DASVAK010000216.1:0-9247 GCA_036376395.1 Candidatus Krumholzibacteriia bacterium
ATCCTCGTGATCTTCGTGGGCCTCGAGCTCCTCGAGACGATGCGCGCCTACTTCGCCGAGCACCACTTCCGCGTCGAAGTGATTCTGTTCGTGGCCATCATCGCGACGGGCCGGCACATCGTCGGACTGGATGCGCACCACACCGCGCCGCTCACCTACGTGGGACTGGGGACGCTGATGCTGGCACTGACGGGGAGTTACTACCTGCTGAAGAGGAGTGCCGCCAGGGGGTGACGTTATGCCCGGGTCCGGACACTGGGACAAGGTCTACGGCTCGAAGAACGCCGACGAAGTCAGCTGGTACCGGCCGCACCTCGACCAGTCGCTCGATCTCATCCTGCACACGGGCGTCGGGCAGGACGCATCCATCATCGACGTGGGTGGCGGCGCCTCCACGCTGGTGGATGATCTCCTCGATCGTGGGTTCCGGAATCTCACCGTCGTCGACATCTCGCAGGAGGCCCTCGACGTCGCGCGCCGTCGTCTTGGCGACCGGGCGCCGATCGTCACCTGGATCGTCGGCGACATCACCACGTTGGAGCTTCCTGCCGACGCGTACGACCTCTGGCACGACCGTGCCGTTTTCCACTTCCTGACCGATGAAGGCGCGCGGCGGGCGTACACGGAGCGCGTGTGTTGCTCGGTGCGCAAGGGAGGGTTCGTCATCGTGGCCACATTCGGCCCGCACGGGCCCGAGAAGTGCAGCGGGCTCCCCGTGGCGCACTACTCGGCCGACGAGCTCCACGATAGGTTCGGGCCCTCGTTCCGATTGATCGAGCACCGCGAAGAGCAGCACCGGACGCCGATGGGGACCGAGCAGGAATTTGTGTATTGCCTGTGCGCGAAAGAAGAGACGTGTTGAAGATCAGCTGAGGCGAATCAGCGCCAGCGTCTGGTCGTCTTCCTGGCGGCCCTGCGCGGTGACCACGCGCATGATCTCGTCGTGAATCTCGGGAAGGGGGCGCGTGCGCCGCGCGGCCACGATGTCGCGGATGGGCTCCCAGCCCAGTTCTTCGCCCTTTGCGTTTTCCACTTCCGTCAGCCCGTCGGTGAGCAGCACGAAGACGTCGCCACTGTCGCCGGCGACAGTGCGCGACCAGAATTCCGTATCCTCCACGATTCCCAGCGGCAACTGTTCGTTCGGAAGCAATTCCACCTCGGAACCGTTGCCGCGAATGCGCAGCACGGGCAGGTGACCCGCCACCGCGACTTCCACCGCGCCGTCGCCGTGGAACCGCAGCGCCGCGATGGTCATGAACATCCCGTCGCCCTTGACCTGGAAGAGCACGCGGTTCAAGTCGTGCACGAGCTTGTCGAGCTTGGCGCCGTCCATGAGCTTCACGCGCGCCGCGCTCTTCATCATGCCCATCATCGTTCCCGCCGCGACGCCGTGGCCGGACACATCCGCCACGGTCACCACCACGCCGTGATCGCCGTCGAACACGTCGAGCAGATCACCCCCGACTTCCGCGCTCGCCTTGGAGCGCCCGAATACTTCGACACGGCCGAAGGTCTGGTGCACCGGCGGCACCAGCACCTCGTGGATCTCCTGCGCGAGGTTGACCTCGGTGCGAAGGCGCAGCTGTTCCGCGCCCTCGGTGCCGACGAAGCGGACGAAGAAGATGTAGCCGGCGATGACCATGACGGCGGCCGCCCCGGTCTCGAACGCCGCACGAGTCCGCCATGCGTCGATCGATCCCACCAACGCATCCGGATATGTGATGCCGAGGTGGCGCCCCAGGAACGAGCTCAAGATGGTCAGGATCACGATGCCGACGGCGAAGCGCGCGTTCCACATGAACGTGTACGCCCACGACAGGGCCAGCGCCCCGGCGATGGCGCACTGCAGTGCAACCCACGCCGCGGGCGGGGCGCCCGGAGCCCAGAAGTCCTGGAAGATGCCGACGGTGGCGAACGTGCAGAAGATGGCAATGGAGAGCTTGACGCGCGCGAGCGGCGTCAGGTGCTTCCAGAAATCCTTGCGGCGGTTGGTTTGCGGCATGGGGAGTTGCGCGCGGCGAAACCACGCGGTCGCGACATCATAGCTTGTTCCGGCCCACGAACTAATGCGAAAATGGCGCCGTGCCCCTGACCCCCGGCAGCAAGCTCGGCATCTACGAAATCGTCGCACCGCTGGGCGCGGGCGGGATGGGCGAAGTCTATCGCGCCCGTGACACCCGGCTCGGCCGCGACGTCGCCATCAAGGCGCTTCCGCCGCAGTTCGCGCAGGATCCCGACCGGCTCTCGCGCTTCGAGCGCGAGGCCAAGCTGCTCGCATCGCTGTCGCACCCCAACATCGCCAACATCTTCGGCCTCGAGGACATCGAGGGCCACCGTTACCTCGTGCTGGAGTTCGTCGAGGGCGAGACGCTGGCGCAGCGACTCGACCACGGCACGCTCTCAATCGACGAATCGCTCCGGATCTGCCGGCAGATCGCCGCCGCGCTGGAGACCGCGCACGAGCAGGGCATCGCGCATCGTGACCTGAAACCCGGCAACGTGATGTTCACACCCGCGGGCGACGCCAAGGTGCTCGACTTCGGTCTCGCGAAAGGTGGCATGGGCAGCGGCTCGGGTTCCGACGTGAGCCTCACGCACTCGCCCACGCTCACGCACCAGCACACCGGCGCCGGCGTCATTCTCGGCACGGCCGCGTACATGAGCCCCGAGCAGGCGCGCGGCCGCACCGTCGATAAGCGCACCGACATCTGGTCGTTCGGCTGTGTGCTCTACGAGTGCCTCACCGGTCGCCAGGCCTTCGCGGGCGACACCGTGTCGGACCTCATCGCGAAAATTCTCGAGCGCGAGCCCGACTGGGACGCGCTGCCGTCGCGCACGCCGCAGCGCATCCGCGATCTCCTCAAGCGCTGCCTGGAAAAAGATTCGCGCCAGCGCCTGCGCGACATCGGAGATGCGCGCATCGAGATCGACAATGTCATTTCGACGCGCGCGTCGAGCCCGGACGCGACGGCAGCCGCGGCGCAGAAATCACGCGGCCGGCTGCGCACCATCCTGGGCGCGGTCGCGCTGGTGCTGGTGACGGCCGCGGCGACGTACTTCGCGGTGCCGCGCGGCGGCGAAAAGATCGCCGGGCAAGTCACGCGCTTCGAAGTGCTGGAGACGCCGGGTGCCCGCATGGATCTTGACGGAGCGCTGAGCGGCATTATTTCTCCCGATGGCCGGATGATCGTATATTCGGCCACCGATTCCGCGGGTGGCCAGCACCTCTGGCTGCACTCGCTCGAGACGCTGACCGCGCGCCAGCTTCCCGGGACGGAATCCGGGGCACAGCCCTTCTGGTCGCCAGATGGCCGCAGCATCGGCTTTTTCAAGGCCGGCAACAGCCTCATGAAGCTGTCGGTCGCCGGCGGTTCCCCCGAGACGATCACGTCGACCAGAAACCCGCGCGGGGGCACCTGGAACCGCGACGGTGTCATTCTCTACGCGCCGCTCTCGGACGGGCCGATCTACCGCGTGTCCGCCAACGGCGGAGACGGCGTCGCGGTCACCACGCTGGATTCCACGGAGTCCGCGCACCGCTACCCGGTGTTTCTCCCCGACGGGAAACGATTCCTCTATACCGTGTTGCCCCCGGTCAACGGACGCTATCGAGTCTACCTGGGTTCGCTCGACGGGAAGGAGAAAAGCCTGGTGATCGATGCCGGGAGCAGCGGCGCGGTGTATTCGTCGCCCGGGTATCTTCTCTATGATCGCGAGGGAGTCGCGGTCGCGCAGCGCTTCGATCTCAAGAGTGGACGCGTTGTCGGCGAGGCGGTTTCGCTCGGCGACCACCCGATCGGCACGGGCTTCTCCGGTGCGGCTGGAATGTCCACATCCGGCAACGGAACGCTGGCGTTCACGACCAGCACGCCGTTCTCGACACACCTGGTGTGGGCAGACCGTCAGGGCAAAACCACGGCCGACATTCCGATGGCGTCCGGCAAGTACGTCGGCGTCGAGCTTTCTCCCGACGAGCGCGAGGCCGTTCTCGAGAGCAGCCCGAGGATCGGGATCTCCGACCTGTGGATGACAGATCTCGAGCGTGGCGTGGTTACGCGCCTGAGCTACGAGGCCGGAGAGAACACCAACGCCCGCTGGTCGCCGGACGGAACGCGCGTGGCGTACACGTCGAGTGCGCTCGGCACCTACCAGAAGGTCGTGGTTGTGAACGTGCGCGGCGGCACGCCCGAGACGTACCTGGAGAATGACCCCGTGTTCAAGAGCATCTGGGGGTGGACGCCTGACGGCCGTTCACTCATTTACGGACGGCAGGATCCCGCGACGCGCTGGGATCTCTGGATTCTTCCCCTCGAGGGCGACCGGACGCCGCGACCGTACCTGGTGACGCCGTACTGGGAGCAGGGTGCGCAGGTATCACCGGACGGCCGCTGGTTGTGCTATCGCTCGAACGAATCGGGACAGTTCGACATCTACGTGCAGTCCTTCCCGGGCGGTGGAAACAAGTACAAGGTGACCACGCATGGTGGATTCGGCGCATCGTGGTCAGCCGACGGCCGCCAGCTCTACTACGGAGTTCCCGGAGAGAACCAGGCCATCTTTGCCGCCGACGTGCTCCCGGGGCCGCAGTTCCGGCTGGGTCCCGCACGCGTATCAGCGCGTTTCCCGGAAACGATCTTCGACTTCGAGCTCAGCCGCCAGGACCGGCTGATGCTGCTCATCCCCGCGCGGCCGTTGCCGCCCCAGAGCGTCACCATCGTCCAGAACTGGCCGGCGTTGCTGGACCGCAAGTAGCACGCAACCTCTCCGGCCCTTTTCCCGTCTAACGGGCACACCCCGCACCCGAAAGGACGCCGCCGTGAAGCCACGCCTGCTCATACCCCTGTTTGTCGTCTTTGCCCTGATCGCCCCCGGCCTGGCGTCCGCCGCCGGGAGCGTCGCCGCGAAGAAGCTCGATGCGGCCGCTGCGGCGTTCCAGAAGGAGAGCTGGTCCGAGGCGCTCTCGCTCTACCGGGAGCTCGCCGCCGAGAACCCCGACAACGGCTACTTCTGGTCCCAGATCGGGACAGCCCAGTACAACCTCAAGCAGTACCGGGAGGCCATCGCCTCCTACGAGCGCGCGGCAGCCATCGGCTTCCAGGCGGGCGCGTGCAACTACAACAAGGCGTGCTGCCTCGCGCTCCTCGGCGAGAAGGATGCCGCCATCGACGCGCTGCAGCTTGCCATCCGCGCCGGGCTTCGCAATCGCGAACAGATGCTGCGCGAGGACAAGGACCTCGACAGCCTGCGCGACACACCCGAGTTTCGCGCGCGTATCCTGCCCGCCGTGATGCCGGAGACGTCGCGCGCCGATGCGTGGAAGATCGACCTCGACTACCTCACCAAACGCGTGGAGGAAACCCACTACGCGCCGTGGCGCAACATCTCGCGCGACGAGTGGAACGCCGAGATCGCACGCATCGAGGCGGCGGTTCCCACCATGAAAGACCACGAGGTCGTCACGGCGCTCATGCAACTCGTCGTGCGTCTCGGTGACGGTCACAGCACCGTGTTCCCACCGCGCGAAGGCAAGTACGCCTTCCACCAGCTCCCGGTCCGCTTCTACGAATTCTCGGACGGCATTTTCGTGCGCGAAGCCCATCCCGACTACGCCGCGCTCGTGGGCAAGCGCGTGGTGCGCATCGGCCGTACGCCGGTGCAGGATGCGCTGGCGAAAGTGGCGACCACCGTGCAGCGCGACAACTCGCAGCAGGTGAAGTGGCTCGCACCGGTGTACATGTCGCGCATCGAGACGCTCGACGCGCTCGGCATCTCGAAGGGACTCGACGGCGCCGACATCACGGTGGCCGACGCGAAGGGAAAAGAGACGACCGTGCGCGTGAAGGCGGTGCCGCTGCCGGCGCAGCAGCATGGGGTGCGCGTCACACCCGCCGACTGGATGGACATGGCGGCGAAAACCGACTCACCGCCGCTCTGGCGCAAGGACCCGGACAATATTTTCACCGCGGATTACCTGCCGGACTCGAAGATCGTGTACGCGAACTTCCGCGCGGTGGCCAACTGGCACGACGAGAAGCTCGGCGACTTCGGCACGCGCGTGGTCAACCTCGCCGAATCGAAGAGCGCCCGCGCGCTCGTGATCGACGTGCGCCTCAACAACGGGGGAAACAACTTCCTCGGACGCGCGTTCTTCGAGGAAGTGCTGAAGTCCGATTTCAACGCCGACGGAAAGCTCTTCGTGATCTGCGGTCGCGAGACCTTCAGCGCCTGCCAGAACTTCTGCAACTGGATGGACCGACAGACGGCGGCCATCTTCGCCGGCGAACCGACCGGCTCGCGGCCCAACTTCGTCGGTGAAGGCAACGAGATCTGGCTGCCGTACAGCGGGATCGCCGTGAATGCGTCGTCGCGGCTGTGGCAGGACTCGGTGTCCGAGGACGTGCGCACGTGGATAGCGCCCGAGCTGGCGGCCGCGATGTCGAGCGAGGATTATCGCAACAATCGCGACCCGGCGTTTGCGGGCATCCTGGAGTACCTGGGAACGCGTGCCGACGCCGCGACCGCGGGCGCGAAGCCCTAGCGGGTTTTCTGCCTGCATACAGGGGAATGCTCAACTGGTAGACTGCCGGCAGCGACGCCGGAGCGCGTCGTTGCGCCGTGGTCAAGCCCATCCACATCCGTCAACGTTTCGTTTACGCAGGCGTTATCGGCATTCTTGCCGTGGCGCTGGCGCTCCGTCTGTGGGACCTGACGGCAAGGCCACTCTGGCTCGACGAGGCCGTCGAATACTGGACGGCCACCGCGCCCACCGCACACCTGGCGTCCACGGTTCGAGACGTCATCCAGGATCCACCCCTCTATTCGTTCCTTCTTCACCTGTGGATGAGCATTTCCAGCCACGAAACATGGGTGCGCTTGATGTCCGTGTGCGTGGGCATGGCCGGCGTCGCGGGCGCCATGGTGATCGGGCATCGGTTGCAGGGACGCGCCACGGCGATGGCCGCCGGCCTGCTGATGGCCGTGCTACCCGTCGCCGTGCGCTACTCGCAGGAGGTGGGCCAGTACGCCATGGTGCACTGCCTGGTGCTCTGGAATCTTGCCGTGCTGGTGGGCCTGTCGCGCGAGCCGAGTCGTCGTGGCTTTGTGCGCTGGACGGTGCTCGCGGTCGTGGCTGCGTACAGCTACTACGGGACCGTGATCACGGTGTTGGTTCCGTTCGCCTGTTTCATGGTGGAATCGGCGCTGCAGCGCGACGCCGTGAGATTGCGACGCGCACTGTGGAGCCTGGGAGCTTTTGTCGCCGCGGTCCTCCCGCTCCTCGTCTATTTCATTCCGCACCAGCTCCGGCGTGGGCCCACGGCGGAGGCGTTCCACGCCGTGGCATTTCAGGGCGCAGGCGAGGCGCTTCGGATTGCAGGCCGGTCACTGCAGGCGACGCTCGCATTTCAGTTCACGGGCTGGCCGTGCTCGCGTGTTCCCGGGTGGCTCACCATTACTGTCTTCGCGGTGATCGTGCTCCTCGTCTTCAAGCGACAGCGCCGCGTTACCATCTGGTTCGCCGCGACGTTCCTCGTCTACCTCGGTTTGAACCTCTTCCACATCTTTCCACTGGGATTCCGGCACTCCAATATTTTGACCGCGCTGCTCGTGCCGCTTGCGGCAGGCGCCGTTACCGCTCGTTCTGAGCAAAGGCTGTCGCGCGTTGCCGGCGTCGTGGCATTCGCGGTTCTCTGCGGCCTCTGCGTCGTTTCGTTGCCCAACCGCTCGCTGCAGGAGCACGTGCTGGAACATACGGCGTGTGCGTGGCCGGAGACCGAAGATATCGCGGCGGTCGCCCGGTACTGGATGGCGCACCGGGCCCCCGGCCAGCCCACGTATGTCTACTACGGCGCTGCGCCCGCGTTCGCTTACTACGCCCGGCAACTGGGCATGGAGCAAACCGCGCGACCACCCGACTGGTTCCAGCGCTGCTGGCGAGGCGAGGGTGAACGGTGGTGCGCCGAGGGGGGAGTCTACTACGGCGAATGGATCCGCGATCTCGCTCCCGAGCAAAAACTCGAATCCATCTTCGCGACGATGGGCGGTATGCCGGACGAGTTCTGGATGATCCTGGCCCACGCCAAGGGCGGCGAGAACATCACCCTTGCCAGGCATCTGTATCAGCACTACGTCTTCATGGACAATTTCGCCGCGACGGACGCGTCGGTGGTCCTGGTGCGACGCCGCGCACGCTGACGGGGCCGCTGGCGGCTCTTGCCCGCCGCCGTGGCACGTGCGAAAATGCAGACTTCGGCCCACAAGGAGATGCCCGTGTATACCCAGATGAAATCCGTGATCGAAAACGAGCTCACATCCATCAAAGAGGGCGGGCTCTACAAAGACGAACGCGTGCTCGAGAGCCCGCAGGCGGCGGCCATCACGGTTTCCGGCCGCGAGGTCATCAATTTCTGCGCGAACAACTACCTCGGGTTGTCGTCGCACCCCGCCGTGATCGCGGCGGCGCACAAAGCACTCGACCAGTGGGGTTACGGGCTCTCGTCGGTGCGCTTCATCTGCGGCACGCAGCAGATCCACAAGGATCTCGAGCAGGAGATATCGAAGTTTCTCCACACCGACGACGCCATTCTCTACTCGTCCTGCTTCGACGCCAACGGCGGTCTCTTCGAGACACTGCTCGGCGAGCAGGACTGCGTCATCTCCGACGAGCTCAACCACGCCTCCATCATCGACGGCATCCGGTTGTGCAAGGCGGAGCGCATGCGCTACCGCAACAGCGACATGAACCACCTCGAGGAGCTCCTCAAGGAAGCGCAGAAGTTCCGCGTGCGCCTGATCGCCACCGACGGCGTGTTCAGCATGGACGGCTTCATCGCGAAGCTGGCCGACATCTGCGCGCTGGCGGAGAAGTACGACGCCATGGTGATGGTGGATGATTCGCACGCGACCGGCTTTGTCGGCAAGACGGGGCGCGGCACGCCCGAGCACAACAAGGTGGTGGGCAAGATCGACGTGATGACGTCCACGCTGGGCAAGGCGATGGGGGGCGCGTCGGGCGGCTTCACCACGGGGCGCAAGGAAATCGTCGAGATGCTGCGCCAGCGCTCGCGGCCGTACCTGTTTTCGAACTCGGTGGCGCCGCCGATCGTCGCGGCGTCGCTCGCGGTCCTCGGTCTGCTGGAAGGCAGCACCGAGCTGCGCGACCGGCTCGAAGCGAACACGAAATACTTCCGCGACGGCATGACCGCGTCCGGCTTCAACATCGTGCCGGGGACGCACCCCATCACGCCCA
>DASVAK010000219.1:0-4586 GCA_036376395.1 Candidatus Krumholzibacteriia bacterium
CGCCAGTCGATTCCGAGCGAGGGCGTGCTGGCGATGATCGACGAGGTGGACCTGCTCCGGCAGGAGAGCGAGACGGCGGAGCCGGTGCGCGCCTCGCGCGCCGAGGGCACCACCGATCCCCAGCGGCTGTTCCGCGTGTCGGCCGAGCTGGCCGCGGCGTGCGAGCGCGTGCTCGCCGCCGTCAATTCGGATCCCTGGCAATCCCGCACCGCCGACACCATCACCATCGAGGACCTGCGCCGCGGTCTCGGGACCATCGAGTTCTACGCGCAGGCCATGGACCGCATCGTCGCCACAGTTGAAGAAACCGTCATCACGCCCAAGTGCGACGTGGCGCCGCTCGAGACGGCGTTGCACGACTTCGCGCGCGAGCTGGTGCGCGGCACGGGCCGCAAGCTCGAGGTGAGGCTTCGCGCCGACGAGGCGGAGGTCGAACCCGCGCTCCTGCCCGCCGCGTACTGGATCCTTCACGCCATGGTGGCCGACGTGTTCGAGCGCTGCGACGAACCCTCGCTGGTGATCGAGGTGGAGTGCCGCGAGCGCTACGGCGCGCTGCAGTGGACGCTGCGCGACAACGGCGAGAACTTCCTGTCCGATTCCAAGCTCGACCACGAGGACCAGGTGGCGTTCTACCCGGGTCTCCGGCACGTGTCGCGCGTCCTGCGCGAGCACCACGGCATGCTCTCGGTCGAGCCCGACGGCGGCCACAAGACGCGCTTCGAATTCACGCTGCCCACCACCACGCAGGCCGAGTCGATCTGGACGTGGGAGAAGAACGGAACCGCGATGGCGGCGCGCGGTGTGCAGGTGCTCGACGTGATCCCGGTCCAGGCCGACACGCGCCGCGAGGATTCCTACGGCGAGTACATCGCGCTCGACACGCGACGGGTGCCGCTCCTGGGGCTCGATTCCATCTTCCCCGAGGTCCACGCCGGCGGCTCGCACATCGTGGTGCTCGGGCTGCTCGAGAGGGCGGTCGCCTTCTACGTCCCCGGCGAGGGTACGCAGAAGATCGGCATCGCGCTGGGCGATTCGATCCCGGTCTGGAAGGGGATCCCGCACGACGTCGTGCGCGTCGACGGCCGGCGGATTCCGCTGCTCGACGCGGGTGACATCCTGCGCGCGTACCTGACCATCACCGGCACGCTCAACGTCGATACGCTGCCGCCCGCCGACCTCGCGCAGATGGAAGCGCCGCCGCTTCGCATCGAGGCGGAGGCGGTGGCGGACGCGCCGGCGGAGGTCGAGGACGCGCCCGCGCAGAACGGGATCGAAGTGCTCGTCATCGAGCAGAGTGAAACGACGCGCACGACGCTGAGCGACATCCTGGGCCGGCAGCGCATCAAGGCGGCCTATGCGAGCGACGTCGAGGAGGCGGTGAGCATCATCGCGACGCATTCGCCGCGGGTGATCATCAGCGAGTTCCGGATTCCCACCATGGCGGCGAAGAAGATCGTCGACCGCCTGCGCGAGGCCGGGCAGGAAATTCCGGTCATCGTCACCACGTCGCAGACGGGAAAGACCGCCGACCTGCTGGTGGAGAAGCTCGGCGTGGCCGGCTATCTCACCAAGCCGCTCTCGGCGAACCAGGTGACGTCGCACCTTTCCGGATATCTCAGCGTCGCGCGCTGACCGGTTGCACTCACCTTCGCCCCGCGATTGCGATAGACGGCGGCGGATGGTGCAGAATGCCCGCACAGGCGCGCGGCGGGCGTCTAAAAAGCGGCCTAACCCATTGATAAATAGATGGGATGTGGTTGGTACGCTTCGTGCTGAAGATGGCCTGAATCAGGGTGAGTTTTCAAGCGGGCACCCTCAACTACAGAAGGATGGGGCAAGATGAGCAAGTGGAGAGACACCGACTACTCGAGCATCGTGATCGGCGGGTCCGAGGATCAGGATGTCGTCATGACGTCTGTCGAGGCGGCCGAGTACCTCAAGATGCACGTGAAGACCGTGTGCCGCCTCGCCAAGGAGCGCAAGATCCCGGCGAAGAAGGTGGGCAGCGAGTGGAGGTTCCTGAAGAGCGTCCTCGACAAGTGGCTGGCCCAGGAAGTCGTCTAGCGACTCGATACCTGCCGTACTCGCGTCCCCCACGTGACGCGGCATCCGCCATTTTCGCCGGGAGTCCCTCATGCCTCCGAAGACCAGGATCGAGAAGCTTTCGTCACCCCATTCGGGTGTCACAGTATTCAAGATCACGGGGACTCTCGGCTTCCACGAGAAGGCCGTTCTGGAACGCATCTTCGCCGAATGCAACCGGCGGGGACTTGCGCGCGTTCTGTTCGAAGTCTCGGAGCTCGAATCCCTGGGCGGAGGATGCGCTCGCATCATCCGCGACGAAGCGTCGCGCGGACGCATCGCGATCGGGCTGGTCGGTGCAAGCCGCACCGTCCTCAAGTTCCTCAAGAAGGAAGACGCGCCGCGCATCGTCGTCGCCGATGATCTGACCGACGGAATTCCCGCCGTGGTCGCGAAGGTGCTCGCCTTCGAGGCCAGGGCGTCCTCGGACGACGAGGCGACCGAGACCCTGACCGAGAGCCTCGAGGATATCCTGAGCCTCGGCGACGGCCCGGCGGAGGAAGAGGACGCCGGCGCGATGGCCGAGGAAGCCGCCGACGAACCCGCTGACGCCCCGCGGGTTGTCGCGGCGGAGCATCATCACAGCGAAGACAGGGCCGGGGCGGAACGCGACGAACCGCGGCCCGCGCCGAGCGAGCGTGCGTGGCACCGGACGGAGACGCCGGCGAGCGACGCCCGGTCCTTCGTGTCCGGTGACAGGACCCGCGCGAGCGATGACAGGGAGAGCAGCCGGCCGACGCCCCCGGTTCCGCCGCTCTCGAGCTTTCCGGCCGACGCTCCGGCCGGCGATGCGCGCGACCTCCAGAAGCGCATCGTCCAGTACAACACGCTGTTTTCGATCAACGCCGATTTTTACCGCCTGCGCGATCGCAAGGCGCTGCTCGACGCATTCCTGCTCACCACCATCGCCCAGGTGGGAGTGGAGAGCGCGGTGTTCCTCGAGCAGAACCGCAACTACTTCGTCCCGGCCGCGATGAAGGGCATCGAGCCCGGCGAGATGCGCGGCTTCGCGCTCTCGAGCGCGCAGCTCCGCCTGGAGAAGTGGGGAGCGGCGGTCGACGTGATCGCGATCGACAAAGGTCCCTTCGGTGACGACGTGAAAGCGCCGCTGCTGGCGGTCGGGTGCGCGTACGTCGCGCCCTTCATCGTGCGCGGAGATGTTCGCGGAGTGCTGCTGCTCGGACGCCCCATCCGCAGCGACCTCGACGCGAGCTCGGTCGAGTTCCTGAAGATCCTCATCCACCAGGCCGCCATCGCGTACGAGAGCATGTCGCGCTTCGAGGAGGAGAACGAGCGCACGCTGGGTGTGGTGCAGACGCTGATCTCGCTCATCGAGGAGAACACGCTGGCGCGCGGCAACACCAACCTGATCACGAACTACACGTTTGCGCTCGCCCAGAAGATGCATTACCCCGCCGAGCACCTGCGCGATCTCATGTACGGCACGGTGCTGCGCGACATCGGAATGATCAAGGTGAGCGATCTGATCGTGCGCAGCCCGCGCGAGCTGATGCCCGAGGAGTGGGACATCATCAAGCGCCATCCCACCGACGGCGCCGCCATGCTGCGCGACATGCGCTTTTCGGACCACGCGGTCAGCGTCGTGCTCCACCACCACGAGCGCTTCAACGGCGAGGGCTATCCGCGCGGCACCCAGGGCCAGGACATCCCGCTGGGCGCGCGCATCGTTTCGGTGGTGGAGAGCTACGCCGCCATGCTGCAGCAGCGTCCCACGCGCCCCGCGCTCTCGCGCGAAGAGGCGCTCATCACGCTCAAGGAGAACTGGGGCATGCGCTACGACCCCGAGGTCGTGCGCTGCTTCGTCGAGGTGATCGAGGACGAAATCCGCTCGGGCGAGAACACCGGAGAGAAGAAGTTCGCGCTGTTCAATGTGTGACGGGGGAGACCATGAGCGCAGACATCCTGCTGGTGGATGACGATCCCAAGGTGCTCGAGATCGTCTCGGTGTCGCTGGGACGCCAGGGCTACCGCGTGCGCACCGCGGCGACCGGCCGCGAAGCGCTCCAGCACGCCGCCGAGGCCACGCCGCACCTGATGATCCTCGACCTCGAGCTGCCCGACATGAGCGGCATCGACGTTCTCGACAGCATCCGTGACGACCACGAGACCATTCCCGTGCTCGTGCTCTCGGCCCAGAACGACGTCGAGACGCGCGTCGCCGCGCTGGATGGCGGCGCCGACGAGTACATCCACAAACCGGTATCTCTGCGCGAGCTCCACGTGCGCGTCGACGCGGCGCTGCGCCGGACGTCGCGCGCCCGCTCGCTCGACCATCGCAACATCGAGCTCGAATCGGAGATCGAGCACGAGCGCGAGGAAGTGACCCGCGTCGAGCGCAGCTTCAAGCGCCATATGCTCTCCATGCGCACGCTGCTCACCGTGTCGCAGGACCTCAATCGCGCCCAGCAGCCCGACGAGCTCATCAAGACCGCGTCGCTCACGCTGGTGGGCGAGCTGCGCGTGTCGAGCCTCGCCATCTTCGG
>DASVAK010000227.1:0-5892 GCA_036376395.1 Candidatus Krumholzibacteriia bacterium
GATGTCGCCGGCGGGAGATGTGAACCGCGATGGCTTCGGGGACGTGCTCATCGGTGAACCGGGAGCGGGAGATTCTCTCACCAATGAGGGAGCCACCCGCCTGTACGCAGGCTCCGCCTCGGGGCTCTCTCCGGCGCCGTCGTGGATGGCACGCGGCGGGCAGGCGGGCGCAGGGCTCGGTAGTTTCATGAGGCCGGTGGGAGACGTCAACGGCGACGGCTACGACGATGTGCTGCTGGGTGCACCCATGTGGGACGGCGCGAGCAGCGACTGTGGCCAGGCGCGCCTGTTCCTCAGTGGTGCGCGGGGCGTGTCGAGTCGACCGGTATGGACGGTCGATGGCGGAGGAGCCAACTCCCACCTTGCCACCACCGTGGCCGGCGCGGGCGACGTCAACGGCGACGGTTATGACGACGTGCTGATCGGTGAGCCCCAGTATTCGGAAGTCTCCCGGCCGGAACGCGGGCGCGCGCTGATCTTCTTCGGAGGTCGACGCGGGCCGTCACGCGATCCGGACTGGCAGGCACCGGGACCGGTGGCGTACTCGCACTTTGGTTTTTACGTCGTCGGCGTGGGTGATGTCGACGGAGACGGCTTCGCTGACATCGCCATCAGCGCTCCACAGTACACCGACGGCAAGCGCGTCCATCTCGGGATGGTCGAGATCTATCGCGGCGGCAAGCGCGGGTGTGAAACGCGAGCCGCGTGGCGCGTCGTGGGTGACGCTGCCGACGGCCACCTCGGGCACACCGTTGTCGGGGGAGACCTCAACGGCGACCATGTTCCCGACCTGGTGGTCTGCGCCCCGCTGTGGGGCGATCGAGAACCCGAACGCGGGCGCATCCTCGCTTTCCTCGGTCAGCGACGCAAGTAGTCAAAAAAAATTGTTCGGTTTGACCCGCCTCCGGGATTCTCCGATTAGCGGCCGTGCGCAATAGTGCGCGCGGTCCGCCTTCCTCCCCGGCGCCCCCTGACTCGTCTTTGCCCCTGGAGGTTCAATCATGAGGCCGCTCTCCAAGTTGTTGGTTGTGTCATTCTGCATCTTCCTCGTCCACTCCGGTCGCGCGTGGGCGATCTGGCAACAGGACGGAATCCCGGTGTGCAATCAATCCGCCGCGAACCAGGTCCCGGCCGTCATGCCGGACGGCGCCGGCGGTGTCATCGTGGCCTGGGAGGACCACCGTGGTGTGGGCTCCGACATCTACGTCCAGCGCATCGACGGTCTCGGCGTTCTCCAGTGGAGCGCCGGTGGTGTCGCGGTATCGACCGCCGCCGGCGATCAGGTCGGTCCGAAACTCTGTTCGGACGGCGCGGGGGGAGCGATCATGGTGTGGCAGGACGACGCGAGCGACTTGCTCTACGCACAGAGGGTGAACAGCCAGGGCGTCCCGCAGTGGACTCCGAACGGGGTTCTCGTTCGCACCCTCCACCTCGTCATTTATGAACATCACGAAATCGTCCCGGACGGAGCCGGAGGTGCGATCATTTCGGCGAACGCCTGGGATGTCGATCCGTTCGTATACGTGCAGCGGTTGGATTCCTCCGGTGCGCTGCAATGGACTTCCGACGGGGTCACCATCGGCGGTGGATACCGGCCGTCGATCGCCGCGGATGACGCCGGCGGTGCGGTCGTGGCGTGGGAAGCAGGCAACTCGATCGGGGCGGCGCGCCTGGCCGCCAATGGAACTCCCTCGTGGAACGTCTCGGTAGCGTCTGCTCAGAACGCGATGAACAGCCGCGTCATCTGGGTGAGCGGCGTGGGCGCGATCGTCACGTGGCAGGACCATCGCAATGGAGTTGATTACGACATCTACGCACAGCGCCTGAACCCGTTCGGCGCGGCCCAGTGGCTGGCCAACGGGGTGCCGGTGTCGGCCGCCGCCGGCGACCAGTTCAACCCCGTCCTCGCTCCTGACGCTGCCTCGGGCGCGATCCTCACGTGGGAGGACGCTCGAACCGGGACGCCGGACGTCTACGCGCAGCGCGTCAACAGTCTCGGGGCCATGCAGTGGGCCGGGAACGGGGTTATCGTCTCGATCGCGGCGGACGCGCAGACAAGTCCACGGATCGTACCGGACGGAAACGGTGGCGCTGTAATCACGTGGCTGGACCATCGCAGCGGCCTGAGGAACGACGTGTATGCGCAGCGGCTGGTGGCTTCGGGTGGAGGGCAGTGGACCGCCAATGGTTTTCCGGTGTCGACAACTCCGGGCGACAAAGCGGCGCCGGCGATTGCGCCCGACGGTGCGCTGTCGGCGATTGTCGCGTGGGCCGACCAGCGTCTCCCGCCCAACATCTACGCGCAACGTATCGAGTTCAAGTACGGCTACTGGGGCCACCCGGAAGCGATCGTCGACTACGTCACCGACATGCCGCTCGATAATGGCGGGATGGTCGGCATGCAATGGCAGGCATCACAGCAGGATCTCCCCGGCGGCGGGCTGATTGATCACTACTCGGTCTGGCGCCAGGGTCCGTACCCGCAACCGTGGATGGAAGTGGGAACAATGCCGGCGGCGGGCCAGCCCACCTACCTGATGGAAGTGCCCACGCTCGCCGATGCCACACCCGGTGATCCGGCCCTCCATCAATTCAAGGTGGTCGCGCATTCCAGCCCCGCCCTGGGCTACGACTGGGACTCGAACGTGATGGACGGCTACTCGGTCGACAATCTTCCGCCCGGAGTGCCGCTGTCGCTCACCGCGCAACGCCTGGCCACGGGTGACGTCTCCCTGCAATGGAACGGCGTGGGAGATTCGGACCTGGATCACTACGCGGTGTATCGCGCCAACACTCCGGGCGTCACGCCCACGCCGGGGAGCTTCCTCGGGACCGCGACGGGTACGACGTTGCTCGATGCGGGCGCACCGCCGAACGCGCTCTATTACATCGTGACCGCGGTCGACGTGCACACCAATGAAGGTGGCCCGTCGAACGAGGCCAACGTGAGCGGACCAACCGCGGCCGGCGAGACGCCGCCACTCACCGCGTTGACGGTGCTCCCCAACCATCCCAATCCATTCTCCGGTTCGACCGAGCTGGAGATCGGTCTGACGCATACCGGGGATATCTCGGTGGAAGTCTACGACGTCGCGGGCCGCGCGGTGAGCACGGTCGGTGTCAAAGACGCGAAAGCGGGGTGGACGCGGGTTCCGTTCGCTGCGCGTGATGCGGTCGGCGGGATGCTCCCGAGCGGCGTTTACTTCTACCGCGTGCGCGCCGGTGCCGAAAGCGTCACGCGCAAGATGGTGATCACGCGCTAGGGAGACTCGGTTTCGATGCCGTACTTCTTTATTCTGTAGAGAAGGATGTGACGCGGAACCCCGAGGCGGCGCGCGGCGCGTGACTGGTTCCAGCCGGTCGCGCGCAGCGCGTCGAGCACGGCCGCACGCTCGATCTCGCGCAGGGTGGTGGTGGCGGGCGCGGCCTCGCCTGCCAACGCGGTCAGTTGCTTTTCAACCTCGGCCCCACCGATGGTGCTGCCCGAGCGCATGAGCACGATGCGCTCGCAGAAATTCTCCAGCTCGCGCACGTTGCCCGGCCACCGGTAGGTGGCCATCGCGTCGAGCGCTTCGCGAGACAACCGCACGCGTTCGTCGCCGGCGAAGCGGGCGACAAAGTGTTTCGCCAGCAGGGGAATATCGCCCACGCGCTCGCGCAGTGCGGGCAGCCGGACCGGCACCACGTTCAAACGGTAATAGAGATCCTCGCGGAACTCCCCCTCCGCGATCAGCGCCGGGATGGAGCGGTTGGTGGCGGCGACCACGCGCACATCCACTTCAATCACGCGCTCGTCGCCCACGCGCTCGATCTCGCGCTCCTGCAGCGCGCGTAGCAGTTTCGCCTGCAGGTGCACCGGCATCGAGCCGATCTCGTCCAGGAACAGCGTGCCGCCATTGGCCTGCTCGAACTTGCCGGTCTTGTCGCGAACCGCGCCCGTGAACGCGCCGCGCACGTGGCCGAAGAGCTCGGTCTCGAGCAGCTCCTGCGGGATCGCCGCGCAGTTCACCGTGACCAGCCGGTGCGCGCGACGCGGGCTGTTGAAGTGCAGCGCCTTCGCCACCAGCTCCTTGCCCGTGCCGCTCTCGCCGGTGATGAGCACGGTGGCGTCGGTCGCAGCCACCTTGCGCAGCGTGTCGAACACGGCGTTCATGGCGGGCGAGAGCCCGATGAGCGACGCGAACCGGAAGCGGTCGTTCAGCGTGTCGCGCAGGTCGGCGTTCTCCGCTTCGAGGCGCCGCAGCTTGAGCACGCGCGCAAGGCGCGTCAGCAGGTCGTCGCGCGCGATCGGCTTGGTGAGGTAGTCGGCGGCGCCGCGCTTCATCGCTTCGACGGCCGTCTCGACGGTGCCGAAGGCGGTGAGAATGATGACGGGCACCGATCCGTCGACCGCCTTGAGCTCGCCCATCAACTCGATGCCGTCTTTCTTCGGCATCTTCACGTCGCTGAGAACGAGGTCGGGACGCCGCTCGGTGAACGCGCGCAGCCCGGCCTCGGCGGACGCCGCCGTTTCCACCACGTAGCCCGCCTCTTCGAGCATGTAGCCGATGACCTTGCGGATGCTCTCGTCGTCGTCGATCAGGAGTACGCGGGCATTGCTCACGTCACTTCGCCTCGACGGGCAGCGCCACGCGCACGGTGCAGCCGTGGCCTTCGGTGCTGTCGATATCGATCCATCCACCGTGGTCGGCAATGATGGTATGCGAGATGGAAAGACCGAGGCCCGTGCCCTTCTCGCGCGTGGTGAAGAACGGGTCGAACACGCGCGGGAGGACGTCGGCGGGAATGCCGGCGCCGTGGTCCGCCACGGTCACCGCGACGACTGCGGTGCCGTCGCGGTGGGCGCGCTCGGCGTGCACCTCGACGCGACCGTGATCGGGGCTCGCCGCGATGGCGTTGAGCAGCAGGTTCAGGAACACCTGGTGGAGCTGTTCGGCGTCGGCCTGCACGACCGGAAGCCCCGGCGCCGCCCGGGTCTCGATGCGTACGCCGCGGCCCGACGCGTCGATTCGCATCTGCGCCGCCGCGCGCTCCATCACGCCGGCGATATCGACCGCCGCCAGCGACAACGGTCGCGGCCGCGCAAAACCGAGGAAGTCGTCGACCACCGTGCCGAGTCGCTTCGATTCCTTGCGCAGCACGTCGAAGAGCTCGCGTTTCTTCGATCCCTCGGGTGCGTCGTCGCCCAGCAGCTCGGCCACACCCTGGATGGATCCCAGCGGGTTGCGTATCTCGTGCGCGAGACCGGCCGCCATCTGTCCGAGCGAGGAGAGCCGCTCGCTGCGCGCTAGCTCGCGCTGTAGTGCGACACGCCGTTCACGCTCGCGCCACTCGCGCTCGATCAGCACGCCGGTCATCAGACCGATGGCGAGGTAGAACACCATCTCGGTGTACTCGCCGACGAGCGAGTGGTGATCGCTGATGCGGAGCGTGTAGGGGAGCGTGAGCAGCGCGATCGCGATCGCGACCGCGAGACCGCCGCGGACCCCGAACCACACCGCGCCCAGGATGATGGGGATGTAGCAGAGCCGGCCGTGGATGGCGTGGAGCACGTGCATGCCCTTCGGCATCAGGAAGCCGTAGTGGAACGACACCGTCGCCGCGGTCAGGGCGATGAGCGCCAGGATCAGCCAGCCGCGTTTTTGCATGTGTCTAGTATAGTCAAGCCCCTGTAGAATTTTCAACAGTCGGGTTGCGGTGTTCGCTTTTTGGGCTGCCGGGATTTGACCATTCAGGTGCCCGTCATCCAACCAACAAGGAGAAGAGGGAGGCCATCCATGTTTCCACGCCGAACCTGCGCATACCTCGCGAGCGTTGCCGTTCTGGCTCTCACCGGCTGTCAATCCAGTCCCGGTCCCAATCCGATCGCCCCCCACCCGCTGGCCACGCTGC
>DASVAK010000233.1:0-4835 GCA_036376395.1 Candidatus Krumholzibacteriia bacterium
GAGTTGCCCGGCTTCGTAGTTGAAGCCGCCGTTGTAGCTCCCCGAACCCCACGACCAGATGTAGGCCACGCGGGCGACGCCCGCGGCATCGATGGCCATCGCCTGCCAGTCGCTGCCGCCCAGCGCATTGGCCACCGTCCAGCCGGTCGCGCTTTGCGTGGCCTGCTGCGCTTCCATGACGTAGATGCGCGCAAACCCGCTCGCGTCGAGGCGCATCGCCCGTCCCGAACCGACGCCGCCATAGCGTGCAATCTGCTCCCTGACCCAGCCACCGGGCAGTCGCGAGTGGTAGAAGAAGCGGCCGTCGTACCAGGTGGTCGCAGCAACGTGGGGTACGTGGAACCCATCGACGACGATGGACGAGCGCCCGCTGACGTCATCGGTGGGTACCGATTCGACAAGCCAGGTCCCGGCAACGGATGTCGAGGCGGACAGAAGCAGTGCGGCAATGGTGGTGAGAGTACGCATGGCGAGCCTCCGCATGGGCGGTGGAGTCAGCGGGCATGGAATGCCCCGGTTTCAGCGACGGCGCGGGATGGCGGACAGGTTGGTAGCAGAGGTGAAGTGCAGATAGTGTATGATATGACGTCGTCTATTTCAAGGTGCCGGTTCGCCGTGGAGGCCCGTCATGAATGATACGACCACCCGTTTCGGACTCTCCGCCATCGCGCAGGTGGCGCTCACCGTTCACGATGTTGCCCGCGCGACGGCGTATTACCGCGACACGCTCGGCCTGCCCGTCCTGCTGGAGACGCCCGACATGGTGTTCTTCCAGGCCGGCGACATCCGTCTCATGCTCGGCCTCGCCGAGCAGAAGCACGGCACCCATTCGTCGATCGTCTATTTCAGGGTGGACGACGTGAACTTCGCGTACCGCGCGCTGAAAGAGCGCGGGGTGGCCTTCACGCACGAGCCGCGCATCGTCCACCGCGGCCGGACCACCGACGTCTGGCTGGCCCACTTCCAGGACCCGGACCGCAACGAGCTCGCGCTGATGAGCGAGACGCCGCGCCGGGATTGATCACGCCCGAACAGAGGTTCTGACATGCGCTCACTTCCACGCTGGATGTCCCCGGTTTCGCTGGCCCTGGTGCTCGCCCTCGCTTCCTGCAGCGACGACGACAATCCGACCGATGGCGGCATCGTCGACGAAACGCCGCCGTCGGTTGCCTCCGTGACGGCGGTCGATGCGGGGCACATCGACGTGGTGTTCAGCGAGCCCGTGACCCGCGCTTCCGCGGAGAACACGTCCAACTACTCGATCCTGATCGTCGTGAGCCCCGCGTCCCCGACGGCATCGGCGCTTGGCGGGCAGACCGTCGTGGCCGCGGCCCTCTCGGGCGACGGCAAGAAGGTAACGATCACCACGACGCCGGACATGCTCGGCATCGCCTACGACATGTGGGTCGAGAACATCGTCGACGAAGCCGGCAACACCATGGGCGATCCGGTCGTCCAGAGATTCACCGGGTCAACCGCGGCCGACAACACGGCGCCCGTGCTCGTGTATCGCAAGCCGGCGCCCAATTCCACCAACCAGTCCACCACGGCGTTGATCGAGCTCACCTTCTCGGAGCCGATCCAGCAGAGCTCACTGGAACAACTTTTCGGGCTGGGCGGGGCCCAGGGACAGGTGCCGGTGGCGTTCACGTCCCCCGACGATGTCCACTTCTACGGCGATCACGACCCGCTCGCGCTCAATTCGAACTACGACATCGTGCTCCACGGTGTGCTCGACTACGCGGGCAACCCGTCCTCGCACGTCGCGTGGACATTCCAGACCACGGCCGTGGCGGACAAGACGCCGCCCGCGCTCGTGTCCTCGACGCCGGCCAACCTGGCCACCAACGTCGGCGTGAACGCCCAGTTGATACTCGTGTTCTCCGAGCGCATCGACGCCGAGTCGTTCACGCCGTTCTTCACGCCCGAGATCACGGGCACCACGGAGTGGTCGCTGGATGGCAAGACGCTCACGTTCACGCCGGCCACGCCGCTACCGGCCGACACCCAGTTCGAGCTCGAGATCTTTCCCGGCGACGTCGCGGACCTCGCCGGCAACGTCAACACAGCGCTCTTCACGGTGGTGTTTTCGACCGGGCCGACGCTGCAGGCCGGCAGCATCGCGGGCACGCTCACCGGAGATGCGAGCTCGAGCTCGGCGTCAAACCCCGCGGGCGCCCTCGTGGCCCAGGCCACGGCCTTCCCGTTCAGCGGCCAGCCGTTCAGCGTGCTCGGGGCCGCCACGGCCGCGAGCAACGGCGCCTACACCAACCAGTATCTCCGCGATGGCACGTACTATCCGCTCGCCATCAAGAACACGGTGAAGGATGGCTTCATCGATCCGTACATGGGCGACGCCATCGGCTTCTACGGCGTCGACTACCGCCAGGGCGATTTGTCCCCCGATAGCGTCGTGATCGCGGGCGGGTCGCACGCCACGAACATCAACTTCAAGCTGTACGACCCGACCGCGGTGTACGGCACCGTGGACTACAACGGCGTGTATGTCGGCGAGTCGCACTCCATCCTGGTTGGCATCTTCGAGACGGCCGGATTCGATCCCGCGACGTCCCAGCCGGTGGCCGGAACCGAGGCGTACTGGCCCGATTTCTCCTCGTACGTCATCAACTCGATCGACGTGGGACCGATCGCGGCGGGGAACTACTACGTCGGCGCGTTCCTCGACGTGAACGACGACGGCGACTACCAGCCGGCGACCGAACCGGCCGGCCTCTTCGGCGGCACGCCGCCCGACGCCGTCGACCTCTCGAGCGGCAAGGACGCTCCTAATACGAACATCCTGCTCCTTGACCCGACACCCGGCATGAACGCCGCAACGTCGTCGCACTGGAAGACCACACCGCACGCGAAGTGGCTGCAGAATGTTTCGCGCGCGGTACGCGAGGCGCAGGTGTCGCAGAGGTAGGCTGACGCCCGGCCCTTCCGGCGGGCGAAAATTACCCCGTTGACAGCCCCCACCCCTCCTGCTAGTTTCTTCGCACGTGCTAAAAAAACAGCACAAAAATGACCGCGGAGGAAACCTGCCATGAAACGGAACCGTACGCTCAATCGTCTAAGTCGTCGTGAGAGGGAGATCATGGATGTCCTGTTCCAGGCGGGCACGGCAAGCGCGGCGGAGGTACACAAGCGTATACCCTCGCCGCCCAGCTACTCCGCGGTCCGTGCGACCCTCCGCATCCTCGAGGACAAGGGCTTCCTCAAGCACGATTACGACGGCAAGCGATACATCTACCGCCCTGTGCTGGGCCCCGGCGAGGCGCGCCGCAGCGCGGTGGATCATCTGCTCAACACGTTCTTCGGGGGATCCGCTGCGGGCGCCGTCCTGGCGCTCCTCGAAACCCCCGGCACGGAACTGACCCAGGAAGAGCTCGACCGAATGGCCGCGTTGATCGAACGCGCGCGCACGGAAGGACGATGACCATGGCCGCCATGCTATCCATCATCACGTTGCTCGATTCCATCGCCACCCCGACCGCGGCCGCCTGGCTGCTCCGGATCACGCTGCTGAGCGCGATGGCGTGTGCTCTCCTCATGCTCTCCCGGCGCGCCCAGCCGGCGCTTCGCCACGCGGTGGCAGTCGGGAGCCTGCTCGCGGTGGCGCTCCTGCCCGCGGCCGCGTCGCTCTTGCCGGCCGTCTCGGTCCCGGTTCTGCCCGCGCGCGCGGTTGACGCGACGACTCCCACGAGGGAAGTCATGCCGTCGCCGATGGTGGCGAGCGACCCGGCCCCGGTCGAGATCGAATACGTCCCCGCGCACTACACGGTGGGAGCCATCGACGATGGCGCCCGCACGCCCGCGGTACTGGAGGAGATCACCACGCCGTCGATGGGCTCGCGCGTGAAGGCGTTCGCCATCAGCGCGGTGCAGTCGCCCACCAACTGGATCCGCCTGGCCATCGTGCTGTGGATGCTGGTGGCGACGGCGCTCCTCGTCCGGCTCGCGGTGGCGTTCCGTCGCGCGGCCGCGCTTTGCCGTCACAGCCTCCCGGTCGATATCGACGTCATCGACAACGCGGTCGAGCGCGCGTGCCGGGTGCTGGGTGTGAGCCGTCGTCCGCACGTCGCCCTCTCGAGCGAAATCTCGGTTCCGATGGTGGTGGGCGTGCTCCGGCCGCGCATTCTCCTGCCGGCATCCGCTGCATCGTGGACCCACCAGCGTCTGACTGTCGTGCTGCTGCACGAGGTGGCGCACATCCGCCGCCGCGACCCGGCGTGGATGCTGCTCGCGCAAGTGGTCGGCGCGACCCTGTGGTTCCACCCGTTCGTGCGCACGCTGTCGGTCCACGTGCGGCACGACTCCGAGTTGGCGTGCGACGACCTCGTGCTCGGCACCGGCGTGCGCGCCTCCGACTACGCGGGGCACCTGGTGTCGATCGCGAGCATGTCGGCATTCAGCAACACGGTCGCGCGCGCGACGCTCGCGTTCGCGGCGCGTTCCACGCTCGAGCACCGCGTGATGTCGATTCTTGCCGCGCGCCGTACGGCTGCCAGCCGTCGCGTGACGGGAGCGATGGCGTTCGCATGCCTCGCGCTCTTCATCACGGTGTCGGTGGCCCACCCGACGCACGGGACGCTGGCCGAGTACGAGGAAGGGAAGCAGCAGTACGAAGCGGAGAAAGCGCAGCTCGAGCAAGAGTACGCGTCGGGCAAGGCGGACTTCGAAATGCAGCGCTCCGTGCAGCAGGCAATGAAGGCCGCGCAGCAGGCACAGCTGCAGCAGAGCTCGATCCAGAATGCGGTGCAGGCCGCGACGCCGGCCCCGGTGCAGGCCGTTGAGGCGTGCGACCAGGTGACGAGCTGCAACCAGGTGACCGT
>DASVAK010000239.1:0-17094 GCA_036376395.1 Candidatus Krumholzibacteriia bacterium
CGGCGGTCAACCAGCAGCGCAATTACGGAGCGGCGCAGAGCTGGTCGTCTCCATCCACCGGCACCGCGCCGGAAGACAGCACCGTCGGCCCCGTGATCGAGCTCCTGTACCAGACCGTGGTGTTCGACCTCGACTACGTCGACTCGCACCGCGCCTTCATGATCGGCGGCAAGCGCGTCGACCGGCGCGCGAGCGTGCGTGTCATGACGACGCTCACCGACCAGACCGGACGCGTGATCTGGGTGGGGGAGGCGGAGCGTGACCACGAGGACGAGATCGACTACGGCGACGCGGCCCGCGTCGAGCAGGGGATGTACCAGTTCAACCGCCCCGTGACACCCTCGAGCGGGTGGGGAAAGGTCATCGAGCCGGTATTCGTCACCGGCGTGATTGTCGGCCTGATCTACCTGTTCTTCTCCAACCAGAGCGACAACTGATCGCGACGGGAGTGCTGCCGTGCGGCGTTGGCTGGCAACGGTTCTTGTGTTGATCGCGGGGTGTGGCGGCGGAGGTGTCTCCGGCGACATGCGGCACGCGTTCGAGAAAGGCGACTTCGCCGAGACCGTGACGCTCGGCCGTCACGCGATCCGGAACGGCAAGGCCTCTCCCGACGTTCACTTCTATTATGGAGCGGCGCTGGTCGCGGTGGGCCGCGACCCGGAGGGATTCGCCGAGGTCGACTCCGCCGTGGCGGCGGACGCCGATCTCGCGAAGAAGGCGGCCGTTGTTCTCGGGGAGCTCGCGCAACGCGAGGGGCTCGCGGTCCTGGATCGCGCCCGGCGCCTGCGCAAGGCCTTCGAACTCGACCATACGGTCGACCTCGGCCGCGACCGGTTCGCCGTCGCCGCCACCTACTACGAAGATCGCGATTACGAGCACGCGGCCGCGATCTACTCCGACGCGGTGAGCAAGTTTCCCGACGCGCCCGAATGCGAGGTCGCGTACGCGCGGCTTTCGGAGAGCTACCGGGCGCTCGGCGACGAGGAGAAGTCGCGCGCGGCGATGGAAACGCTGGTCAAGCGGTTCCCGGCCAGCGGGGAAGCGCGGGGCGCCGCGGCCAATCTCAACGACATCATGTACCAGGAAGCACAGACACACTACAACGCGGGTGAGTACGACCAGGCGATCACGATCGCCGGGGAGCTGGTCAGCAAGGCCGACAACCGCTCGCTCCAGCAGAAAGCGCGTTTCCTGCTCGGGCAGTCCTACGAGGCCAAGGGCGATCGCGCCGCCGCGTACGAGGCGTACCGCGAAGTGATCCGCAACGATCGCGGCGACTCGGGACAGATCGTGGAGCGCGCGCGCTCGCGCATCGAAGTACTCCAGGAGGCGGGGCTGCGGTGATGCGCCCGCGGGCGGTCCGGCTCGTGTCGGTGGTGGCGCTGGCGTGGCTGGTGTCGTCGTGTGCGGGCGGCATTCCCAAAGTGCCGGCCAAGCCCGAGGATGTGCTCGCGCGCGCCGACGAGTACCTCAAGAAGGGAAAGCACCTCCAGGCGGTGGCGCTCTACCAGAAGTTCCTCGAGCAGTACGTCGGCAACGAGCGCGCCGACTACGCGCAGTTCAAGCTCGCCGAAAGCTACCTCGAGGGCGAGGAATACGACCTGGCGGCGGTCGAGTACCAGGTGCTGATCAACAACTACGGCTACAGCGAGTGGGTCGACGACGCGCTCTTCCAGAGCGGTGTGTGCCTGTGGCGGCAGGCGCCGCGCCAGGAGCGCGACCAGCAGAAGTCCAACGACGCGCTCGCGCGCTTCAACCAGTTCCTGCAGACCTACCCCGACAGCCCGCGCGCTCCCGATGCGCGCTCGTACGTGCGGCAGATCAACGCGCAGCTCGCGCAGAAATCGCTCACCGCGGCGCGCTGGTACTACCGCCGCCACGAGCCGAAAGCGGCGCTCATCTACTGCGAAAAGGTGATCGACACCTATCCCGACAACGAGTACTGGGCGCAGGCCGTCTACCTCAAGGGCATGATCCTCGCCGACCGCGGCCAGAACGAGGAAGCCATCGCGCAGTTCACCCGCCTGCTCGAGTACCCCGACGAGAAGCTCAAGCGCGACGCGCTCGAACAGATCAAGCGCGTGCGATCGGAATGAACCCCGCGCTGGATCCGTGGCGCGGCGAACGCATCGGCCTGTTCGGCGGCACGTTCGATCCGCCGCACACCGGCCACGTCGGCATGGCGCGCCACGCGCGTGACGTGCTCGGGCTCGACCGGGTGCTGTTCTCGGTGGCGCCCAATCCTCCGCACAAGCCGGCCGGCAGCATGTCCCCGCTCGAACACCGCGTGGAGATGGTCCGCCTCGCCATCGACGGCGCCGACGGCCTCGAGCTCGCGCGCATCGAGGACGAGGGCGCGTTGTCATTCACGGTGGACCTGCTGCGCGCGTGCCGGTCGCGCACGCGCGCGGACCTGTACTTCATCATCGGCGCCGACAGTCTGGGCGAATTTTCGACCTGGAAGGATCCCGCCGAAATCCTGCGCCTCGCCACCATGGTGGTGTTCGCGCGCGGCCGCGAACCGCTCCACCTCGAAGTGCCCGGCCCGGCCGCGATCGTGGTGTTCGATTCGCCCGTCTTCGACGTGTCCTCCACCGCGGTGCGACGCCTCCTCGGCGCCGGTGACGCCTTCGCCGGCCTGATCGATCCGCGCGTGGCCGGCTACGCGCGCGAGCACGGCCTCTACCGCCGGGCGGAGTGAGATCGTGGCGCTCTACCTGATCGACGGCCACGCCCTCGCCTACCGTTCCTATTTCGCGCTCGGGGGCGCGGCGCTGCGCAACTCGCGCGGCGAGGAGACCGGCGCCGTCTACGGCTTCCTGAACACGCTGCTCTCGCTCGAGCAGAAGCACCACCCGGAGCACATCGCGGTGGTCTTCGACAGCGACGGGAAGACCTTCCGCCACGACGCCTACGAGGACTACAAGGCCAACCGGCCGTCGCGCCCCGACGGGCTCGCGCGACAGTTTCCGGTCATCATGGAAGCGCTCGACGCGATGCGCCTGCGCCGGCTGGAAGCGCCGGGATACGAGGCCGACGACATCATCGCCACGCTGGTGAAACGCTGGGGCGGCGATGTTGCCATCCGGATCGTGTCGGCGGACAAGGACCTTCTGCAGCTGGTGAGCGACCACGTGCACGTGATCCGCCCGGGGCGAACCAGCGTGCTCGAGAACGAGCTCGACACGGCCGCGCTCCAGGCCCAGCTCGGCCTGCGTCCCGACCAGGTCATCGACTACCTCGCGCTGGTCGGCGACACCAGCGACAACGTCCCGGGTGTCCGGGGAATCGGCGAGAAGACCGCGCTCGAGCTGCTCGCGCGCTTCGGTTCGCTCGATGCCCTGTACGCACGCCTTCATGAAGTCGAGAAGGCCGGCACGCGCCGGCGTCTCGAGGAAGGCCGCGATGACGCGGTGCGCTCGCGCGACCTGGTGCGCCTGCACGCCGACGTCCCGATCGAAGTGGAGTTCTCCGATCTCGCCCATCCCGATTACCGCACGCCCGAGTTCGAGCGGATGCTGGGCGACTTGGAGTTCCGGCGCATGCGCGACCAGCTCTTTGCCGGTCGCGAGCGTGCGGACGCACCGCGCCCCGCGCCGGCCGCACCCGCCGCGCCGCCCGCGCGGGTCGCACCCGCGCCGCTCGCGGTGCCGGTCAACTACACGGCGGTGACGGACGAGCGGGCGCTCGCCGACCTGGCGCGGCTCCTCGCGACGCTGAACGAGATCGCGGTCGACACCGAGACCTCCGACCTCGATCCGATGCGTGCGGTGCTGGCCGGTATCGCCATTGCCGTGGCGCCGGGCGAGGCGTACTACGTGCCCGTCGCGAGCGACATCCACGACGGCGCGCCCGGGTTGTTCTCGACCGCGCGCGCCCCCGGGCTGGCGCTCGACGCGGTGCGCGCCGCGCTGGCGCCCGTGTTCGCTTCGCCGCGGCCGCGCAAGGTGGGGCAGCACATCAAGTACGACGCCATCGTGCTCGAGCGCGCCGGGTTGCCCCTGGGCGGCGTGTCGTTCGACACCATGCTGGCCTCGTACTGCCTCGACCCCGCGCGCCGCAGCCACGGCCTGGACGCACTCGCGCTCGAGGTGTGCGGCCACACCATGATCCCGTTCGAGGCGCTCTTCGATGCGCGCGTGCGCGCAAAGGACATCCGCCGCGTGCCGCTCGCGCGCGTGGTGGAGTACGCGTGCGAGGACGCCGACTTCACGCTGCGCGTGAAGCACGCGTTCGCGCCGCTGGTGGAAGTCTCCGAGGTTCGCGGCCTTTTCCACGACGTGGAGATGCCGCTCTCCGACGTGCTCGCGCGCATGGAGATGACCGGCGTCACCGTCGACACCGCGTTCCTGGCCGGGCTCTCGAAGCGCTACACCGAGCGTGTCGCCGAGCTCGAGGATGCCATCTACCGTGAGGCCGGCGAGCGCTTCAACCTGGGCTCGACGCAGAAGCTGCGCGAGGTGCTCTTCGACCGCCTCAAGCTCCAGCCGTCGCGCCGCACCAAGACCGGGTTTTCCACCGACGCCGACGTGCTCGAGGGACTATCCGGCCAGCACCCGGTGGTCGCGCTCCTGCTCGAGTGGCGCCAGCTCATGAAGCTCAAGAACACCTACGTCGACGCGCTGCCGCGGCTGGTCAACCCGGACACCGGGCGCGTGCACACGTCGTACAACCAGGCCGTCGCCTCCACGGGGCGCCTGTCGAGCTCGGAGCCGAACCTGCAGAACATCCCCATCCGGACGGCGGAGGGGCGCGAGATCCGGCGCGCCTTCATCCCGCGCGAGAGCGACTGGGTGCTGGTGGATGCCGACTACTCGCAGATCGAGCTGCGCATCCTCGCGCACCTCGCCAACGACCAGGGGCTGGTGCGCGCCTTCCTGGACGACGCCGACGTGCACCGTCGCACCGCCGCGCGCGTGATGAAGGTGCCCGAATCCGACGTGACACCGCAGATGCGCGACCGCGCCAAGGTGGTCAACTTCGGAATCGTATACGGGATGGGAGCGCGGGCGCTCGCGCAGCAGCTCGAGATCGACACCGGCGAGGCGCGCCGCTTCATCGAGGAGTACTTCAACTCGTACCCGGGGGTGAAACGCTTCATCGATTCCACCATCGCCGCGGCGCGACGGGACAAGTCGGTGGCGACGCTCTCCGGGCGCATGCGCCGGCTGCCCGACATCGACAGCACCA
Source organism: Candidatus Krumholzibacteriia bacterium (assembly GCA_036376395.1). Lineage (GTDB taxonomy): Bacteria > Krumholzibacteriota > Krumholzibacteriia > WVZY01 > JAKEHA01 > JAKEHA01. The sequence goes on from DASVAK010000239.1 coordinate 5,191, forward strand.
ACCCCGGCGCGCGCGCGTTTTCGGAGCGCGTCGCGGTGAACACGCCGGTGCAGGGCACCGCGGCCGACATCATCAAGATGGCGATGGTCGCGATCGACCGCGAGCTGCGCGCGCGCGGCCTGGCCACGCGCATGATCCTCACCGTTCACGACGAGCTCCTGTTCGACGTGCCCCGCGCCGAGCTCGACGAGGCATCCGCGCTGGTGCGCGAGTGCATGGAGGGCGCGATGACGCTGCGCGTCCCGCTCAAGGTCGAGCTGGGGTCGGGCCCGAACTGGCTGGAAGCACACTAGCACCGGGAGGGGCAGCATGCACGTCATCGGAATCGCGGGAGGCATCGGAACGGGGAAGTCGACCATCGCCGCCCACATCGCGTCGCGCTACCAGGGCGTCCACATCGACGCCGACCGCGTCGCGCACTCGGTGCTGGAGGACGCCGCGGTGATCGAGCAGATCCGGCGCGCGTTCGGCGACGACGTCATCGACCTGGACGGCAGCGTGAACCGCCGCCGGCTCGGCGTGCGCGTGTTCAGCGACGACGCGAAACGCGCCGCGCTCAACGCCATCGTGCACCCCGCGATCATCGGCGGCACCGCCGCCGCCGTCGAATCGGCGCGCGCACAGGGCGCCGGCGTGGTGGTGGTGGACGCCGCGCTGCTCCTGGAAGTCACCATGTCGTTCGCGTTCGACCTGGTGATCGCGCTGACGTGCGACCCCGGGACGCGGATGGCGCGGCTGCGCGCCCGCGGGGGCTGGTCGGAAGCCGAGCTGCGCTCGCGCCTGGACGCGCAGAGCGGTCTCGAAAAACACTTTTACAAAGCCGATGCCGTGGTCGATACTGGGCCGTCGCTCGCCGAGGTCTACGCCCGCGTCGACGCGCTCATCGACCAGAAATTGTTCCGGAGATCCTGACCCATGAAAGCCGTACACGAAGTCCAGGACCAGCTCGATTCGCTGCAAGAACGCACCCGCAAGTTAAAGGAGGGGCTTTGACGCCCCCGCCCTCGAGGCGCGCCTCGCCGATCTGACGGCGCGCATGAACGACCCCGATTTCTGGTCCGACAAGAAACAGTCCGACGAGGCGATGCGCGAGGCGAAATCCGTTCGCTCGCGCCTGGAGCCCGTGCAGGCGCTCGACCGCCGTCTGTCCGACGCGGCCGAGCTGCTCCGGCTCGCGCGCGAGGAGGACGACGCGGCGGTGCTCGCCGACGTGGCCGCGGAGCTCGACACCATCGACCGGGTGGTGGACGAGCAGGAGACCGCGATGCTGCTCTCGGGTCCGGACGACGGGCGCAACGCCATCGTCACCATTCACTCGGGCGCCGGCGGCACCGAGTCGATGGACTGGGCCGAGATGCTGATGCGCATGTACACGCGCTGGTGTGAGCGCCACGGGTTCGGGGTGGGCATGCTCGACCTCTCGCCCGGCGAGGAAGCCGGCATCAAGGGCGCGTCGATCGAGGTGCGCGGCGATTTCGCGTACGGCCTGCTCAAAGCAGAGACCGGCGTGCACCGCCTGGTGCGTCTCTCGCCCTACGACGCGGCGCACCGGCGCCACACCTCGTTCGCGTCGGTGTTCGTGTACCCGGAGATCGAGAGCGACGTCGAGGTCACCATCCGCGACGAGGACCTGCGCATCGACACCTACCGCGCCAGCAGCGCGGGCGGCCAGCACGTCAACAAGACCGACAGCGCGGTGCGCATCACGCACCTCCCGAGCGGTCTCGTGGTGCAGTCGCAGAACGAGCGCTCGCAGCACCGCAACCGCGACAACGCGATGAAGATCCTGCGCGCGCGCCTCTACGCGCTCAAGCTCGAGGAAGAAAAGGCGAAGCGCGACAAGATGATGGAAGGCCAGAAGGAAGTCGCCTTCGGGAGCCAGATCCGCTCCTACGTGCTCCATCCGTACACGCTGGCGAAAGATCACCGCACGGACTGGCAGACGGGCGACGTCCATCGCGTCCTCGACGGCGACCTCGACGAGGCCATCGAGGCGTACCTGCACATGACGCTGGATTAGAGCCAGCCGGGAAGGTTCGACCATGGCAGAAGAACGCGACGACGAATTGCACGGTGTCGACCGCCTGCGCGCGGTCCGGATCGAGAAGGCCGACGCGCTGCGCGCGAGGGGTGTGAACCCGTACCCGTATCGCTTCGAGACCACCCACACCGTGGCCGACGTGGTCGCAAACGAGGCGGCGCTCGCGCCGGCCGAGACGGTGGTGCGCGCGGCGGGCCGGATCATGGCGCTGCGCGGCCACGGCAAGACGGCCTTCGGCCACATCGAGGATTCCACCGGGCGCATCCAGTTCTACGTGCGGCGGGACGACCTGGGCGAGGAGGCGTTCGCGCGTTTCGAGCTGCTCGACCTGGGCGACATCATCGGGATCGCCGGCCCGGTGTTCCGCACCAAGACCAACGAGCTCACGGTGCGCGTGCAGTCGCTCGAGCTGCTCGCCAAGTCGGTGCGGCCGCTGCCCGAGAAATGGCACGGGCTCCAGGACAAGGAGATTCGCTACCGCCAGCGCTACGTCGACCTGGTCGTGAACCCGGAGGTGCGCGACGTGTTCCTGAAGCGCTCGACCATCGTCGAGACCATGCGCCAGTACCTGCGCGGGCGCGGCTTCCTCGAAGTCGAGACGCCGGTGCTGCAGCCGCTCTACGGCGGCGCGAGCGCGCGGCCGTTCACCACGCACCACAACGCGCTCGACATGACGCTCTTCCTGCGCATCGCGAACGAGCTCTACCTCAAGCGCCTGCTGGTGGGCGGGTTCGAGCGCGTGTTCGAGTTCTCGAAGGACTTCCGCAACGAGGGCATCGACCGCTCGCACAACCCCGAGTTCACCATGATGGAGTGCTACGCCGCCTACCTCGATTACATGGATTACATGGACATGGTCGAGGAGATGTTCCGCGTGATCGCGCTTGCGGTGACGCCGGACGGGCGGGCGAAGTTCGGCGACGCGACGCTCGATTTCACGAAGCCGTGGAAACGCGTGCGCTTCTTCGACGCGATCCGCGAGAAGACGGGTCTCGATTTCCACGGCAGGAGCGAGGGCGAGCTGGCGTCGCTGGCGAAGCAGGCGGGCGTGCACGTCGACGCGGGGACGCCCGCGGCGGGCATCATCGACGAGGTCTTCGGCGCCACCGTCGAAGCATCGCTGCAGGAGCCGACCTTCATCTACGACTACCCCAAGGAGCTCTCGCCGCTGGCCAAGGACCACCGCAGCGTGCCCGGGCTGGTGGAGCGCTTCGAGGGGTACCTGGCGGGCATGGAGGTGTGCAACGCCTTCAGCGAGCTCAACGACCCGCTCGAGCAGCGGCGGCGTTTCGAGGCGCAGGGGGAGCTGCGCGCGCGCGGCGACGAGGAGGCGCAGCAGCTCGACGAGGACTACATCCGCGCGCTCGAGTACGGCATGCCTCCCGCGGCCGGGCTCGGCATCGGCATCGACCGGCTCACCATGGTGTTCACCGACAGCCACTCGATCCGCGACGTGATCTTCTTTCCGCACATGCGCCCCGAGGACGGTAGATGAATTACCCGCTGTTCATCGCGCGACGCTACCTGCGGACCAAGAAGCGGTCCGCGCTGGTGTCGCGCATCACGAGCATCGCCGTGGGCGGCGTGTTCGTGGGCGTGATGACGCTGGTCATCGTGCTCTCGGTGATCAACGGTTTCGAGACCGAGCTGCGCCGGCGCATCGTCGGCTTCAACACCCACGTGCTCGTGTTCGCGCGCAGCCCGCAGGCGTGGGCGGAGATGGACACCGCCATCGTGCGCCTCAAGCAGGAGCCCGACATCCTGGAGACGGCGCCGTTCGTCCGCTCGGAGGCGCTGGCCGCCTACCAGGTCGTACCGGGCCGGCGCACCAAGCTGCGCGGCGTGATGGTCAAGGGCATCGACCTCGCGCAGGAGATGCGCGTCTCCTCGGTGATCGACAGCATCCGTCCCGAGATCACGTCGTTCGACACCAGCGCGTTCGGCGATGATACGCCCGCCGTCGGGTGCGTGCTCGGCCTCGACCTCGCCATCGACCTGGGCGTGGGACTGGGCGAGGAGATCGACGTGGTGACCGCGCCCTCGACGCTGCGCGCGGGCCAGGTCGACCCGAAGCAGTTCCGCTGCCGTGTGCTCGGCTTCTTCAACAGCGGAATGTACGAGTTCGACTCGCGCTTCGTGTACGTCGACATCAAGGACGCCGAGAAGATGTTCGACTTCGAGACCGCGCTGCGCGGGTCGAGTCTCAAGATCGACGACCTCTACCGGGCCGAGGCGGTCGACCGCAAGATCCAGGGCATCCTGGCCATGAAGGACTACGGCACCAACAACTGGATCAACCTGAACGCGAATCTTTTCAGCTACATGAAGATCGAGAAGGTCCTGATGTTCCTGATGCTGACGCTCATCATCCTGGTCGCCGCCTTCAACCTGGTGGGCATGCTGACCATGGTCATCATGGAGAAGCGCCGCGAGATCGGCATTCTGCGCTCGATGGGTGCGTCCGGCCGCGGCGTCATGTCCATCTTCATGCTGGAGGGAACCGCCATCGGCCTGATGGGGACGGTGGGCGGGCTGGTCACCGGGCTGGTTGCATGCGCCGTGCTTGATCGCATCAAGCTGGACCTCCCGGGCGACGTATACTTCATCAAGACGCTGCCGGTCCTGGTCCAGTGGAGCGACCTGCTCACCATCAGCGCCATCTCGGTGGTCATTTGTTTCCTGGCGACGGTTTACCCGAGCTGGGAAGCCAGCCGGCTGTACCCGGTTGACGCGATACGCGACATGTAGGTTTCAAGTGGCTGGTAACGAATGAATTGCATGCAGGGACCGGGGTTGTGCCGGGACGCCGCGGGGCGTACTTTATGAGCGCCTCGACGATCCTGAGCGCGCGGGGCGTGTCTCGGACCTACCGGGGCACCGGCACCGAGGTGGGTGTCCTCAAGGATGTCTCGCTGGAGGTGGCCGAAGGGCAAGTGATTTGCATCGTGGGGGCCTCGGGGGCCGGGAAGAGCACGCTGCTCCATATCCTCGGCTCGCTGGACCGCCCGGATGCGGGTGAAGTATGGATTCGCGGACAGAACGTGCACGCGCTCTCGGGGCGCGGCCTGGACCAGATGCGCAGCTCGACGCTTGGTTTTGTGTTCCAGTTCCACTTTCTGCTCCCGGATTTCACGGCGCTCGAGAACGTGATGATGCCCGCGCTGGTTTCCCGGCGCTCGAGCACGGACGCGGCGCGCGAGGCGGCGCGCTGGCTCGAGCGCGTGGGGCTGGCCGACCGGCAGTCGCACCGGCCGGGCGAGCTCTCCGGCGGTGAGCAGCAGCGCGTCGCGATCGCGCGCGCTCTCGTCAATCGTCCCGCGGTCGTGTTCGCGGACGAGCCGACCGGCAACCTCGACGACGCGACGAGCGAGGGCATCCACAAGCTGATCCGAGAGCTTGCGAACGAGGAGCGGGAGACATTCGTCGTGGTGACGCACAAACGGCAGCTCGCCGCTTACGCCGACCGCACCCTCGAGCTGGCGAACCACACCCTGAACGTGGTGGAATGAGACGATGACCGAGACCAAGTGCGATATTTGCAAGACCCGGCCCGCGAAGGTCCATTACACCGAGATCATCAACAACCAGATGACCAAGATGAACCTCTGCCTCGAGTGCGCGGAGGAAAAGGGCGTCGACGTGCACAAGGGCGGCAACTTCGGCCTCGGTGATCTGGTCGCGGGGCTGATCGACACCGCGGTCGACGCGGATGCGGAGCGCATCGCGCGCGTTAAGTGCCCGACGTGCGGATTCCAGTACTCGGAGTTCAAGCGCATCGGCCGGCTCGGGTGCCCCGATTGCTACGACGCCTTCGACTCGCAGCTCGTCCCCGTGCTGCGCCACGTGCACGGCAACACGCAGCACAACGGCAAGAAGGCGGTGCGCCAGACCGAACGGCTCGCGCTGCGCGAGCGCGTGGCGGGGCTGCGCGAGGAGCTCGCGCTGGCCATCCGCGCCGAGGACTACGAGCGCGCCGCGTCGTTGCGCGACGAGATCCGCGCGCTGGAGACGCAGGTCAAGGAGGACGCGTGAGCTTCGACGTCAACGACCTGATGCGCACGCCGGGGGCGTGGCTCGACGGGTCCGGCGACGAGAGCGAGATCGTGCTCTCGAGCCGCGCGCGCATCGCGCGCAACCTCCAGGGGCACCGATTCACCCACAACTGCGACGCCGGGGAGCTCGGAGAAATCCTGAGGCTGTCCATGGAGGCAGCGTCGCACGCGCGCAGCTTCAAGGGTGGAGTCACCGCGGAGATGGGGGAAATCTCCATGCAAGGTCGGCAAATCCTGGTCGAGCGCCATCTGATCAGCCGCGACTTCGCGACCGAATCGGCCAACCGCGGGCTCGTGTTCACCGGCGACGAAACCCTGGGCTTGATGGTGAACGAGGAAGACCACCTGCGCATCCAGAGCTTCGCGTCGGGGTTCGACCTCGGCGAGGCCTGGCGGCGGGCCAACGACCTCGACGACCAGCTCGCGCCCGAGCTCGTGCTTGCGTACCATGAACGGCTGGGGTACCTGACCGCGTGCCCGACGAATCTCGGTACAGGGATGCGAGTTTCGGTGTTGATCCACCTGCCCGGCCTCGTCCACAGCAAGGAGATCCACCGGCTCCTGGAGTCGCTGCGCAAGCTCAGCCATTCGGCCCGGGGGCTCTACGGGGAGGGTTCGGAGGTGATGGGCAATTTCTTCCAGCTCTCCAACAGCGCCGCCCTGGGGACCCCGGAAGAGGTGATCCTCAAGAACCTTCGTGAGATGGTGGTCAAGGTGATCACGTACGAGCGCCGGTCGCGGGAGATGCTGTTTCGCAAGGCACGGAGATTGCTCGAGGATAAGGTCTGGCGGGCCTATGGTCTGCTTCGTTATTCTCGAAGCGTGAGCACCAAGGAAGCCCTGAGTCTGATATCCGCGGTGCGAATGGGAGTGGGCGCGGGACTGGTGACGGACGTTCCCGTTCGTACGCTCAACGAACTTCTCGTTTATATCCAGCCTGCCCACTTGCAGAAGGTCAAGGGAGTACCGATGGACCCGCAGGAGCGGGACGTCGCACGGGCCGAGTACATACGCGAGGCGCTGGCCCGCGCCTCCTAGAGCCGCAGCACGCCGAACCGAACGACGGGAGCAACGCAACCATGCAGGATCGTTTCACAGACCGTGTGCGCAAAGTGATCTACTACGCGCGCGACGAGGCCGCCCGGCTCCAGCACGATTACATCGGTACCGAGCACCTGCTGCTCGGCATCGTGCGCGAGGGCGAAGGCATCGCGGCCAAGGTGCTGGCCAAGCTCGAGCTCGACTTCGAGCAGATCCAGCAGGCCGTCGAAAACATGGTCAAGAGCTCGGGCGGGACGCTCACCATCGGCGAGATCCCGTTCACGCCGCGCGCCAAGCGCGTGCTCGAGCTCGCCATCGAGGAGGCGCGGCTGCTCGGCCACAACTACGTGGGCACCGAACACCTGCTGCTCGGGCTGATCCGCGAGGGCGAGGGCGTCGCCGCCCAGGTGCTCGCCGAGCTCGGCGTCGACCGCAAGCGCGTGCGCGAGGAGGTGCTGAAGCTCCTCGGGCCCAGCACCACGGTGAAGACGCGCAAGGCCAAGAAGGAAAAGAGCGACACGCCCAACCTCGACCAGTTCGGGCGCGACCTCACGCAGATGGCGCGCGAGAGCAAGCTCGACCCGATCATCGGCCGCGAGCAGGAAATCGAGCGCGTGATCCAGATCCTCTCGCGCCGCAAGAAGAACAACCCCGTGCTGATCGGCGAGCCGGGCGTGGGCAAGACCGCCATCGCGGAGGGCCTCGCGCAGCGCATCGTCGACAACAAGGTGCCGGAGATCCTCAAGGACCGCCGCATCTGCACGCTCGACCTCGCCTCGGTGGTCGCGGGCACCAAGTACCGCGGCCAGTTCGAGGAGCGCCTGAAGTCGATCATCAACGAGATCCGCCAGGCGGAAGACGTCATCATCTTCATCGACGAGATTCACACCATCGTGGGTGCGGGTGGCGCCGAGGGTGCGATTGACGCCTCCAACATGCTCAAACCCGCGCTCGCGCGCGGCGAGCTGCAGTGCATCGGCGCCACCACGCTCGACGAGTACCGCAAGTACATCGAGAAGGACGGCGCGCTCGAGCGCCGCTTCCAGCCCATCATGGTCAACCCGCCCACCGCGGACGAGACCATCCAGATCATCTTCGGCCTGCGCGACAAGTACGAGGCGCACCACCGTGTCAAGATCAACGACGACGCGGTGCGCGCCGCGGTGTTCCTCTCCGAGCGCTACATTCACGAGCGCTTCCTGCCCGACAAGGCGATCGACGTGATCGACGAGGCGGGTTCGCGCGCGCGTCTGTCGGTGGTGACGGCGCCCTCGGAGCTCACCGACCTCGAACGCGAAATCGAGGAAGTCTCGCGCGAGAAGGAGTCCGCCATCCAGGCCCAGGAGTTCGAAAAGGCGGCGCGCCATCGCGACAAGGAAAAGGAGCTGCGCAAGACGCTCGAGGACATCCGCAAGAACTGGGCGGAGACCAAGCAGCAGACCGAGACCGTGGTGACGAGCCGCGACATCTCGCGCGTCGTCTCGGCGATGACCGGCATCCCGGTCACCGACGTGGAGAAAGAGGAGACGGCCAAGCTCCTGCATCTCGAGGACCAGCTGCGCGGCCGCGTCATCGGCCAGGAAGAAGCGGTCAAGGCGGTGGCGCGCGCCGTGCGCCGCAACCGCGCGGGCCTGCGCGATCCGCGCCGCCCGATCGGCAGCTTCATCTTCCTCGGGCCCACCGGCGTGGGCAAGACCGAGCTCGCGAAGGCGCTGGCCGCGGTCATGTTCGAATCCGAGGAAGCGCTGATCCGCATCGACATGTCGGAGTACATGGAGAAGTTCTCGGTGTCGCGCCTGATCGGCGCGCCCCCGGGCTACGTCGGCTACGACGAGGGCGGACAGCTCACCGAGAAGGTGCGCCGCAAGCCGTACTCGGTGGTGCTGCTCGATGAAATCGAGAAGGCGCACCCGGATGTGTTCAACATCCTGCTGCAGGTGATGGAGGAGGGCCAGCTCTCCGACAGTTACGGCCGCCGCGTCGACTTCCGCAACACGGTGCTCATCATGACCTCGAACGTGGGTGCGGCGGAGCTCAAGACGGGCAAGAGCCTGGGCTTCATCCAGGAGGGTTCGGATCAGCAGTACCAGACCGTGAAGGCCAAGCTGCTCGAGCACCTGAAGAAGATGTTCAACCCCGAGTTCTTGAACCGTCTCGACGACACCATCGTGTTCCGCCAGCTCACGCACGACGACATGTCCCAGATCGTCCAGGTGCTGCTGCGCAATTTCATGATGCGTCTCGACGTGCTCGACGTGAAGGTGGCGGTGTCGGAGCCGGCGAAGGCGTTCCTGGTCGACCACGGGTTCGACCCGGCGCTCGGTGCGCGCCCGCTCAAGCGCGCGATCCAACGCTACCTCGAGGATCCCCTGAGCGAGCTGATCCTGGCCCACGGCATCCAGAAGGATGCCGAGATCCACGTCGGCGTGGGCGCGAACGAGCTCACGTTCGAGGTGGTCACCCAGGCGCAGCCCGGCAGCACTCCCTCGTAGCAACCCGACGGCCCCCTGAGTGTAGAAGAGATACCCCTGGCGATCGCCGGGGGTATCTTGCTTTTTGGTTCCAACCCCGGGGGCTGCGTGCTACCATGCACGCGCTTTGGCCAGACGTTGTAGCTTCATGAAATTAAACATATTAGCCGTCGTCGCGGGGCTCCTTCTTGGAGCCCTTGCCACGGGTGGGTTCGCCGCCGGCCGTCCCACGACGTTCATCCAGAAGATCGTCGTGAAGGGCAACCGGAAGGTGTCGCACTCCCAGATCACGCGCATTCTCGGCGTCAAGCCGGGCGAGGGGTACGACCCGGATCGCATCCGGCCGGGCGTCAAGCGTCTCTTCGAGACGCACCAGTTCCGCGACGTGAGGGCGCTGCGCGAGCAGGGAACCTCTCCCGACTCGGTGAACGTGGTGATCGAGGTGGTCGAGTACCCGCGCATCGACGCGGTGCGCTTCGAGGGCGACGACCACGTCGGCAAGGAGGACCTCGAGAAGGCGATCAAGATCCAGAAGGGGACCTTCGTGCGGCCGTCGCTCACCGTGCGCGACCGCGAGGCGCTCCAGGAGCTCTACCGCGAGAAGGGATACTACCGCGCCAGCATCGACGACACCGTGATGGTGGATCCGAAGACGAAAGAGCAGGCGCTGGTATACAAGATCACCGAAGGCGAGAAAGTCCATGTCAAGCACATCGACTTCGTGGGCAACCAGCTCGTGGAGAGCGAGTCCATGCGCAAGGTGATGAAGACCAAGACCGACACCTGGCTGCGCGGCGGCGATTTCAATCCCAAGGATCTGCAGGAAGACCGCGAGCGCATCGTCTCGCTCTACAAGAGCCAGGGCTACCTGGACGTCGCGGTGAACGAGCCGGAGCTCGAGTTCACGCCGGACGGCAAGGGGCTCGACATCTACCTCACCCTGGTGGAAGGGCGCCAGTACTACCTCGGCAAGGTCGACTGGGCGGGCAACACGCTGTTTCCCGACACCACCATCGCCGAGCGCATCACGCTCAAGAAAGGCCAGCCGTTCGACGACATCAAGGTGAGCGAGATCCAGTTCAACCTGGCCAACCTCTACGGCGACCGCGGCTACATCTACGCGACGGTCAACCCGGTGCGGAAGATCCACGGCGACGTCATCGATCTCACCTTCGAGTTCGAGCCCGGCGAGCTCGCGCACGTGCGCCAGATCAACATCACGGGCAACAGCAAGACGTGGGAAGAGGTCATCCGCCGCCAGCTCGTGCTCTATCCCGGCGACGTCTTCGCGAGTACGCGGCTGCGCCGGTCGCTGCGCGAGGTGTTCAACCTGGGATTCTTCGCCGGGCCGCCCGAGGTGAGCTTCAATCCCGTCACGCCGGGCGGGAGCGACATCGATCTCAACCTGCGCGTCGAGGAGAAGTCGGCGGGCCAGTTCCGCGTGGGCGCGGGCTTCTCGCAGCTCAACCGCGTGAGCGGTTTCATCGGGCTCACCGAGCCGAACTTCCTGGGTCGCGCGTACCGCGTGGGTGTGAACTGGGAGTTCTCGCGCTCGCGCCAGGACGTGAACCTGCAGTTCACCGACCCGTGGTTTCGCGGCACGCCCACCGAGCTCGGGCTGCAGGTGTACGCCGCCAACCAGGACCGCGTGCAGCAGCAGTTCTACTCCGACCGCCGCACCGGTTTCTCGATCCGCCTCGGCCGCCCCTTCCCGTGGCTCGACTACACCAGCGTCTCGGTGCGCTACAGTCTCGAGGAAGTCGAGCTGTCGAACTTCTCGGAGGCGTACCTCGGCTCGCTGCGCTTCGAGAACTGGCCGCAGACCACGAGCTCGATCGGGCTCACGATGCTGCGCAACTCGACCGACAGCCCGTTCCACCCCACCACGGGCACGCGCACGACGTTCAACGCACGCTGGACGGGCGCGGTTCTGGGCGGCGACGTCGACGTGCAGCGCTACGAGATGGAATTCTCGTGGTTCCAGTCGCTGGCGTGGAAGTTCGTGCTCGAGCTGCGGCAGACGCTGGGGACGGTATCGGTGCTTGCGAACGGCAAGGAGATTCCCGATTATGAACGCTTCCGGCTGGGCGGAAACCGCCGGTTCGGGCTGCGCGGATACGACTTCTACGAGGTGGTCCCGCGCGGCAACAACCAGTTCACCGGCGGTCGCTTCTACGGGATCACGGTCGCGCAGGTGGAATTCCCCGTCGTGCCGCCGAGCGTGTACAGCCACTTTTTCTTTGATTTCGGCAACACGTGGAACAGCTTCGAAGGGGCCGAGATCGGGGACGGATACCGC
>DASVAK010000248.1:0-11195 GCA_036376395.1 Candidatus Krumholzibacteriia bacterium
CCGGTACCGCTCACCGATCACTACCAGTGGTGGCGCTACGAGCACGGCGCGAGCTGGCGTCACCCCGACGGACCCGCGTCGAGCATCGAGGGGCGGGGCGACTACCCGGTGGTCCAGGTGTGCTACCTCGACGCGGCGGCCTACGCCGAATGGGCGGGCAAACGCCTTCCCACCGAGGCCGAGTGGGAGTTCGCCGCGCGCGGCGGCGCGGCGGGCAAGCTCTACGCCTGGGGGGATTCGCTGCGACCCGGTGGCAAGTGGATGGCGAACATCTACCAGGGCCAGTTCCCGGTCCGCGACATCGCGGCGGACGGCTACGCCGGCATCGCGCCCGTGGCAAAATTTCCCCCGAACGGGTACGGTCTCCACGACGTGGCGGGCAACGTGTGGGAATGGTGCAGCGACTGGTACCGCGCCGACGCGTACACCGTGGCGGCGTTTCCGGACACCGTGCAGCGCAACCCGCGCGGCCCCGAGGCATCGTATGATCCGGCCGAACCGGCCGAGAAGAAGCGGGTGCACCGCGGCGGCTCGTTCCTGTGCACCGACCAGTACTGCACGCGCTACATGGTGGGCACGCGCGGACGCGGCGAAATCAGCACGGCGAGCAACCACGTCGGTTTCCGGTGCGTGAAGAATCCATGACGGAACAGCGTCTGAACGAATTCGAGCTGGCGCCCGGCGGCCCCGTCGACCGGCTCCAGCGCAAGCTCAGGATCACCACGGAGGATTCCCTGCGGCTCGTTCCGCGCGCGGTGATCGCCGGGCTGGTGGCCTGGGGTCCGCTGCTCGTGCTCTCGTTGCTCCGTCCCAATCCTTCCGCGGACATCTCGTTTCTCCAGGACGTGGCCGCGCACGTGCGCTTTCTCCTGATCGTGCCGCTCCTCGTCATGGCCGAGGGAGCGATCCGCGCCCGGTCGCATGCGACGGTGATCGAATTCCTGGCCGCGGGCCTGGTCGATAACGAGGACGTGGAGCGCTTCGACGCCGCGCGCCGGCTCGGCCGGCGATTGATCGACTCGACGCTCATCGAGCTGGTCCTCATCGCCCTCAGTGTGCTGTTCGTGGTCGGCGCGATCCACGGCGTGCTGTCCGAGCAAACCGTGTTCTGGTTCGAGCGGACCGATGGTGACACCCTTTCGTCGGCGGGGTGGTGGTACGCCGTGGTGGCGACCCCCATGCTCGTCTTCCTGTTCGTCCGCTGGGCCTGGCGCTACCTGGTCTGGTGGTGGTTCCTGGGCCGCGTGGCGCGGCTCGACCTGAAACTGGCGGGCGCGCACCCGGATCGCATGGGCGGGCTCGGATTCGTTCCGTTCCAGCACGCCACCTTCTCGCTCCTGAACTTCGCATTCATGTGCGCCGTGGCCGGCGTGGCCGCGAATCGCATCCTGTACGCGGACGCGTCGCTCAGGCAGTTCCAGACCCCGCTGGTGTCCATCATCGTGCTCGGCGTCATCGTCGGGATTGCCCCCATGCTGGTATTCTCGCGTCTGCTCGTGGCCGAGCGGCGCGAGGGTTGGATGACGTACGGCCGCTTTGCGAGCGACTACGTGCGCCGGTTCGAGCACAAGTGGCTGCGCCGCCCTTCCGGGGAAGAAGCGCTCGGCTCCGGCGACATCCAGTCGCTCGCGGACCTGGGCGGCAGCCTCGAGCGCGTGATGAGCCTGCGGCCGGTCGCCATCGACCGCCGCCTGGTCGTCTCGTTCGTGATTGCGGGCGCGGTCCCGGCCCTTCCGCTGATGCTCACCGTCATGCCGTTGCGCGAGATCGTCAAAATGCTGCTCAAAGCCATGATGTAGAGGAGAGTTCCATGCGAGTACGTGCACCGAAGAGTTTCATCGTCGTCCTGGGGTTGCTTTGCGCCGCGTGGAGCCCGGCCCTCGCGCAGAAGAGTGACGGCCAGTGGCCGCGCATCATCGAGAACGAGAAGGCGCGCGTGGTCGTGTACCAGCCCCAGCTCGAATCGTTCAACGACGTGACGCTGGCGGCGCGGGCGGCGGTCTCGGTGACGCCCCCCAAGAAAGACCCCATCTTCGGCGCGGTATGGTTCGATGCGCGCACGTCGGTCAACCGCGAGGCGCGCACGGTGCTGCTCGAGGAGACCAAGGTGACCGAAATCAAGTTTCCCGGCGCGACGCCCGAGCAGGAGGCGTGGCTGCGGAACGTGATCGAAACCGAGATTCCCAACTGGGGCAAGTACATCTCGTACGACGTGCTGGTGGCGCAGCTCGCGCTGGTGGAGAAGGAAGCGTCCGCGTCCGAGCGTCTCAACAACAAGCCGCCCGACATCGTCTATGCCACCAAGCCCACCGTCCTCATCATCATTGACGGCGACCCCATCCTGAAAGACGTCGAGGGATCGAGCCTCAAGTCGGTGGTCAACACGCCGTACTTCATCGTGCAGGACAAGTCGACCATGCTCTGGTACCTCAAGGGCAGCGAGTCGTGGTACACGGGCAACGACGTGCTCGGACCGTGGAGCGCGATGATGTCGTCGCAGCCGCCGCAGGCGGTGCGCGAGCTCGCGGCGAAGAGCGTGTCCACGCCTCCCGATTCGGCGAAAGCCGACACGGAGGCTTCCGTCGTCCCCGAGATCGTGGTGCGCACCAAGCCCGCCGAGGTCATCCAGACCGACGGCGAGCCCAAGCTGGAGCCGCTCAAGGACACGAGCCTGCTCTACGTCACCAACTCCGAGGATGACATCCTCATGGACATCGCCTCGCAGCAGTACTACGTCCTGATCGCGGGGCGCTGGTACACCACGCGCTCGCTCGCCGGCGGGCCGTGGGAGTACGTGCCCGGCGAGAAACTCCCGAAGGACTTCCCGAACATTCCCGCCGGCTCCGACGTGGGCGACGTGCGCACCAACGTGCCCGGCACGACGGAGGCGAAAGAGGCGGTGCTGGAGAACTCGATCCCGCAGACCGCGGAGGTCGATCGCAAGACGGCGGCGGTGACGGTCACCTACGACGGCGAACCGAAGTTCGAGAAGATCGAGGGAACCAGCATGTCGTACGCGGTCAACACCGACAAGTCGGTGCTGCTGATCGGCGGCCGCTACTACTGCTGCGACAAGGCCATCTGGTTCGAGTCCGACAAGGCGACGGGGCCGTGGGTGGTGTCGACCAAGGTGCCCGACGACGTGCAGTCGATCCCGCCCGAGAACCCGAACTACAACGTGAAGTACGTCTACATCTACGATTCAACCCCCGAGGTGGTGTACGTCGGCTACACGCCCGCCTACTACGGCTCCTACGTCTACGGCGGCTGCGTCATCTACGGAACCGGCTACCACTACCAGCCCTGGTACGGCGCGTACTACTACCCGCGGCCGGTGACGTACGGATTCGCGGTTCACTACAACCCGTACATGGGCTGGGGCTTCTCGTTCGGCATCAGCTACGGCTGGATGACGGTATCGTTCGGACACTACGGCGGGTACTGGGGCGCGGGCGGATACGGCTACGGCTACCACCACGGCTACCATCACGGGTATCACCACGGCTACCGCCAGGGTTTCGGCGCCGGCTACATCGCGGGGAAAAACCAGGGCAACCGGCCCGAGCAGTTCAAACGCAACTCGTACGAGACGCGCGACAAGGGCGTGCGCCAGACCGCGACGCGTCCCACGCAGCAGCCGGCGGGTGGTCGCGGCACGGGATCGCGCCCGAAGGCGTCGCAGCAACCGAACAACGTCTACGCCGACAAGAACGGCAACGTGTACCGCAACAACAACGGCAACTGGCAGCAGCGCGACAGCAAGGGGAACTGGCAGTCGACGAACAAGGGCGGGACGAAGCCGTCGCAGCAGCCCTCCGCGAGCCAGCAACCGCGGCCGAGCACCAACGATTTGAACAAGCAATACCAGGCGCGCGAGCGCTCCAACCAGCGCCAGCAGAGCTACCAGCAACAGTCGCGCAGCTACTCGCGTCCGAGCGGTCGCACCGGTGGCGGAGGGCGGCGTCGCTAACCGCCACGGGGCCTTGCGAATACCTTCACTTGACACCTGACCGAAGAGTCGTCTATTGTGAGGAACCCGCACTCGTTACTACATGCATAACTTGCTCTGGCTCATCCCTTTAGCGCCGCTCGCCGGCGCGGCACTGAACGGACTGCTCGCCCTGGCCTTCTCGGGCCGCGAGAAAGGTCCGAATGAAAAGCTCATTTCATTGATCGGTTGCGCGGCGCCCCTGGTGTCGTTCGGCATCGTGGTGCAGCTGTTCTTCGCGATGCGCGGCATGGCGCCCGAATCGCGCCTGTTCGAGCAGACGCTCTTCACCTGGATCGCCGCCGGCGACGTGCGCGTCGACGTCGCCTACTGGGTCGACCCCCTCTCGATGGTGATGCTGCTGGTCGTGACCGGCATCGGGTCGCTCATCCATATCTATTCGACGGGCTACATGCACGGCGATCGTGGATTCGCCCGCTTCTTCTCGTACTTGAACCTGTTCATGTTCGCCATGCTCACGCTGGTGATGGCGAAGAGCCTTCCGCTCCTGTTCGTGGGCTGGGAGGGCGTGGGGCTGTGTTCGTACCTGCTGATCGGGTTCTGGTACAGGGACATCGCCAACGCCGCCGCGGGCAAGAAGGCCTTCATCGTGAACCGGGTCGGCGACTTCGCCTTCCTGGTCGGGATGTTCATCCTGTTCATGGCGTCGAAGGGGCTCGGCCACGCCACCCTCGATGTGCCCGCGCTGCGCCAGCTCGCCGCGGTGAACCCGGACGCGATGGCGTCGGTCGCGACGGCGGCGTGCCTGCTTCTTTTTGTCGGCGCCTGTGGAAAATCGGCTCAGATTCCCCTGTACGTGTGGCTTCCCGACGCCATGGCGGGCCCGACGCCGGTGTCCGCGCTGATCCACGCCGCCACCATGGTGACGGCCGGCGTGTACATGATCGCGCGCATGAATTTCCTCTACGAGCTGGCACCCGTCGCGAACGCGGTGGTGGCGACGGTGGGCGCGGCGACCGCGGTGTTCGCGGCGACGATCGGATTCGCGCAGCGCGACATCAAGAAGGTGCTCGCGTATTCAACCGTGAGCCAGCTTGGCTACATGTTCCTCGCCGTCGGCTGCGGCGCGTACGCGGCGGGCGTGTTCCACCTGCTGACCCACGCCTTCTTCAAGGCCTGCCTGTTCCTCGGCGCCGGCTCCGTGATCCACGGCCTCTCGGGCGAGCAGGACATGTTCAAGATGGGGCAGCTCTCGAAGCACATGAAGATCACGTGGGCGACCTTCCTGGTCTCGTCGCTCGCGATCGCCGGCATTCCGCCGCTGGCGGGTTTCTTCTCCAAGGACGAGATCCTGTGGATGGCGTTCACCGCACACCTCGAGCCGGCGTGGCTCGGCCCCGTGCTGTGGGTCGCGGGTGTCGCGGCGGCGTTCATGACCGCGTTCTACGTGTTCCGCGCCGTGTTCCTCACTTTCCACGGGACCGACCGCGTTTCGCACGAAGCCAAGCACCACCTGCACGAATCGCCCCCCGCGATGACGATCCCGTTGATCGTGCTGGCCGCCGGTGCGGTGGTGGTCGGGTTCCTCGGCATGCCGGCGATGTTCCCGGGGCCGGACAACGCGTTCCATCACTGGCTCGAGCCGGTGTTCGCGGGTCACATCGGCTCGCACCCGGTGGGCGTCGGAATGATCGACCTGCCGGCGGGCATGACGGTTGCGGCCGAAGCGGCCGAGGGCCACGGCTCGATGGAGATCCTGCTCATGGTGCTCTCGGTCGCGGTGGCGATCTCCGGCATCCTGCTCGCGTACACGTTCTACATCCGCTCGCCGGGAATTCCCGCGCTGGTGAGCGCGCGCCTGGGCGGGTTCTACACCCTGGTCGCGAACAAGTACTACATCGACGAGCTCTACGAGCGCACCATCGTGCGACCGGGATACGCGCTCTCCGACAAGTTGATGTTCCGGTTCATCGACGCCGGCATCATCGAGGGAATCGTGAACGGGCTGGGCATCACCGCCCGGCTCTTCGGCGCCGTGGCGCGCCTCGCCCAGTCGGGCGTGGTGCGCACGTACGCGTTCTTCATGCTGATCGGGTTCCTGTACCTGGTCTATCACATGGTGCGATAACGTGGACATCCTCTCCCAGATCACATTCCTGCCGCTGCTCGCCGCGCTGATCGTGACGCTCATGCCCGCGAAGGCGCACAACGCCATCCGCTGGTTCGCGCTGCTCTCGAGCACGCTCGTGTTCGTTTTGTCACTGCGGCTGGTGCAGGCGTTCCAGGCCACGCCCGACATGCAGCTCGTGGTCAACACGGCCTGGCTGCCGACGCTGGGGATCTCGTACCACGTCGGCATCGACGGCATCTCGCTGTTCCTGGTGATGCTGGTCACGTTCCTGACCCCCATCACCATCCTGGGCTGCTTCTCGAGCATCCAGAACCGCGTGAAGGAGTTCTTCTTCTGCATGCTGCTGCTCGAGACGGCGATGATCGGCGCGTTCGTGTCGCTCGACATGTTCCTCTTCTACGTGTTCTGGGAGGCCATGCTGATCCCGATGTACTTCATGATCGGCATGTGGGGAGGCGAGCGGCGCATCTACGCCACGGTGAAGTTCTTCATCTATACCATGATCGGATCGCTGCTGATGCTGGTCGCGATCCTGTACGTGGTGCACGTCCACCGCGTGCAGACGGGCGAGCTCAGCTTCGACTACCCGGCGCTGATGACGACGGTGCTGTCGGGGCCGCAGCAGTGGCTGCTCTTCCTCGCCTTCGCGCTGGCCTTCGCCATCAAGGTGCCGATGTTCCCGTTCCACACCTGGCTGCCCGACGCCCACGTCGAGGCGCCGACGCCGGGCTCGGTGATCCTGGCCGGCGTGCTGCTCAAGATGGGCACCTACGGTTTCATCCGCTTCGCCATGCCGATGTTCCCCGAAGCCGCGCTGCGCGCGCTGCCGTTGATCACCACCATAGCGATCATCGGCATCATCTACGGCGCGCTGGTGGCGATGGTGCAGCAGGACGTGAAGAAGCTGGTGGCCTATTCGTCGGTGTCGCACCTGGGCTTCGTGATGCTGGGCCTGTTCGCGCTCAACACGCAGGCCGTCGAGGGCGCCATCCTGGGCATGATCAACCACGGCATCTCGACCGGCGCGCTCTTCCTCCTGGTCGGCGTCATCTACGAGCGCCGGCACACGCGCATGATCTCGGAATACGGCGGCATCACCCGCGTCATGCCGATTTACGCCACGATCTTCATGATCGTCACGCTCTCGTCGATCGGGCTTCCGCCCCTCAACGGATTCGTGCACGAATTCCTGATCCTGGTCGGGGCCTTCCAGGCCAACGTGTGGTGGGGCGTTCTCGCCGCGAGCGGCGTGGTGCTGGGGGCGATCTACATGCTGTGGATGCTCCAGCGCGTCTTCTTCGGCCCGATCACCAACGAGAAGAACAATGCGCTCAAGGACCTGACACCGCGCGAGATCCTGGTCTTCATCCCGCTCATCGTGATGATCTTCTGGATGGGCGTGTACTCGAAGCCGTTCGTGAGCCGCATGGAGCCCGCGGTGAACCAGTTTGTCACACAGATGACGGAAGTCCGCCAGGCGATGGAAGCCCGCGACGCATCGGTGCGCGTGGCCGAAACGGGTGATCAGGAATGATGCCGGCTTTTTCGGCTGAAATCGCGCGGCAGCTGATGCCGCTGTTCATCCTGACCGCGGGCGCGATGCTGCTCTTCGCGTGGAGCGCCGTGTCGGAGAAGACGGCGCGCGCGCAGGGCCTCTTCGCCGCGCTGGTCGGCGTCGTGACGCTCGGCTCGATCGTGTCGCTGTGGAACACCGAGGCGGGGCCGATCCTGAACGGCATGCTGGTGGTCGACCGCTTCGGCCTGTTCTTCACCGGACTGTGCGTGGTCGCCATGATCGGCACCGTGCTGGTCTCCGACGGCTACCTGCGCCGGTTCGACATCATGCGCGGCGAGTACTACGCGCTCCTGCTCCTCACCACCGCGGGCATGTTCGTGCTGGTGACGGCGTACGACCTGATGTCGGTCTTCCTGGGCCTCGAGCTCATGAGCCTGTCGATCTACGTGATGATCGGGTTCCGCCGCCGCGACTTCCTCGCCAACGAAGCGGCGATGAAGTATTTCCTGCTTGGCGCCTTCGCCATCGCGTTCTTCCTCTACGGCATGTCGATCATCTACGGCCTGTGCGGCACCATGAACTTCAAGGGCATCATGGTGGAGGCGATGGCGCGCGAGTACTACCGCCACGCGCCGTTCCTGTTCGCCATCGCGCTGATCCTGGTCGGGTTCGTGTTCAAGATCTCGGCGGTGCCGTTCCACATGTGGGTGCCCGACGTGTACCAGGGCGCGCCCTCGCCGGTGACCGGCTTCATGGCGGGGGCGGTCAAGGCCGCGTCGTTCGCCGCGTTCCTGCGCGTGTTCTGCATGAGCTTCTTCCCGGCGCGCTCCGACTGGCTCGGGATCGTTATCGTGCTCGCCATCCTCACCATGACCCTCGGCAACGTGGTGGCGCTGGTGCAGCGCAACGTCAAGCGCATGCTCGCCTACTCGAGCATCGCCCACGCGGGCTACATCCTGATCGGCATGGCGGCGCTCTCGGTGACCGACACCACCGCCGCGTCGGGCGTGATGTTCTACCTGCTCGTCTACGCGCTGATGACGTTGGGCGCGTTCGCGCTGATCTCGGCGATGGAGAATCGCGGCGATTCGCGCGGCCTCGAGCTCGAGGATTTTGCGGGGCTGGGCCTGCGCCGGCCGCTCCTGGGCGTGACCATGGCGCTGTTCATGTTTGCCATGGCGGGCATTCCTCCCACGGCGGGGTTCTTCGCGAAGTACTACGTCTTCAACGCCGCCATCCAGCAGGGCCTGACCTGGCTCGCGGTGGTCGGCGTGCTCAACAGCGCGCTCTCGCTGTACTACTACCTGCGCGTGGTCGTGTACATGTACTTCCGCACCTCGAAGAACGAGGCGACGGTGTTCGACGACTGGGGTGTGCGCGCGGTGCTGCTGGTCACGGTGCTGGCCACCATCTGGCTCGGCCTGGGCCCCAGCGGCGTCGTTCCCGGCATCGAGACGGTGCTCAGCTGGACGAGCAATTCGGTCGAACGGATCGTCACGCTCAAGTAGCCGGCCATCCCGCGCGGGCAACCACGCTCGCACAGCAATGCTATAAAGAAAACGGGGCCTTCCTGCGAAGGCCCCGTTCTTGTTTGAGCATCCCGTGTGGGCTGACTGCCCGCGCCCGCGCTAGCGGATGATGGTGATCTTCCGCGTCACGCTCTTGGCCGGCGTCGACATCTTGACGAAGTAGACACCGGAGGCGAGGTGGCCCGCATCGATGCTGAGCTGCCCCGAACCCTTCGGCATCGCCTTTGAACTCACGACATCGGCCACCTTGCGGCCGGCCACGTCGTAGACCTGCACCGAGACGGACGCCGCCTCGTCGAGCTCGTACCCGATGGTCGCCGTTCCGGAGAACGGGTTGGGCACGGCGTCGTGCAGCGCGAACTTCGGCGTCGCCGTCGGACCCGTGGCGGTGAGCGAACCCACCGGGCACGAGTACACGCGGAAGCGCGCGCATTCCTTGAGCGGATCCGGCACGCCGCCGAATTCGCCGACGATGATCTTGAGGATGCCGTACGCGGTGTACGGCTGCGCCGTCACGTTTTCCCAGTACGGGAAGGCGGTGGCGGCGCTCCACTGCACCTCGATGTCATAGTACTGGCCCGTCACCATCCGCGCCGACACCGGGATGTCGTGCCACCGCAGCCCCGTCGGGGCCGTGGCGGTGGTGGTTCCGGTCGAGACCAGCGAGCCGCGCGCGGGCGTGTTGTTCGCGTTGTAGATGTTCGCCACCAGCGTGGCACCCGCCGGGATGTCGGCGTAGAGGCCGACACCGGTGAAGTCCTGGGTGGCGACGGCCTGCACGAACTTGCCGAAACTGAATCCACCCACGCTCGAGCCGGTTGGCGTGCCGAGCCACGGTGCCACGATGTCGAGCGAGCTGAGCCCCGGGCCCTCGGTATATCCGATCTCGAACGCGGGCACCTGCTGCGTTGCGACGTTCAGCACTCCCGCCAGCTCGACGCCGTCGACCCGGAGCACGTCGCTGAGCTGCCACGGAAATGCTTCGGTGTGAACGTAGCGCGTGGAGAAGGTGCCGAAGTCGAAGCCGATGTTGTACTGGCGTCCTTCCTCCAGCACGGCGTTGATGGGCACCGTGATGACCTGGCCGGCCGTCGCGGGAACCGCCGCCATGCCCTCGGACACCAGGTTGCCGCGCACGTTTCCGGCCGCGTCGTACACGTACGCGCGCAGCACGCCCGGAGCGGCCGAGTACTGCACGCGCACGCCGAGCTTCGAGATCGACGCGGTCTTGGTCGCGGTGATGAACGCACCGTGCTCGTGGTAGAGCGTGGTGGGTCCCGTCGCCGAGACCGAGAAGTTGCCCTGCAGCTCGGTGACGGGGGTGCTGCCGCGGAGCTGGTAATGGGGAAGCGCGGAGTTTCCGGCCCCGCCCGAGAGCTCGCCGTCGCGAACGCGGATGACGCCGTCGGCATCCCACGGCCGCTTGGTCATCGCGGCCTCGTCCCACCACGGCCATGCGTCCGCGGTCTGGAACTCGATCGTGATGTCGTACTCCTTGCACTTCTGGAGCGTGTACGAGATGGGCACATAGTGCATGCGGTTGCCGTCGAACCCGACGGTGGCGCTGCCCGAGGCGAGCAGCGCTCCGCGCGTGGTGCCGGTGGCCGCGTAGACGCGCGCCGTCAGCGTCTGGCCGGGCACGAAATCGCCCTCCATGCCGAACGAGCACATGGTGAAATCCTTGAGCGCGGTCACGAAGACGCCGCGCTCCTGCGCGTCGTTGTTCGAGATGTTGAGCGGCCCGGTGGGTGGGGTGAGGTCGACCACCGCGCCGTTGCACCCGTTTCCGGGCTGCGAGCACAGCGTCCAGCCGACCTCGTCCAGCAGCGCCCAGGCCATGCCGGGTTCGTGGTTCGCCGCGGTGTAGAACGGTTCCATCAGTTCGTTGGGCGTCAACGCCGTCGACCAGTGCGATACCGACGACCCCGGCGCATACGGATTGGGGCCGTGCATGCGCGCGTGTCCGCCCACCATGCCGCCCGCGAGCAGCATCATGCCGCGGTTGTTCACGATGGGTCCCAGCCAGTGCAGGTTGGGATCGCTGATGTTGGCGGCGGCGCGCTGCGCGTT
>DASVAK010000253.1:0-3509 GCA_036376395.1 Candidatus Krumholzibacteriia bacterium
GAGACCGACGCCCGGGTGGCCTCGAATGCCGGGGTGCGCAGCATCGAGCACTGGTACGGGATTCCGGATGCCGCGTTAGGTGGCTCGCAGAACTTCCCAACCGACTACAACTACTGGGATGAACTGGATCGGTTCCGCTACGCCGGGCTCCTCTGGTCCGAAGCCGACAAGAACCCGGAGAAGCTGAGCGCCGTCATCGACCTCATGATCCGAAACGGGACCAACTGGGACCCGACCATGACGGTCTACGAGGACAACCGGGACTGGTGGCGACGCGCGGGCCTGCCGGTGAAGGAAACCTTCATGCACCCGAGCCAGATCGCCGCCGGCCCGGACAGCAGCGTGCACGGGTCGTTCAAGCGCGAGTGGAAGACATCCGACGAGATCAACTGGAAGAAGAACTTCGGCATCTGGATGAAGTGGGTGAAGACGTACCACGAACGCGGCGGGCTGCTCACCGCTGGCAGTGACGAGGGTGAGATCGGAGGCATCGCGCTCATTCGCGAGCTGGAACTTCTGCAGGAAGCCGGGATTCATCCAATCGACGTGATCAAGGTCGCGACCACCAACGCCACGCAGGCACTGGGGATGAAGGACCAGTGTGGCGTTCGCGTGGGCTGCCGCGCCGACCTCGCCGTCGTGAATGGGAATCCAATCGACAACTTCAAGGTGATGTACGGGCGCGGTTATGGTTTCTACGGCGTGGTCCCGCGCAACGAGCAGTGGAAACACGGAGGCGTCGCGTGGACCATCCGTGACGGCATTCTGTTCGACGCGCAGGCCCTGCTGCGTGAGGCCGAGTGGTACATCGAGCAGGAGAAGGCGCGGCTCAAGGGAAAGGCGGCCATGGACGGCAATGCGAGAGACTGAGGTCCAGCGGCCGCGCGAATTGATCCTCGTGGCCGGCGCGAGCGGAACACTCGGTCGCGTCATAACGCGGCGGCTCCGCCAGGAAGGCCGTAACGTGCGCGCGCTGTCGCGGGACGCGAGGAAACTCGACGAGCTCGCGAAGCTCGGCGCCGAACCGTTTGTGGGAGACATGCTCGATCGCGCGTCCATGGACCGCGCCTGCGATGGCGTCACCGAGATCGTGAGCACCGCCAACAGCATCTTCGGGAAGGGCGCCGGGAGCCCGAATCGCGTGGACGCAACGATGTACGAAACGTTAGGCGCGGCCGCCAGGGCCGCTGCCGCGCGTCGGTGGGTGCACGTCTCGGCGCGCGACATCACGGCCGACAGCCTGGTCGATTTCTTCCGCGTGAAGCTGGAGGTGGAGGGCATCGTGAAGCGCAGCGGGGTGCCGTGGGTCGCCATCCGCCCCAGCGCATTAATGGACGTCTGGACCGGCGTCCTGTTCGGCAACCCCGAGAAACCAGGCCCGGTCGCGACCGTGTTCGGCCGGGGCGATCGCGTCTGCAACTTCATCGCCATCGAGGATGTCGCGTCGTTCGTGCTCGCCATCCTGCGCGACCCGAGCGTGAAGAACGAGGTGATCGACATCGGCGGTCCGAGCCAGATGACGCTGGTGCAGTTCTCAGCGCCCATCCAACGCGCCCTGGGTGTTCCGGAAAAGCGGCGTCACATTCCCGCGCCGGTGCTGCGCATCGCCAGGCACGTCGTGCGGCCGTTCAATGAAGTGGCGGCGCGGCTCGTATCGATGGGTTACTGGATGACAGTCACCGACCGCCAGTTTCCGGAGTGGCGGACGTCGGCATCGCGCTTCGGCATCGAGCCCATCACCGTCGAACAATTCGCCGGCCGCTTTTCCGCGCGCTAATGGGGTCAGACACCTAGGCGCTGATAGGTGTCTGACCCCCATGGTCAGGTGTCTGACCCCGATCTACCGATCTAGAACCTGACGACCGACGGCTCGATGCGCGCCGGCAACCCGCGGCGCTGCTTGTGGAACAGGTCCGACACGAGCGTCATCAGCACCTTGGGGTCGACCGGCTTGACGAGGTGATGATCGAATCCCGCCTCGCGTGATTTGCGCCGGTCCTCCTCCTGGCCCCAGCCGGTGAGGGCGATGAGCACCATGCTGTTCCCCCACGGCTCGGTGCGAATCAGCCTCGCCGCGTCGTAGCCATTGCGCAGCGGCAGCCCCACATCGAGCAGGACGACATCCGGGCGCAGCGTGTGCGCGGCGTGGACAGCTTCGACGCCGTCGTACGCCATGTGAACGTCGTTCCCCATCAGGCGAAGCAACGTGCTCAGGCTGTCCACCGAATCGCGATTGTCGTCGACCACGAGCAGCCGGAATCGCGACGTGGGCAGGTCGTCCTTCACGCCGATCGCGCGCACCGACGCCTCGACCTCCGGCGCGATCGGGAGGCGAACCTCGAACGTGCTGCCGAGTCCCGGGCCGCCGCTGGTCGCCATGATCCGGCCGCCGTGCATCTCGACGAGCTGTTTCGACAACGAGAGCCCGACGCCCAGGCCTCCACGGCCCCGCTCGTGCGCGCGATCCACCTGCACAAACATGTCGAAGACCCGGCCGAGCATCGCCGTGGGAATCCCGATTCCCTCGTCGACGATGGTGACCACCGCTTCCATGAAGTCGCGGCGAACGTCGATATGGATTTGTCCCTTCTTGTCGCTGTAACGCGCGGCGTTGTTGAGCAGGTTCGAGATCACCTGCGCGATGCGGGTCACGTCCGCCAGCAGCACGATCGGCTCGTCAGGCAGCGTTACCTCGAGATTGTGGCCGCCGGCGTCGATCAACGGCCGGCTCGCCTCGATCGCCGCCTCGACGATGGCCGAAAGGCTTGCCGGCTCACGGCGAAGCTCGAGGCGGTTCTGCGTGATGCGGCTGATGTCGAGCAGGTCATCGACGAGTCGCGTGAGCGCACGCGCCTGACGATCGATCACTTCGGCCGGGCCGCGCTTGTCCACCGGCAGCGGACCCTTCATCCGCAACAGCTCCACCGCATTGCGGATGGGCGCGAGTGGATTGCGCAGTTCGTGCGCCAGCGTGGCGAGGAAATCGTTCTTGCGGCGATCCGCTTCCTGGAGCGTCTGCTCGTCGTGCTTCCGCGCCGTGATGTCGAAGGTCACGCCAATCCGCCGTGGCGGACCGTCGCTGGCGGGAATGGTACGACCACTCACCAGCAACCAGCGCGTGACGCGGTCGGTGGGCCTGACGATGCGGAACTCGTAGGAATAATCGGCGGCCCCGTCGGAGTTCGTCTTCAACGCGTGCTCAACCGCGCCACGAACCAGGTCGTCGTCCTCCGGATGCGTGAGCGTCAGCAGCGTGTCGAGCGCCACCGATCGTGTGCCGGACGGAAGGCCGAGCAGCTCGCACTGGACGTCATCGATGTGACAGATCCGCAGCATCGCATCGAGCTCCCACGTTCCCATGCGACCCGCGTCGAGCGCAATCCGAAGGCGTTCCTCACTGGCCGCGAGCACCGCATGCGCCTGCACCAGCTCCTGCGTGCGCGCCGCGACGCGAGACTCGAGCTGCTGGTTCGCCTCGAGCAGCTTCTGCTCCACCTGCTGCCGTTCGA
>DASVAK010000255.1:0-6044 GCA_036376395.1 Candidatus Krumholzibacteriia bacterium
GGCGCGGCTCCGTCCTCGGGGTGCGGCCCCGCTCGCGGCCACCCGCGCGTGGAACACAGCGAGACGAGCGTCGGCAGCGAACGCGATTCACCTGTGCAGTCGGACCGGCACGGGTGCCGGGACGACTGCATGTCGACGCGCGCTTCGGACAGATGACATTGCGCGCGGAGACCTGAGCGGAGCGCCGACGCGAGCCGAGCTCCGGCGCGCGGGACCGGCGTGCTTCGGCTCACCGCCGGGCAGACAAGCGGGTCGCCGACGCGAGCCTTGCGGACAGGACCCGCGCGGGCTCAAGGGTAGCGCTAGTCGAGGGACGAGGTCTTCTCGAGCGTGGTGGCGGCGAGCGACTGGCTCTCGATGAACTGTTCGTGGTTGCGGCGCTTGAGCCGGAGCAGGTCCTCGCGGCCGGGGAAGTGCTCGACCAGCCGCTCGAGCGTGGACGCCGCGCCCGCGTAGTTGTGCGTCATGCGCTGCGCGATCACGATCTTGTACCACACGCGCGACCGGTCATCGTCGGAGAGGTCGGGTGTGTCGAGCCGGGCGAGGATCTCGAGCGCCTGCAGCGGCCGGTTCGACATGAGGTGATACTCCGCCTGGTAGTAGTACCGGGAAAAATGTTCCTCGCTGGTCTGGGGCGTGAAGTAGAGCAGATCGTGCAGTGCGTCCAGGTGTTCGTCGCGAACCGCTTCGGCCAGGAGCTCGATCACGGCGGCGTTCGACAGCTCGCCGCGCGAGAACTTCTGGTAGCGAGCCTCGAATGGTTCCGGTCCGGGCGCGGGGGCCGGTTCGGGGGTGGGCGCCGCCGGCGCCGCCGGCGCCGGGCTCTCCGCCGTCGATGCGTCCGCGGCGCTGTCATCGATGTGAAAGAACGCCGCGGCGCCCGCGAGATAAAGCTGCTGCGCCACGTTCGTCACGTGCGACTCCGTGATCTCGATGGCCGGTGTCTTCGTCTCCATGGGTTCGTCTTCCTCCGAGCGTTTCACTGCACCGTCGTCGTCGAACGAGAGCTCGTTGGCGTCGGTAAAGCGTTTGCGCGCCGTCGCGCCGCCGTCGCCGTTGCGAGGCGTTGACGAGAACGGGGACGAATTGAACTTCGGCGCCGGCTTTGCGGCGGCCGGCTTCGCGGGCGCGGGCGGCCTGCGCTCCGCGCTCTCGAACCGGAACTCGCTTGCTTCGAAGGTCTGGAAACCCTCGTCGTCGCTGGCGCCGGTGGACACCATCGGCGTTTCCTTCGGTGAGTACTGCAGGTAGAGAACGTCGAGCACGGTGTGCGACGAGCGGTGGCGGTCGATCATCGACAGCACCGCGGGCACATCCTGGCTGGATGCCGAACAGACATCGGAGAGAATCTCGGCCGCGCGGTCGTATTGCTTCTGGTCGAGCGCAAGCGAACCGTGGAAGAGCATGACGTCGTTGGGGAGCGGCGCCGCCTGCGCGCGCGCCTCGAGCCACGCAAACAGCTCGTCGCCATGGCCGCCGCGCTGCTGGACTGCGCGCAGGATCTCCAGCGCGACGGCCGAGTGCTCGAGGGCGAGCGCCTGCTCCATCGCGAGCCAGCTGCACGCATTGAGACCCTGGGCCGGATCGATGAAGGGCCGGACCAGCATGATCACTTCGCGCCCGTTCTCCGGGTTCTCGGCCAGGTGATCGCGCAGGATGGCCGCTGCCGCGTCGGGATCACCCTTGAGAAGAAGCGCCTCGGCGAGCGCGTGGCGAATCTTGCCCGGATGCAGGGGTTTCTCCAGCATGACGGCGAGCTGCCCGGCGCACGCCGCGGCGCACGCGGGCTCGAGCCGCGCGCCCTCGAGGAAGTGCTGGATCGCCTCCACCTCGTTGCCGCCCGCGCGGTGCATGCAGCCGCGCGCAAAGCGGAGCCGGCCCGACTTCGGGTGTTTCGCCGCGAGCGCGGCGATGAAGTCATCCATTGCCTTGTGCTCGACGGGGCGCTCCTCGACCACGCTCACCAGGGTCGCCATCGCCTCCTTGAGATTGCCCAGCCGCACCGAGAGAACCGCGTTGGTGATCTCGTTGCTGACCGCTTCGCCGCGCACGGTGTAGCCGCCGTGCGACGCCGACTTGAGCGTTTGCGCCTTGGTGCGCGCGCGATTCAACAGCTCGCGCACGGTGTGGTCGGGGACCTTCTCGAGCAGGGCGAGCGCGCCGTCGAGGTCGCGGCGCTTCACCGCGTGTTCGACCACGCAGCGCGCGAGCGCGGGGTCGTGGTTGGTCTCCACCTTGTTGCGCACGAATTCGAGCACGCGGTCGCGATCGCGCGTGAACTTGTCCTGGACCGTCTTGAGCAGGTTGGTGGCCGGCATGAGCTCGCCGCCGTCGAGCGCAACGTCGATGGCCTCGAGGTAGAGGTCGAGCTCGTCGGGGTGCGCGGCGATGCCCTGCTCGAGGCGCTTGAGCGCTTTGTCGAACTGGGCGCGCTTGCGCTCCTGCTGGGCTTTCTGGAGGATGCTGGCGGCTTTTTCGGTCATGGTGATTCGTTCCGCGCGGGCGCGACCCGGCGTGGCCCGGAACACAAGCGAATCGCATACCAGAGTTGACGGTTGCGCCGGATTGCGGCGGGGAACCGGTAAGCGCTTGCGACAACGCCGGATACGACAGGCCGGCGAACCCGGGCCGGGAGCGCGGCCGGCCCGGCCGGGAGCGCAAATTGCACGCCGCGCCGGGGCCGGGTTGCGCCCGCCGCGACCGTTCAAGTATCATCCTCTCAAACAGTTGCGAAATCCGCGGGCCAGTTATTTCCGCGCGGCCGGCCCGCCCGTCGCGCGGCCTCCATCGAAACGACGAATTTGACTCCACACTTCACGCTTTCGGTCCAGTGCCGGCTGGCGTCATCGCACATTCTTCCGGGTTGTCCCCCCTGCGACCGGTTGCACGGCCACACCTGGACCGTGCGCGTGTTCTGGGAATTCGCGGGCCTCGACGAACACGGCATGGGCGCGAATTTTCGCGACCTCAAGGACCTCCTGCGCCGCGAGGTGCACGACCGTTTCGACCACCGCCACCTGAACGAGCTGGCGCCGTTCGACACCGTGCCGCCCACGGCGGAGAACCTCGCCCGCGAGGTGTTCCGGCTGCTCTCCGGCAAGCCTGCCGTGTCGCCGCGCGGACGACTGGCGCGCGTGGAAGTGTGGGAAGGTCCCGAGGCCTGCGCGGCCTACGAGGAATAGCGTCGTGGCGCCGCGGCCGAGATCGATTGCCCTGGTGAGCGGAGGACTCGATTCGATCGTGTCGCTCGCGCGCGCCGTCCAGGAGCGCAGCGTCGAGACGGTGATGTGGTTCGACTACGGGCAGCGCGCGCGGGAGAGCGAGCGCGTCTCCGCGATGAGCGCCGCCAACTACTACGGGCTCCCGTTCCAGGATGTCGATGTGCGCTGGCTGGAGTCGCTTGCCCCGCCGGGGATGCAGCACTCCGCCGTTGCCGGCCGGCGCGACGAGGATGCGGGCGCGCTGCAATCGCTCGCCGACGTGTGGATCCCGAACCGCAACGGAGTGTTCGTCAACATTGCCGCCGCGTACGCGGAACGCTACGCGTGCGACACCATCGTCACCGGCTTCAACCGCGAGGAAGCGGAGGAGTTTCCTGACAACAGCGCCGAGTTCGTGTCGCGCGCCAACCGCGCGCTCGAGCTGTCCACGCGGAACCAGGTGCGCGTCGAGAGCTTCACCATCGATCTCGACAAGCGCGCCATTCTCCGGCTCGGGCTGGAGCTGCGCGCGCCGCTCTCGATCGTGTGGAGCTGCTACCGCTCGGGCGAGCGCATGTGCGGCCGGTGCGCCTCGTGTCTGCGCCTGCGCGGCGCGGCCGATTCGCTGCCCCCGGCCGAACGGCCGATGATCGAGTTCGACGCATGAAAATTTCCGTCCGCGTCCTCGACGCTACCGTGGCGTACACGGGCACCGAGCTGCGCCCGGGCTGGGTGCGCGAGTGCGCGGGGCTCGACGGCGATGCCGTGGCCGGTTTCGTCGGGCCGTGCCATGTGCCGACCGAACACCTGGTCGATCTGGACGACGCGCGCGCGGGCGAATTCATCCGCGCCGCCTCGATGGCGCACGTGATCGCCGAGCATCCGGGTTGCCCGCTCCCGGAAGCGGTGCTGCGCCAGCGATTGCTGGTGGCGATCCTGGGCGAGATCCTGGCGGGGGCGGGAAAGATCGCAACCCGGGACGGCGATGACCTATATTATGACGGCCGCAAGCTGACGGTTTCGATCGCGGCGCCGTCAGCGACGTCGAGCCTGATCCACCTCGGCATCAATGTCGATCCGGCCGGGGCGCCGGTGCCGGCCGTGGGGCTGCGCGAGCTGGGGCTCGACGCGGTCGACGTGCTGCGCGAGTTGCTGGATCGCTACGCGCGCGAACTGGAGAGCGCGGCCTACGCAACCACCAAGGTGAAGACCGTCTCATGAGCACCACGCATTCGACACCGGCGCGCGACGCCACGGCCGCGGCGCTGCACGGACATCTCTCGGAGATGTTCTGCTCGATCCAGGGCGAAGGGTTGTTCGTCGGCGAGCGCCAGATCTTCGTGCGCACGGCCGGATGCGTGGCCACGTGTTCGTGGTGCGACACGGTCTACAGCAAGGTGCGCACTCCGCGTTTCGTCATTCACAATGCGCCGAAGAATGCGCCGCGCCCCTGGCGCGAGAACCCGGTGGCGCTGGGCGACGTGCTCGGCGACGTCGCCGACATGGCGCGCGCGCATGAGCCGGTGCGCACGGTCAGCATCACCGGCGGCGAGCCGCTCGAGCAGCCCGAGTTCGTGCGCGAGCTGGCGCGCTCGCTGCGCGCGTCCGGCTTCCGGATTCACCTCGAGACGGCGGGCCTGCACCCCGATGCGCTCGCGTCTCTGATCGGGCACATCGACGTCATCGCGATGGACGTGAAGCTCGAGTCGGCCACCGGGGTCGATCATCGCGTCGCGCACCGCGCGTTCCTGCGCGTCATGAGCGAGGCGGGCTTCGACGCGCACCGCGCGACGGGGCGGTCGGCGTTCGTCAAGGTGATCGTCGATCTCAAGGCGAGCGCGGAGGAAATCGAGAACGCGGCCCGGCTGGTCGCGGAGTCGAGCCGCGCGCTCCCGTTCGTCATCCAGCCCGAGAGCGACGCACTGCTCGGCCGCCATGCCACGCGCGAGAGCCGCGCCGCGCTGCTCGAGCTCGTGGATGCCGGCGCGCGCGCCGCGAGCCGCCATCTCGACGATGTGCGCGTCATCCCCCAGACCCACAAGGTGCTGCACGTTCGATGACGCCCGACTTTCTCACCATCGCCGTCAGCCTGGTCGCGTTTTTGTTTTCCGTCATCGTGCACGAGAACGCGCACGGGCTCGCGGCCGAGCACTTCGGCGATCCGACCGCGCGCGCGATGGGGCGCATCACGATGAACCCCCTCCCGCACATCGATCCCGTCGGCATGCTGCTTCCGATCGCGGGCGCGATTTACGGCGTGCCGATGCTGGGTTGGGCGAAGCCGGTGCCGGTGAACTCCGCGAACCTGCGCAATCCCGTGGTGCACAACGCCTACGTGGCGGCGGCGGGGCCGATTTCGAACCTGCTGCTCGCGCTGGTGTGCTCGGTGCTGTGGATCGGCGTGGCGCTGTTTTTCAAGCATGTTCCCGGCGCGGCGGTGACGGGCGAACGCTCGCTGTTCTTCTTCAATACGCTCTTCTACAGCATGATCCAGGTCAACTGCGTGCTCGCGCTCTTCAACCTGGTGCCCATCCCGCCGCTCGACGGGCACTGGATCCTGATGCGCTACCTTCCACCCGGACCGCGCGAGGCGCTCGCGTCCATCGGCCGGTTCGGCTTCATCATCCTCATCGTGCTGCTCTGGTCGGGTGTGCTCGGGATGATCCTCGGACCCGTGCTGCGCGTTGCGGTCTCTATCTACTACGGTTTCGTGACCAGCGTCGTCGGCGCGCTCTGAGCGCGCCGCAAAAAGCGAACGGCCCTCCCGCATCGCGGGAGGGCCGTTTCGTTGCATCTGCTTGGGGGTTCTAGTCGCCGACGCTGGCGTTAGGAATTCGCGATGTG
>DASVAK010000267.1:0-2312 GCA_036376395.1 Candidatus Krumholzibacteriia bacterium
GTTCGCGAACCTCGGCGCGCTCGATTTCGCGGGAGTCGCGGCGGCTGCGCCGGGATTGGGGTTCAACAGCGCGCTCGTCACCACGATCTGTCTATTCCTGTTCCTCGGGTGCGCGGGCAAGAGCGCGCAGATTCCGCTGTACACCTGGCTGCCCGACGCCATGGCCGGTCCAACGCCGGTGTCGGCGCTGATCCACGCCGCCACGATGGTGACGGCCGGTGTCTATCTCATTGCGCGGAGCGCGTTCCTGTTCTCGCTCGCGCCGGCCGCGCAGCTCACCGTCGCGTTCGTGGGCGGGCTGACCGCGCTGTTCGCTGCGACGATTGGCCTCAAGCAGTGGGACATCAAGCGCGTCCTCGCGTACTCCACGGTCTCGCAGCTCGGGTACATGTTCGTCGGCGTCGGCGTGGGTGCGTATGCGGCGGGTGTGTTTCACCTCGTGACGCATGCGTTCTTCAAGGCGCTGCTGTTCCTCGGGTCGGGCTCCGTGATCTTCGCGATGCACCGCGCGTATCACGCCACGCACAACCACGACGACGCGCAGGACATGCGCAACATGGGCGGGCTCCGGCGCTACATGCCGGTGACGTTCATCCTGATGTGGATTGCGACGCTCGCCATTGCGGGCATTCCGTTCTTCGCCGGCTTTTTCTCGAAGGACGAGATCCTCGGCGCCGTGTTCGCGCGCGCTCATGAATCGACGCTCGCGCAGGTGACGTGGCTGGGCATTCCGGGCACCACGGTCCTGTACGCGATCTACGCGATGGGACTCGCCGCGGCGCTGCTCACCGCGATCTACATGACGCGGATGATGCTCTATACCTTCCACGGGCCCAACCGGAGCGGCGAGAAGGAGCAGTCGCACCTCGCGGAAGCGCCGTGGATCATGACCGGGCCGCTCGTCATCCTTGGCGTGCTGAGCCTGTTCGGCGGGTGGTTGAACCTCCCCGACATCATCCCGTTAGGTCCGTCGCACGTCCTCGAGCATTGGCTGGAGCCGGTGGTCGGAGCCGCGACGACCGCGGTGACGGGACCCGAAGCCTCGCACAGCATCACCACGGAGCTCGCGCTCATCGGTGCGGCGGTTGCGATCGCGGTGATCGGTATCCTCATCGCCGTCGTTAGGCTCAAGCCCGCGCGGCTCGTGCCCAAGGCACAGGCGCCGGAGGAGCAGGGCTTCGAGCGCGTGCTGCGCGAGAAGTACTACGTCGATGAGCTGTACGATCGCGTCATCGTGCGGCCGACCGTCTGGATCTCGCGCAACGTGCTGTCCACGGGCGTCGACCAGGGCATCATCGACAAGCTGCTCGTCACCTGGGTAGGCGCAGGCATTCCGAGACTGTTCGGCTGGTTCGGCTCGCGCCTCCAGTCCGGGCAGGTCGGCACGTACGCGTGGGTTCTCCTGATCGGCGTCATCGCAGTGCTCGGCGCCTTCACTCTCCGCTGATTCGATGCTCGCCTTCCTGACTTCGATCGGATACGAGGCGTGGGTGCTCCCCACGTTGCTGGCCATTCCCCTGGTCGGCGCACTCGTGATCCTGCTCTACGGCGCTTCGGCGAAGGGCGAGGGAAGCGGCGGGCTCGATGACGCGGGCGCGATGTTCGCGCGCCGCATCACCCTGTTCACGTTCCTGCTCGAGTTCGTGGTCTCGATCGGACTGTGGTGGGTCGTGCTCCCCGGCGAGGCTGGCTTCCGGGCGGTCGTCGACCTGGCGTGGATCCGAACATGGGGCATCCGTTTCGCCGTCGGCATCGACGGCATCTCGGTGATGCTCGTGCTGCTCACGACGCTCATCATGCCGCTCGTCGTGTTAGGCGGCTGGACGAGCGTGCGCACGAAGGTGGGCGCGTACCACGCGCTCATGCTGATCCTGACGACCGGCATGCTCGGCGTGTTCATGGCGCGCGACCTCTTCCTGTTCTACGTGATGTGGGAGGTCATGCTGGTCCCGATGTACTTCATCGTCGGGATCTGGGGCGGCACGCGCCGGCTGTATGCGGCCCTCAAGTTCTTCATCTTCACGATGGTGGGATCGCTGCTGATGCTCGTGGCGATCCTGTATCTCGGCATCAAGGCGGGCGACCCGGGCACCGGCATTCCGAACTTCGCGTTCGACCGCGTGTTCGCCGCCGCCGCGCAACCGATGCAGGGTGGGCTCACGTTGTCGTGGATTGGGCTGTCCATCCCTGCGGATACGCTGCTGTTCCTCGCCTTCTTCGGTGCGTTTGCCGTGAAGGTGCCGATGTTCCCGTTCCATACGTGGCTGCCAGACGCGCACGTTGAAGCGCCGACGGCAGGCTCGGTGGTGCTG
>DASVAK010000268.1:0-3693 GCA_036376395.1 Candidatus Krumholzibacteriia bacterium
AGCGCGGCGAGTCTGGTCCGGGGTGGCCGGTGACAGGACCCGCGAGCGCGATGACAGGACCCGTCGCGAGCCTCCCGGTGACAGGACCCGCGAGCACGATGACAGGACCCGCGAGCGCGATGACAGGACCCGTCGCGAGCCTTCACATCGACGCCGCCGCCACTCGCCAGTTCGAACAAGCTGCCACCGAGGCGCGCGTCGCGTGGCAGCCCGGCACCATGTTCTGCGCCAGCGGTCCGCTGTACGAAACCCTGGCCGAGGTCGCCTTCCAGCAGTCGGCCGGCGCCGATGTCGCCGCCATGTCCGGCGCACCCGAAGTCGCCGTCGCGAACCGGCTCGGCCTTCCCGTCGTGTCCGTTACCGTGGTTACCAACCCGTGTACGGGGATCGATTGCGCCGTTCCGGCCCACGATGAGGTGCTTCAGGCCAGCGCGAGGGCGGCTGGTGACCTGGTCCTGGTAGTCAAGAAATTCATTGTGAAATTGTGACTTACACCGCAGGGGCGGCCGATTTTGCCGCGCTTCGGGGCCAGATTGGGGTTGTTAGCCCCGGAAACCCCGGCTATAGTCTTCCTAACCCCAACGCGGGTTCACGAGGAGAGGTCCCTTGTCCTGGTTCAAGCGGGAAAAGAAGGGCATCCAGCCCATCCAGAAGAAACAGGTCCCCGACGGCCTGTGGAAGAAGTGCGAGATCTGCGGCGAGATCCTTTACGTAAAGGAACTCGAGAAGCGGTTGTGGACGTGCTCCCGGTGCGGCAACCACTTCATGATCTCGACCCAGCAGTACATCGAGATCCTGTCGGATCCCGGCTCGTTCCGTGAGACCCACACCGGCCTGGTGTCGGGCGATCCGCTCAATTTCAAGGACCTCAAGAAGTACACGGACCGCATCAAGGAGTACCGCGAGAAGACCGGCATGGACGACGCCATGGTCACCGGCTTCGCCAGCATGAGCGGTCGTGACGTCGTGCTCGGCATCATGGACTTCTCGTACATGGGCGGAAGCATGGGCTCGGTCGTGGGCGAGAAGTTCGCCCGCGCCACCGCGGACGCCATTCTTCGCCGTCGCCCGCTGATCGTGGTGTCCCGTTCGGGCGGCGCGCGCATGCAGGAGTCGATCTACTCGCTCATGCAGATGGCCAAGACGAGCGCGATGCTCGAGCGCCTCTCCGCGGCAGGCCTCCCGTACATTTCGATTCTCACGAACCCGACCACCGGCGGCGTGACCGCGAGCTTTGCGACCCTCGGCGACGTGATCATCGCCGAGCCGCGCGCGCTCATCGGCTTCGCGGGTCCCCGCGTCATCCAGCAGACGATCCGGCAGGACCTCCCTGAAGGCTTCCAGCGCAGCGAATTCCTGCTCGAGCACGGCATGATCGACATGATCGTTCCGCGCGACGAGCTTCGACGCACCCTCGAGGGGTTGCTCGACTTCATGTGCGCGCGGGCCGTTTCCGCTTCGGAACAGGACGTGAAGGATGGTTCGCAGTCTCCGGCCGTTTCCTGATCCCCCCTCCGCGCTTCCGCCCAATCTAAAGTTCGTTCTCGGCCTCTCGCCCTCGGCGATGACCCTGGGGCTGGGAAACATCTCCGCATTGATGGACCGGCTGGGCCATCCCGAGCGGCGCTTCCGCTCCGTGCTGATCGCCGGCACCAACGGCAAGGGCTCGACGACCACCATGCTGGCGTCAATTCTCCAGCACGAAGGGATCCGGACCGGGCGCTACATCTCGCCCCACGTCTTCCACGTCGCCGAGCGGATCGCCATCGACGGAGAGTTCGTCACCGTCGAGGAGCTGGAGGCGGCCGCGGCCCGGATCGCTCCTCTGCGCGACGAGATCGCGTACAGCTACTTCGAGGCGCTGACCGCGATCGCGTTCCAGATATTCGCCGAGCGAGGGGTGGAAGTCGCGGCCCTGGAGGTGGGCCTGGGCGGGCGGTTCGACGCCACCAACATCGTCGAGCCGGTCGCCAGCGTGATCACGAGCATCTCGATGGACCACCGGCGCATCCTCGGCGACACCGAGGAGGCCATCCTGGGCGAAAAGCTCGGCGTGTCGCGCCCCGGGGTTCCGCTCATGGTGGGCGCGCTCAAGCCGGGGCTGATGCAGATCGTCCGCGACCGCGCTATCCGCGATGGCATCCCGCTCTTCACGCTGGAGGACATCGGTCGAGTCGACGTCCGGAAGGAAGCCCTGGACGGCCTCGAGGTTGCGCTTCGGACGGGCCGCTCCAATTATGGAAACGTGCGGGTACCCTTCGCCGGAAGACACCAGGCCGACAACGCCCTGCTCGCGGTCGCGGCGGCCGAGCAGGTGTGTCCGACTCTTGAACACGTGCGGGACGGGATCGGGCGCGCGTTCATCGCCGGCCGCTTCCAGTGCATCGAACGCGGCGGCCGGACCTTCGTCCTCGACATCGCCCACAACGAGGAGGCGCTTCGCGCCATGGCGGAGCACCTGGCCGCGTTCGCGCCCCGCGAAGAAACGCTGCTGGTCTTCGGGCTCCTGCGCCGCAAGGAGCTCTTCGAGGCGCCGGCGCACCTGGTGCGCGCGGCGGGCTCGGTGTGCCTGGTCGAGCCGGAGTCGGAACCGGGCAGCAGCGATACGGCGTTCGCGCCGCACGAATTGCTGCAGCGGTTCTTCCTTCCGCTCTTGCCGGATGCGGCCACGAACGTCATCCTCTGGAACCGGCGCGACGAGCGCGACGACTCGCTGGGGCGGCTGGCGCAACGGCTCGAACACGGGAGTCCGTATCGCGTCATCGTCGCGATGGGATCGCACCGCGTGGTGCAGGACTTTGGACGACGCCTCTGGGACGGAATGCCGCATTCATGAAGCAGCTGCTCGGGATCGACATCGGCGGAACCAACATCAAGATCGCGACGGTGGCCCCCGACGACGGCACCGTGATCCGGCGCGGGTTGATCGAGACGTCGGCGAGCGAGGGCGCCGCACGCGCCTTCAAGCGCATCCACGCCGCCGCCCGATCGCTCGGCTCCGACGGCATCGACGCGGTCGGGATCGGGTGCGCCGGCCTCTTCGATGAACGCCGTGGTGTGCTCACCGCCTCTCCCAACCTCAAGGAATGGGAGCACGCGCCGCTCGCGCGCATCGCATCGCGCACCTTCTCGGTTCCCATCCTCATCCAGAACGACGCCAGCTGCGCGGCCTACGGCGAAGCGGCGGTCCGCCGTGCGCGCGGGCGCGATCTCATCTTGATCACGCTGGGCACCGGCGTGGGCGGCGGCATCGTGATGGACGGCCACCTGGTGCGCGGCGCCAACGGGTACGGCGGCGAGATCGGCCATATTTCCGTCGACCCGGACGGGCCGCTCTGCCGCTGCGGATCGCGCGGCTGCCTGGAGGCGTTTGCCGGGTCGTACGGCATCGTGCGCGCAGCGCGCGCGCATGGCGGCCCGAAGGGAAGACTCACCGCCTGGGACGTCACTCTGGCCGCCCGCGAAGGCAAGCTTTGGGCGAAGGCCGCGATTCGCGAGGCCGGCACCGCGCTCGGCATCGCGATCGGAATCCTTCTCAACACGCTAAACCCCAGCGTGATTGTCCTGGGTGGCGGCGGCGCGGGCGGCTTCGACCTGCTCGAGCCGCACGTTCGCCGGGCGCTCGTCCGCCACGCCTTCCGTGAGACCATTACGGCGGCGCGCATCGAGCGCGCCCGCCTCGGCAACGACGAT
>DASVAK010000279.1:0-3733 GCA_036376395.1 Candidatus Krumholzibacteriia bacterium
GCTCTTCAACGCGGTGGTGTCGAAGGACATCAGCCTCGAGGAAGCGATGCGCCGCAGCCACGACGTCCAGGAGCTGTCCAACATGCTCGGGCAGCCGGCCGGAGCCACGCGCTAGGCGCGGAGAGGAAAGGAAGTTAGACGATGGCAAGCACGTATCTCTGGAAGGGCCGTAGCCCCAGCGGAGAGCTCCTCTCCGGCGAGTACCAGACCGAGAACAAGGATGAGCTGGTCTCGTACCTGCGCAAGCGCAAGATCATCATCACCTCGGTGCGCGAGCAGCGCACCCAGATAAACATCAAGCTGCCCACGAGCAACCGGGTCTCGGTGAAGGACATCAGCGTGTTCACACGCCAGTTCGCCACCATGATCAACGCCGGTCTGCCGCTGGTGCAGTGCCTGGACATTCTCTCCCAGCAGACCGAGAAGGAGTTCTTCCGCACGTCGGTCGCGAAGATCATGACCGACGTCGAGGGCGGCGCTACGCTGGGCGAGGCGATGGGCAAGCACCCGAAGATCTTCAACCAGCTCTTCGTCAACATGGTCGAAGCCGGCGAGGCGGGCGGTATCCTGGACGTGATTCTGATGCGTCTGGCCACCTTCCTCGAGAAGCTCGACCAGTTGCAGCGCAAGGTGAAGAGCGCGCTCACGTACCCGACGGTGGTGGCGTGCGTCGCGCTGGGTGCCACGGCATTCATGCTCATCTTCATCATTCCGACCTTCGCCAAGATGTTCGTGGACTTCGGCGGTGAGCTGCCCATGCCGACCCGGATCGTCATCGGTATCTCGGATTTCCTGCGCAACTTCTGGTGGGCGCTCGGCGCCTCGGCGGTCGGCGCGGTGATCGCGTTCAAGCGCTGGTACGCGACCGACAACGGACGCCTCCAGGTCGACAAGATGATGCTCAAGATCCCGGTCCTGGGCACGGTGGTGCGCAAGGGCTCGGTGGCGCGTTTCACGCGCACGCTCGGCACGCTCATCTCGAGCGGCGTGCCCATCCTGCAGGGCCTCGAAATCACCGCGCGCACCGCTGGCAACCGCGTGGTCGAGAACGCGGTGCTGGCGACGCGCGAGAGCATCAGCCAGGGCAACACCATCTCGGAACCGCTCAAGGAATGCGGCGTGTTCCCGCCCATGGTGACGTCGATGATCGCGGTCGGCGAACAGACCGGCGCGCTCGACGAGATGCTGGAGAAGATCGCGAACTTCTACGACAGCGAAGTGGACACGGCGGTGGATTCGCTCACCGCCATCATCGAACCGGTCATGATCGTGATCATGGGTATCGTGGTGGGTGGCATGCTCATCGCCATGTACCTCCCGATGTTCAAGCTCGTGACCGTCGTGGGTAACGGATAGGTCCATGGGCGCGGTGCGACCCGTCGAGGACGGGAACGACCCCCGCCGCGCGCTGGATCGCTTTCTCCTGCTGCGCACGATCGTCGCCTGCCTCGTGGTCGGGGCAGGCGTCACGATCGTCGCGCTGACGGACGAGGCGTTCAACGCGCGGCCCCTGTACCTGCTGCTCGGCATCAGCGTGCTGATCGGCGTGGTGGGCGTGGCGCTGATGCGCCTCGGGGTGACACAGCGCCGCGTCGCGTGGGTGGTGGTGGGCGCGGATATCGCGCTGGAAGCCGCCATTGTCTATTACAGCGGCGGTGTGTCGGGGCAGTTCACGACCGTCTTCTGTCTCACCATCGCCGCGGCGGCGTTCCTGCTGGAGATGCCGGGCGGACTTGTGGCGGCGGGGCTCTCGTCGGCGTGCTTCGTCACCTTCCAGGTGCTGGAGGCGCTGGGCGCGATGGTGCCGCCGGTGCGCGCGGGGCTGCCGCCGGTGCACGTGAGCGGGCTCATCGACGCGTACATGCACGTCTCGATGTTCCTGCTGGTCGGGACGGTGGGCGGATACCTGGCCGACCGGATCAAGCTCAAGGGGCGCGCGCTGCAGCACGCCGAGTCGGCGCTCGAGCAGCTGCGCATCGATACGAACTACATCCTGGAGAACATGTCGAGCGGCGTGCTCGTGGTCGACACCGACGGCCGGGCCATCACGATGAACGCCGCCGCCGAGGAAATTCTCGAGCTGCGCAAGGACGACGTGCTCTCGGCGCACCTCGAGCACGCGCTGGGGCGCCGCGCGCACGACCTGGCGCACGAGCTGGTGGAATCCCTGGCGCTGGAGCGGCCGCGCCGGCGGCACGAGATTGCGATCGGCACGCGCGCCGGTGCGTTCCGGCCGCTGGGCATCAGCATCTCGCCGCTCACCGACGGCACCCAGCGCCGGCGTGGAGTGATCGCGGTGTTCCAGGACCTCACCGAGGTCCACGAGATGCGCGAGCGGGTGCGCAAGGCGGACCGCCTCGCGGCGGTGGGCGAGCTCTCGGCCGGGATCGCGCACGAGCTGCGCAACCCGCTGGCTTCGATCAGCGGATCGATCGAGATGCTCTACCACGAGCTCGCGCTGGACGGAGAGAACAAGCGCCTGATGGAGCTCATCATGCGCGAGTCGGACCGGCTCGACCGGATCATCTCCGACTTCCTCGAGTTCGCGCGGTTGCGCACGCCGCGGCGGGTGCCCGCGGCGCTGTGCCGGTGCATCGAGGACGTGGTGACGCTGGTGCGCAAGAACGCGGAGAAGAGCGAGGGCATCACCATCCGCACCGCGTGCGACCCGTCGCTCCCGGACGTGTGGATGGACGACGAGCAGATGCGCCAGGTGTTCATGAACCTCGCGGTCAACGCCTGCGAGGCGATGGAGAGCGGCGGCGTGCTGGAGATCCAGGCCGGCCGCGGTGACGGCGGCACCGTGCGGGTGTCGTTCAAGGACGAGGGTCCGGGCATCGAGAGCGAGGGTCTGGAGCGGATGTTCGAGCCGTTCTTCACCACCAAGGACGGCGGCACCGGCCTTGGCCTCGCGATGGCGAACAAGATTGTGACCGCGCACGGCGGGTCGATCCAGTATCGAAACGCGGAGCGCGGGGCGGAATTCACGATTGTACTGCCGGCGGGCGCGCCGGCACGGGCGCAGGCGGACACCGAAGAGGCCGTCCACGCGCACTAGCGAGAACACGGTCAGCAAGAAAGGGCAATCCATGGCTGGAGAACGAATCCTGGTCGTTGACGACGAGAAGAGCATGTGCCAGTTCCTTTCCATCATGCTGCGAAAGGAAGGCTACGAGATCACGACGGTCAGCACGGGACGCAAGGCCGTGGAGGAAGTCGCGGCCTCGAAGTTCGACGTCGTGCTGACCGACATCAAGATGGCGGGCATGGACGGCATGGAGGTGCTGCGCGAGATCAAGCACCTGGATCCCACCATGCCGGTGGTGATCATGACCGCGTATGCGTCGCAGAAGACCGCCATCGAGGCGGTGAACCAGGGGGCGTTCCACTATCTCATCAAGCACGCCAAGAACGACGAGATCAAGATGGTGGTGCGCAACGCGCTCGACATGAAGCGCGTGCGCACCGAGAACGTGCTCCTGAAGAAGCAGCTCAAGAAGACCAGCGACCTCAAAACCATCGTCGGCAAGAGCGACGAGATGCAGAAGATCTACCACCTGGTCGACAAGGTCGCCGACACCGAGAGCACCATCCTGGTCTACGGCGAGAGCGGCACCGGCAAGGAGCTCATCGCGCGCGCGATCCATTTCCGCTCCTCGCGCGCCAACGGGCCGTTCGTCAGCATCAACTGCGGCGCGCTGCCCGAGAGCCTGCTGGAGAGCGAGCTGTTCGG
>DASVAK010000281.1:0-2522 GCA_036376395.1 Candidatus Krumholzibacteriia bacterium
CGCTGTCTTTCATCGGGACGGGCTCGTAGTGCGGATCGCCCGCGTGCGGGCCGACGCCCACGATGGGCGGGTGGTAGGTGGTGAGCTTGTGCGCGGCGAAGTGATCCATGATCGCCTTCTGCACCTCAACCTCGCGCACGGGTTTTCCCTTGCGCGCGCCCTCGGCCATCATGCCCCACGCGATGTCGTACGCGGATTGCGTGTGCTTGTCGGCTTCGAGGTGCATCTGCCAGACCTCGTCGTCCCACGCCGCCTCGAACACCTGGATCAGGTCGCCGGAGGAATGCAGCTCGACGCCGGTGCTCTTCACCAGCTCGATCGTCCCCGCGTCGACCGTCGACACGTAGGGGATGGCGTTCTTCGGCGAGTACTCCATCGCCACGTTCCTGCAGCCGCTCACGAGCTCCTTCACGCCGGCCTCGAGCTCCTGCCAGCGCAGGTAGACGTGCTTGTCACCCGGGAGCGAATCGAGCGCGCCCGCCTCGATGCGATGCACCAGCTTGCGCGGTGTTCCCTTCGCCGGCACGAGGTACATGAAGCGCCGCGAGTTCATCCCGCCCTCGAGCTTCAGGATGCTGCGCGCGAGCGGATTGTTGCCGCGGAAGTCGTAGAAGAGCCAGGCGTCGAGACCGAGCTCACGCAATGCGGACTGGATGGCATTCAAGTCGAACATGGGTGTCTCCGG
This sequence comes from Candidatus Krumholzibacteriia bacterium, assembly GCA_036376395.1. GTDB lineage: Bacteria > Krumholzibacteriota > Krumholzibacteriia > WVZY01 > JAKEHA01 > JAKEHA01. The sequence continues at coordinate 686 of DASVAK010000281.1, forward strand.
GGTTGAAAGTGGGTGGCCGGTGCGGCCGCGTCGCATTATACACGCAAACCGGCGCTCAATGTTTCGCGAGCAGGCTCACCACGTTCTCGGCCACCATCACGGTGCCGACGAGCAGCAGGAACACGCCGAATGCGGGCCGCAGGCGGTGCGCCGGCAGCGGCTTTCCCAGCCGTTCGCCCAGCAGGCTGCCCGCGCCGTTGAAGAGCGCGACCGTGATCGTGAGCCGCCACGGGAACGTCTCGTGCGCGGCGAAGCCGAGAAATCCCCCCAGCGAATTGATCGAGATGATGAGCAGCGAGGTGCCGATGGCGCGCTTCACGTCGAGGCCGCAGATGATCACCAGCCCCGGCACGAGCAGGAACCCTCCGCCCGTGCCGATCATGCCGGTGAAGAATCCGAGGACGAATCCGGTGAGGATGCCCTTGAGCGGCGGCACTCGCTCGGGCTCGTCGGTGCGCGGAGGAACGCGGCGGACGATCATCAGCACCGCGGCGACCACCACCACCAGCGCGAACAGGGTGAGCAGCACCGTCTCCGGGATGAATTCCGCGACGCGACCGCCGAGGTACGCGCCCCCGATTCCCGCCAGTGCCCAGCGCAGGCCGATCACCCAGCGCACGTTCATCGAACGCGCGTGCGCCAGCGCGGCGATGATGCCGGTGCACATCAGGATGAACAGCGACATGCCGAGCGCGGTTTTCACCGGCAGGCCGAGGACGTAGACGAGAATGGGGACGAGGAGGATCGAACCACCCGCGCCGAAGATGCCGAACACCGTGCCGGCCGTGAACGCGAGCGCCCCCGCGAAGAGCAGATGCATGCGCGCAGTATAGCGCGGGAGCGGCGCCCGGCGCGACGTCAGTCGTGGATGGGGGTGACGTCGATGGTGTGGCGGTGACCGCCGTGGCGCAGCACCGTGACCGGCAGCACCTGTCCCGCCGGCGTGCGCGCCAGGATGCGCTGCAGGTCGTCGATGCTGCTGATCCCATGTCCGTTCATGGCGACGATCACGTCGCGGGGGCGCAGGCCCGCTTTCTGCGCGGGGCCGTTCTCCATGAGCGAGACGATTTCCACCGCGGTCGCCTCGCGCAGGTCGAATTCGCGCTGCAGGCGGCGGTTGACGGGGCGATTCTGCCCCACGATACCGAGCACCGCGCGGTGCACGCGACCGTCGGTCATGAGCTCGCCCACGACCCACGTCATGGTGGCGGACGGAATCGCGAAGCACAGCCCCTGCGCCATGCGGATCATCGCGGTGTTGACCCCGACGACGCGACCGCGGCTGTCGACCAGCGGTCCGCCCGAGTTGCCGGGGTTGAGCGCGACGTCGGTCTGGATGATGTTCTCGATCAGCCGCCCCGAATTGCCGCGGAGGCTCCGCCCCAGCGCCGACACCACACCGGTCGACACGGTGCTCTGGAAACCGAGCGGGTTGCCGATCGCAATCACGAGCTGGCCCACGCGGAGACTCTCGGATGGCCCGATCTCGACGGGAACCAGCCCGCCTTCGGCGACGCGCAGGAGCGCGAGATCGGTGGTGGGGTCGGTACCCACGACGCGCGCCGAGAGCTCGCGGCCGTCGGTGAACACGACCCCCACGTTGGTCGCCTTTTCCACCACGTGGTGGTTGGTGACGATGAATCCGTCGGGCGCAATGACGAAGCCCGATCCGGCGCCCATGCCCATGCCGCCGTTGATGTCCTGCGCCGTGATACGGATGCTGACCACCGACGGCGTCATGCGTTCCACGACGCCGATCACGGCGCGGGAATATGCGTCGAGGAGCTCGAGGTCGTCGTCGTCGGGGAGCCCGGGAGCGACCGGTTCCGGGCGCTGC
>DASVAK010000294.1:0-11347 GCA_036376395.1 Candidatus Krumholzibacteriia bacterium
GCCAGTGAGCCGGCCAGCAGCGCGAGCGAATCCGCGCGGCGCGCGCGCAGGTACTCCGCGGCGGCGTACCAGCCAGCGACCATGAATGCGAGCGAGAGTCCGAATGCGGTGGCAACCATGAACTTGTCGAGGAGAAATTCCCAGTTGTAGTAGATCTTCATGAAGCCGCGCGCACGATCGTAGTCGAGCGGGAACAGTGAATACGTGCGCTTGATCTCCTCGAATCCGCGGACGTCGCCCATCACCACCCTGACGAGCTTCACCGGCAGGAACACCCAGAACGCGCCGTTGAAGCCGAGCAGCATCATCAGGCTTGCGCCCAGGCGAGGCGCGAAGTCGCGGCGGAACACGCCCGCGAGCATCCACGAGCCGACGCCGAGCGCGACGACGGCCTGGACATTGATGAGCGGCATCACCCGGAACGGGTCGAGGTCAAGGCCGCGCGAGAGCACCAGCACCAGCACGTGGTAGAACCACATGTACTGCAGCTTCATGCCCGCGAAGTACGGATCCTGCGGGGGAATGCCGAAGTCGGTGATCTGCGCCACCACGGCGGCGTGGAACCACGCATCGGAACGCATCCGCCACCACGAGCGCGTCATGGGAAGAAACGCGATCAGCAGGACGACGACGGCGAGAAGCGCGCCCAGCCAGAGCACAGACCGGCGGTCCGGAAGCGCAAGCGGCAAGCGCTTTGCAAACAGCGCCGCCGCGCACGCCACGAGCGAGACCGCCGTGACGGCTGCTGCGATCGCGCCCGGGGTACGATGCATCGCCAGCCCCGCGATGCCTGCCAGCGTCGTGATGACGGGAGAGAGGAGCAGCGCGAAGACGGCGAGCCGCGAGGTCCGGGGCTCCCGGCGGGCGGCCAGAAGGTAGACCGCCGCCCCGGGTGCCAGCATGAGTCCGGGCCAACGCAGCGCGGCGCCAAGCACCGGGGGGAGGCTTGCCGACGCCAGCACCGCCGCCGGGACCAGGACGGCTGGAAGCCATCCGAGCCCGTGCGCGCGACCGAAGCGAGTGAACGGTGGAATACGTGTCGACAAATTCAGTAATCCAGTTGACGGAAGGGGCAACCGCGGAGAATGCCGCCGCCCGCGCTAAATCCGTGCAGCAGCCCCTATTTTAAGCCACATAGAGCAATTGCTTCAAGTTTTCGCTGAAGCCCGGGTCCCGCCCATGACCGTCACCTCGATGGCCCTCCGCGCGGGACCGCGGGCGTCCACCAGCACGATGGCGTCCCAGCTCCCGAGCTCGGGGGCCCCGTCGCGAACCGCGAACGAGAGCGAGTCGGCGAGAACGCCCGGTGGCACGATGCCGGTGGTGTCGACGTCGGCGCGATCATCGATACCGTGACCACCCGGCGACGGTGCCGTCTCCTGGACGAGCCGGAGCAGGTCGTCGAAGGCGTCGTCGAGGTCGGGTGCGAGCGAGAGAAAACACTCCTGGCGGCCGACCATCAGGACGCACAGGCCGTCGAGAACTCCGCACGAGTGCACGAAGCGCGAAACCTCCGCGGTCACGTCCGCGATGGAAACGCCGTCGTCGGTCGCGATTTCAATCCGGGTGGTTTCGATCTGCATGGGTGGCCCGCGGGGGCGGGAACGGAGCCCCGGAAACCGGGTTGCAATGGATGCGATGGCATCAGATACTCGCCACGGGGGAGAGTCCCGACGCGCGCCTCGCGTTTGGTCCGAACCACACTACCAGAGAGGGGCCCCCATGTCGAAAAAAGGTTTTCGCATCCCCTTCGGGAAGGGCGACGAGGCGGCGGGAGACGATGCCGGTCATCTCCGGGAGGAGAACCGGCAGCTCAAGCGCGCCGTCGAAGAGCTCTCGATCCTCAACGACCTCGCCCGCGCCATCGGGGCCTCGGTCGATTCCCAGGAAATCATCCGCAGGATTGTCGACAAGTCGATGCGCGCCGTCGAGGCGGAGCAGACCGTCGTGACGCTGGTCGATCGCGATGCCGCGCGCGCCGTCGGCGCGATGAAGACCCTGGTTCGGGCCATGACCAGCTCGGCCGAGCACCCGCGCTTCCACCTCAACGAAAACCTGCTGGGCTGGATGCACCTCTACAAGAAGCCCCTGCTGGTGGCCGATCCGTCCGGCGACGAGCGCTTCCAGGGCCTCAGCTGGGACCCGTCGATCCGGTCGGTGCTCTGCGTGCCGCTGGTCGTCAAGGGCGAGCTCATCGGCGTGATCGCGAGTTACAACAAGAAGAACCAGACGGGAGGATTCACCGAGGACGACCAGCGCCTGCTCGCGATCATCGCCGGGCAGTCCGCGCAGATCATCGAGAACGCGCGCCTCTACGAGGAAGAAAAAGCGCTGGCCGCGATGCGGGAGCAGGTCCGGTTGGCGGTGCGTGTCGTCGATGAGTTGCTGCCCAAGGCCCCTCCCGTCATTCCGGGCTACGATCTCGCCGCCACCAGCGTTGCCGCGCAGATGGTGGGCGGCGACTATTTCGACTTCATCGCGTACAAGGACGGACGCACGTCGGTGTGCCTCGGGGACGTTTCGGGAAAAGGGCTGCCCGCCGCCCTCCTGATGTCGAACCTCCAGGCCACGCTGCGCGGGCAGACCGCGCTGGACATGGCCGTCGCCGAGACGATCGCGCGGTCGAACCTGTTGTTGCACCGGAGCACGGACCCGGAGAAGTTCGCCACGCTGTTCATGGGCGTCCTCGAACCGGCGACGGGAGCGCTCTGCTACTGCAACGCCGGGCACGAACGGCCCATGCTGCTTCGTCGCGACGGCGGCGTGGAGCGGCTCGGCATCGGGGGCCTTGCGCTCGGCGTCCTCGACTCGTTCCCCTACGAAGAGGGCACCGCCACGCTGGACCCCGGCGACGTGCTGGTTGTCTACTCGGACGGTATCCCCGACGCCACCGACGAACTCGGCACCTTTTTCGGCGAGGAACGCCTGCTCGAGGGCGTCCGCCAGCATGCCGGTGAGAGCGCCGCGGAGCTGGTGGGGCGGATCATCGCGGCCGTGCTTGCGCACGAGCGGGGCGCCCCGAGGACCGATGATCTCACCGTCGTGGTCGTGAAGCGGCTCGCGGCGTGAAACCGCGCCGCGCCCGCAACGTAGAGAGGATTGAGCACCCCCCGGTGAGCGCAAACGCATGATCGGTCGTCGCATCCATCACTACGAAATCGTCGAGAAGCTCGGCGAGGGCGGCATGGGCGTCGTGTACCGGGCGCAGGATACGCGCCTGGGCCGCCCCGTCGCGCTCAAGTTCCTGCACCCGGCCGTCCTCGCCGTCCCCGGCGAGTCGGAGCGCCTGCTGGTCGAGGCGCGCGCCGCCGCGGGCCTGAACCACCCCAACATCTGCACGGTCTACGAGATCAACGAGGTGGACGGGCAGACCTTCATCGCGATGCAGCTGGTCGAGGGGACGACGTTGCGTGATCGCGTCCTCTCGGGCCAGATCGACGTCGGCGAGGCGTTGCGCTGGCTCTTGCAGGTGTCCGACGGGCTCTCCGAGGCGCACCGCCGCGGCATCGTGCACCGCGACATGAAGAGCTCCAACATCATGATCACGCCCGGCGGGCGCGCCGTCATCATGGACTTCGGTCTCGCGCGCCCCAGCGGCCAGCCGCGTCCCGACGAGCGCTTCTCCTCGCGCGGGACGTCGTCGTACATGGCGCCCGAACACTCGCGCGGCGACGCCATCGACCAGCGCGCCGACATCTGGTCGCTGGGCGTGGTGCTCTACGAGATGCTCTCGGGCCAGCTGCCGTTCCCCGGCGACTACGAGCAGGCGGTGCTGTATTCCATCGCGCACGACACGCCGCGCCCCATCCGCGAGCTGCGCCCCGACCTCGCCGATGACGTGGCGCGCATCGTGGAGCGTTGTCTCGAGAAGGACCCGGCCGCGCGCTACCAGGGGCTGGATGAGCTGAGCGCGGCGCTCCGCGACGCACTCGACCACCTGCGCGGTTCGGCGCGCGCGTGGTCGCGCGTGCGCATGGCGGCGGTGGCGGGCGCGGCGGTGCTCACGCTGGCGGCGGCCATCTTCACCGTCGACTTCCTGCGCGGCCGGCGCGCGGGCGGGCAGGACCGGGTGCCCATCGCGGTGATCGACATCAACAATGACACCCACGAGCCGGCGCTCGAGGGCCTCTCCGGCATGCTCATCACCGCGCTCGAGCAGTCGCGCCGACTGCAGGTGATGAGCCGCTCGCACATGTTCGACATCGCGAAGACACTCGGCAAGGGCGACGCGACGCGCATCGACGAATCGCTCGGGCAGCAGATCTGCGACGCGGCCGGCGTCGACGCGCTCGTCATTCCGACCGTGCGCCGCTTCGGCGAGCTGTACACCATCGACCTCAAGGTGCTCGACACGCGCACGCACCGGTACGTCTACTCGGCGCGCCAGGAAGGACGCGGCGCGGAGAGCATCCCGCGGTTGATCGACACCATCGCGCGTGGGATCCGCATCGACCTGCGCGATTCCGCCGACGCGGTGGCGAACACGATTCCCGTCGCCGACCTCACCACCGTCAACCTCGACGCGTACCACGCCTACTTCGAGGGCGAGGACCGGCTCAACCGGCTCGACTTCGACGGCGCGGGCAGAGCCTTCCAGACCGCGCTCCAGCGCGACTCGACCTTCGCGCTCGCGTACTACCGTCTCGCGTACACCGAATGGTGGGCGCGCGGACAGCAAACGCTCGCGCGCAAGCACGTGGCCTACGCGATGCGCAACCTGCAGCGCATTCCGTACAAGGAGCGCTTCCTCGTGCGCGCGCTGAACGCGGGGCTCGAGGACGGCTTCGACGCGCAGGCCGTGATCCTGCGCGAAATGCGCCGGCTCTACCCGGACGACAAGGAGATGCTGTTCGGGCTGGGCGACGCGGAGTTCCACTCGGGCAGCGCGGACTCGGCCATCGTCCATTTCCAGGCCGCGCTCGCGATCGACCCGGTGATGGAGCGGGCGCTCCAGCACCTCACCTGGGCGTACCGTCGCAAGGGGCTCGACACGGATGCGCTCGCGGCCGCGCAGCGCTGGGTGGATGCGACCCACTCGACCGAGGCGTACGAGTACCTCGCCGATTGCTACGCGCGCCTGGGCAAGCCGGCCGAAGCGCTCGCCGCGCTCGATGTGGCGCACTCGCGCGCGCCCGAAAGTCCCATCGTGCACGTGCGCATGGCGGGCATCCTGTTCATGCAGAAACACGTCGACGAAGCGCTGCGGCAGGTTCAGGAGGCCGAGACCCGGCTCGGAGGGCGCAACGATTTCACCGTGCAGGGCGAGCTTCTGCGTATTCGCGCGGCCGTGCTCTATCCCTATACCGGCCGCTACCGCGACGCCATGCGCGTGCTCGACGAGGACGAGCGCAGGCTCGCGTCCATCGACTCGGCTTCCGTCACCGGCATCCGTATATCGAGAGCCGTGCTCGGGTACTGGAGTGACCAGGATGCGGTGCGGGCCAGCAACGCCCTCGCGCGGATCGGCGACGGCGGCGAGAACATGATCCGCGACGACCTGGTGCGCGTGAAGGCCCTGTATCACCTGCTGGCCGGCGAGTCCGCGCGCGCCGACGATCTCATGCGCGCCAACGCGACGCACCTCTCGACCGACAGTCGCGACATCCTCGAGGCGGTTCGCGCGACCGTGACGGGCAACTGCGCGGCGGGCGCGCGACTGGCGGCGCAGCGCGCGAGCTTTGGCACCAGCCGCAGCGCGCGCGAATTCCTCCGCTACGCGTCGGCGCGCTGCTACATCGACTCGGGCCAGCCCGGGCTCGCGATTCCCGAACTGCTCTCGATTGTGAACGCGCCGCTGCTCAACCCCGATGCGGCGCTGATCTATCCGGTGGCGTACTTCGAGCTCGGTCGCGCCTACGAGGGGACCGGCGATGTCCGCCGCTCCGCCGAGGCGTACGAGACGCTCCTTCGAATGTGGAAGAACGGCGATCCCGATCTGCCGCTGCGGCTCCGCGCCGAGGAACGGTTGCGCGTGTTGAAACGGGCCATGTGATGCGCCGTACGCTGGCGCTCGCCGCGCTCGTCGTGCTGGCGTCCGCGCCGTCGCGCGCCGCCGAAGCGGAAACGGCGGACCTCGTCATCCGCGGCGCGCGCGTCATCACGATGAGCGGGGAAGCGGGCGTCACGGCGGTGGCGGTGCGCGGTGATCGCATCGTCTACGCGGGCGACGATGCCGGCGCGCGGGAGTGGATCGACGCGCATACGCGCGTCATAGACGCCACGGGATGCACCGTGACACCGGGCCTGGTCGACGCCCACGGCCACCTGCACAACCTCGGACGCATTCTCACCGAGCCCAACCTGATCGGGACCAAGTCCATCGATGAAGTCATCGCGCGCGTGCGCGAATTCCAGCCCGGACTGGGGAAGGACGATTGGCTCCACGGTCGCGGGTGGGACCAGAACGACTGGACACGCCAGGAGTTTCCCACCTGGCGGGATCTCGAGCCGGTGAACGGCAACCCCGTGTACCTGGAACGCGTCGACGGCCACGCGCTGTGGGTGAACCGGCGCGCGCTGGAAATCGCCGGGATCACGCGCGCCACGCCGGATCCGCCGGGGGGCCGCATCATCCGCGACGAGCACGGCGAGCCCACCGGGATCTTCGTCGACAACGCGGAGGACCTGGTCGAGAGCCGGGTGGCGCCGGCCTCGGCGGAAATCCTCGACCGGCGCCTGGCCGCCGCGGTGGCGGAGTGCAACCGCGTCGGTCTCACCGGCGTTCACGACGCGGGCACGACACGGCCGGTGCTCGACGCGCTGCGCCGCCTCGGACGCCGCGGTGGGCTGACACTCACCATTTATTCAATGATCGATTCGGGCGACGAAGCGCTCGCGCGCGAGCGGCTGGCCGCCGGACCCGCGCAGGAATTCGACGGCCGGCTGGTCATGCGCTGCCTCAAACTGCGCGCCGACGGCGCGCTCGGTTCGCGCGGCGCGCGGCTGCTGGCACCGTACCGCGACGACCCGGGCAACGCCGGCCTCGACGTTCAGTCGCGTGACGCGCTGCTCGGGTGGACGCAGGATGCGCTCCGCGCGGGCTTCCAGGTGGGCACGCACGCGATAGGCGACCGCGGCAACCGGGTGACGCTCGACGTGTACGAGCAGGCGCTGGCGGGGAGAAAGGACGCGCGGCTGCGCGTCGAGCACTGCCAGATCCTCGATCCGGCCGACATATCGCGCTTCGCCGCGCTCGGCGTGGTGGCATCGATGCAGCCCACGCACGCCACCTCCGACATGCCGTGGGCCGAGACCCGCCTGGGCGCGGAGCGGATGCAGGGGGCGTATGCGTGGCGCACACTCCTCGACAGCGGCGCGGTGCTCGCGTTCGGCTCGGATTTTCCGGTCGAATCCGTCGACCCACTGACGGGACTCCATGCCGCGGTCACGCGCCAGGACGCGGATGGAAATCCACCCGGCGGATGGCGGCCGCAGGAGCGGCTCACGCTGGACCAGGCGCTTCGTGGCTACACCACGGGAGCCGCGTATGCCGCCTTCGACGAGAAGGACGCGGGCGTGATCAGGGCGGGAATGCGCGCGGATCTCACCGTGTTCGATCGCGACATCACCGCCGCCGCGCCGCGGGCGATCCTCGACGCGCACGCGAAGTACACCATCGTCCGGGGGCGGGTCGTCTACGAGCGTCCCTGACGCAGCGGCAGCTTCGTGAGCACGTTGCGATCTAGAACGCGGCCGATCGGGTAGAGCTTCATGCGCCGGTCGAGATACGGCGAGCGCTCGTAGAACCACTGGCGGACCCTGTCGGGGTGATTGGCGAGCGACGTGTCCGCCTTCGCCGCGTCCCATTCCGCCCGGAGCTTCGGATCCGCGGCGAGCATCCTGCGCAGCACGTCCTCCAGGATATAGCCCTCGAAATATTCCTTCTGTTCGAAGGTGGTGTCCAGGTAGCCCCAGCGCACCAGCGCATCCGCGGCGGCGGGCTCGAGCAGGTGGACGAGCACGCGCGCACGCGGCTGGCGCGTGTCGATCACGAGCGACCCGGCGGGAAACGTCATGCGTTCGGTGACCGGCGCAATGTCGTAGGTGAGCACGTGGTGACTCTCGAACGGCGTCGTGGCCCACGTCACGTTCGAGAACCGGTACGTTGATACGTCCAGTGTCACGCTGTCGCGCAGCTCCTGGCAGTCGATCCGGTGCGCATGGACGCGCTCGATCACGTCGGTCCACGGCGCGGGCACGATGTACGCGGCCGGCACGGTGGTGGTGGCGGAGACCTTCGTTTGGTCGAAGAGCGGAATGCGGAACGTGCGCGGCGTCTTCGAATAGTGCACCCAGCGTCCACCGGTGATGTTGCTCTTCTCGACCGTGTAGTCGACGCCCGCAAAATCGATCATGGTGCTCTCGCTGTAATCGGTCTCGAACTGGACCGGGATGGTCTGTCCCTCGAGTGCGGCGGCGCGCGCGTCGGCCTGTGAGACGAGCGTGCGCAGAGCGGCGCTCTCGTCGTTGATCACCGCGAGCGAGCTCCGCAGCATCTCGTACGTGCCGCGTACGCGCGTCGCGTAATCCTTGAGGCTGTGGGTCTCGATCAGGAGCGCGGGGCGGTTGCGAAGCGCCGCGTAGCCGGTGGAGAAGCGCGGTGTAGCCGGGCCGATCGCGATTCCCGTCGTGAGATCATCCCATTTGCGAAAGTTGACGTAGACCGACAACGGCCAGCCGGCCTGTCGCATCCGGTCGGACAGCGGCGGCACGAAGCGCTCCTTCGTCCACCCCGCCACCTCCGTATCGCCGCTCGGCCAGACCTCGGCGACGTAGGTGACGGTGTACTGGTAGTCCGCGCCGTCGGTGACGTGGCAGTCGATGAGGAAATCGGGCTGCCAGCGGTCGTACATGGCGAGCCACGCGCGCATCTCGGCCGCGTCCGCCTTCATGTAATCGCGATTGAGGTTGAGGTTCACCGAGGTGGTACGCCAGCCCTGCTGCTCGGGGCCGTTCTGGTTGGGGCGGTTGAACTCGCCGCGGCGCTCGTGCCCGTCGGTATTGAAAATGGGGACGAATACCAGCGTGACGTGGTCGAGCAGGGGCGCGAGCGTCTTCTCGACCGCCATGGCGCGGATGAGCATCAGGCCGGCGTCCTTGCCGTCGATCTCGCCCGAATGGATGCCGGCCTGGACCAGCACCACCACGTTGTCGCCCGTGTGGGCCTTCTGGGGGCTGAAGCGGCCGTGGCGGTCGACGACGACCAGCTGCATGTCGCGGCCCTCGGGCGTGGTCCCATACGACGACACGCGGACCCAGTCGGCGGCATCATCCAGCCGGCCCAGGTAGGCCGCGGTCTCGGCGTAGGTCGAGGTTCGTTTGCCCCCGGACTTCTCGAATTCGGTGACGAGATCGGGGCGTGCCCCGCGGACCCCCGCGGGTACGGCGAGGAGACTGGCCAGGAGGAACAACAAGGCGCGACTCGGGAAAAGGGGTGCGTTCATGGCGCGGGATTATAGGAACCCCCGTCCTCCAAGGCCAGACGAAGAATGGCTCGCCCCGGGGACCTCAAAAATGGCCCATTGACAGTGTTAAACAACAGGACAACACTTGATAGTAGTGAGTCACTGCGAAGTTCGCCGGCGAGGGCGGGCTCGTCGGTTCCTTCGCGGGAAGGAGACCGTCATGTGCCGAACCCTGCCTGGGCGATGGTCGGTTCCTCTTCTGCTCCTGTTGTGCACGGGATGTACCTCGTCCTCGCTTCAGTTGCTGCAAGAGCCTCCGCCGTATATCTCCGACATCCGCTCGGAGTACTTCACCGCCAACCCCGATAGTCCCTACCGCAACGACGTCACGGTGGCCACCGTGGTGCCGGGTATGGGGCGTTTCGACGTGCTCGCCTCCTGGGGGCACCCGAGCAGCCGCGTTCACAACGGGCTGGGGATGGAGGCGTGGACCTACTTCGACGTGGACAGTGAATCGGGCGACGCGGTCGAGTACAACCTGGTTTTCAAGAACGGGGTGCTCGACCGATGGAGCTCGCGCACGCACAAGGACACCGGTCTGGCGTACAAGGGCCGCGTTGAGCAGCCCGTGAAAACCTCCGAGGTCAACGCCTCGCAGAAGCCCGGTGGCAAGAAGGTCCCCGGTAGCTGACCGGGGTCGACCGCTCTTTCGTGCAGGCGGCAGTGTGCCGCCTGCACGCTGCCCGGTGTGCGCCTGCGTCTCCGCATTGCTTCCGCGGACCGTCTTCTCTTTTATTTGCAGCGATTTATTTCCTGATTCTTCGCAACGATCGTTGAGCCGGCGTGGCCATTTCCTGTACACTCAAGGTACTCGTCCAAGCCGTCCTGACGCGCCGGATCCACCGATGACAGGTGCGCGTCGCAGGATCGGGCAAGGGCCGCGAATCTATATCTCTCCGTAGCAGTACGACGTGCTCGCGCCCCAATGGGGGACTTCGTCCCCCCGAGTTCCGTCAACTGAATCACTCGTCATTGGGGATACACGAGGACTCGGTTGCGTTGTTGTTGCCAACATTGACCGACGTTCGCGGGTAGTTGTTCCGACACACGCGATCGGTTCGAAACATCGGTAGAGGCGGTAGTTACTTGAGAGTCGACCGTTTCCACAAGCTTGTCTACACCCCGGCGGGCTCGGACGACATCGTGCTCGCGATCGCCGCCACCCGCTCCGGCGGAGTCGGTATCCTCAATGCGGAGCTCGGCGCCGAGACGGCGCAGCTTCTTGCACAACTCGAACGACTCGCGTCAAGCGCGGGCGGTGAATACGGTTTGAGGTTGCGCGCGGTCGACGACGCCATCGTCGCGTCGCTTCGCGCTTTTGCCGCGCGCGGGCTCGCGTGGCTCATCCTGGATGAGGACGCCATCGCGGCCGGCGAGGCCGCCGTGGCCGCGCTGCGCGCCGAAGGAATCAAAGTTCTCGCCGAGACCACGCACACCACGTGGACCGGACGACCTCTCGATGACATCGTCGACGGCGTCGTCGCAAAAGGCAACGAAGCGGGCGGCTTCGTCGGTGAGAGCAGCAGTTTCATCATGGTGCAGAAGTGGCTCGCGAACACACGTCTGCCGCTGTTCGTTCGCGGCGGTCTCACGCCGCAAACCGCCGCCGCGTGCGACGCCGTCGGAGTCGCCGGCGGTGTCCTCGACAGCCAGGTCCTGCTGCTTCGCGAATCACCCTTCGCCACCGCACTCGCCCCCGTGTTCGAAAAACTCGCCGGCAACGAAACCGTCGCGATCGGTGACAGCGAAACGGGCCGGTTCTTTCGCGTCCTCCTTCGTCCCGGGCATCACGTCGCGCGCGATTTCTCCGTCGTCGGGGAAGGGAAGAACACCGATGTCCTGCGCGAGCTGATTCGCGGCAAGGTCAACTGGCGCAACCCCGA